>CAYMIE010000013.1:0-13565 GCA_964390405.1 uncultured Gammaproteobacteria bacterium | reverse complement strand
ATTTTAAGATTAGGGCAACAAGGGAAATTATTAATGCCGCCGTAGCAATAAAAATACCAAAGAGCTGGTTGAACATCTTTTCGTGCTCCCTTAACAATCTGAGAGCTTCGTTCCTGTTGTTTTTAACAAACTCTGTAGTTTTGTTTGGATCTTTAAGCTTACCTAAATCAGTACTTTTATAGACCCTCTCGTTTTCCTCCCAAGCCTTAAGAAGTTGTGAATACGACTCACTGAAAATCCTAAGACCCTTTAGAAACCGGGTTATATAGGAAGGAAGACAGAAAATAAAAAGTAGTACCTCCTTAATCAAGTTCATTTTTACCTCCAAAAGCTAAATCCTTCTTTTTTGGCAAACTCTATAAATTTATCTGCGATTTCGTCGAGGTCGTGGTCGAGGATTTTACCTCCCTTTGTATCAAAAGCTATTTCTCCATTTTCGTCTTTTTTGTAAACATAATCACCACTATTGTCTTTTCCGCTTTTTTTGGATACAGCCATAAAAATTACATAATCTTTCGGTGGTTCTTCTTTTTCTGCCCATTTCTGTAAAAACAAAACAGAAGTTTTTGTGCCAGTGTGAGGTTTGAAAGTATTGACGTGAAGCCCAACCACTGCCAAAATTCTTGCCTTTTCAAAAAGAAATTCGCGGATATATTGCATGTTGGTGTTATTAAGTACTCCTTGAGGAAGAACTATTGCTAATCGTCCGCCCGGTTTTATAAGACTTAACGCTCTTTCCACAAACAAAATGTGGCGCTCCATTTTGTTGCGGAGTTTACCTTTATCGTTTTTGGCAAGTTCAAAGTTATTTAGTACGGTTCTATCTATAATTTCACCTGCAAATGGAGGGTTTGTTAAAAGTACATCGAAGTTGAAATAGCGGAAATTTTCCTCATTTTCATTATCTTTGTCATAACTTCCAAATTTATATAAACGCGGGCGCAGTTCGGATCTTGCCTTTTCTTTTTCTGTATCTTCACCCTGCCATTCTTTTGGGCTTAATGAATTAAGTCTAAATATATGTGAACGACCATCGCCGGCAATTAACATTAAGGCACGAGAAATCTTGACAGGCTTATCGTCAAAATCTATACCGTATAAGTGACTTCTTGCATATTCTATTTTTGTTTCCTTGGAAAGATTTTCCATGTGTTGATCCCAAACCCATTGCATAGCATGAATTAAGAATCCCCCTGAACCTGAAGCAGGATCGATTATAAATTCATCTTTTTTAGGATTAAGCATCTTTACTGCCATGTCTATTACATGGCGCGGCGTAAAATATTGCCCTCTTTTACCTTTGGCTACGTCCGGAAGAAGATATTCAAAAGCCCTATCGATGATTTCTAAATCTGCGTTGAGAAGTTTTACTTTTTCTAGCTCCCCAATACATACAGACAAATGAGAAGGTGAAAGTTCTATAACTTCCCCAGATAGAAACATTCCAGGCCATTCTTCTTTTGCTTTTTCGAAAAGTCTGTTCATGTTGTCGTAGGTAACTCGTGGTTCAGCTGATTGGCGAAATAATAATTTTCCCTCTCTGTCTCTAGCGTATTTTTCGTCGTAAAGTTTTGCATAAATTAATTTGAAAATTTCGTTAAAAGAATCAACACCTGCTCCGGCAAGAACCAATTCTTCCAAGACTTTGATTATTCTTACCAAATCGTACTTGGTTTCTAATTGATCTAGAGTAAGCTCTTCCTGTAAAACATCTTCTATCGTTTGGTCAACACGTGGAATCTCTCTTAGGGTATTTTCAAATTGATCAGGGTACCTACGATATAGAATAACTTTTGTTATGCCATTTGATAAAACACCAATTGGCGCACCTTGAGCGTTAAGATAACTTTTAACTTGTTCCAAGCCATCTTTTGCTTCCGGGTTTTTAACCTCCAAAACAATTTGCGGTGTTTCTTTATCTTCTTTATACACAACAACATCCGCTGCCTTTTCGTGAACTTCACGGCCAAAACTAATAGATTTTTCGACTTCAATTCGGGCAAGTGGATAATTAAAAGTTTTCTGAAGTTTATTTAGCCAAAGCTGACGGACAATTTCTTCTGGTGCACCTGTTTGTTTTTCCTCGTTCCAAACCAAAAGATCCTTATCTCTTTTAAAACATTTTCAATAGTATTTTCCTTTTTCTTTTTCAAATATGCTTAATACTTCTGATGGTTTTGTTTTTTCAAATTCCGTTAGACCGAATTGAAGATCGGGTTTGCGAAAAATTTTATTAATAATATTAACTGTTATATCCCTGTCCATTTTTGTGTCTGCTAAATACCCTTACAACCTTGCCAACTAATCTTGTGTCAGGATAAATAGGAATATTTTTATACTTTGGGTTTTCCGCCTTAAGGTAAGTTTTGCCATCATCATGAATAAAACGTTTAACTGTAACTTCATCATCATTTCTTGACAAGACTATGTCGCCGCTTTTGAACTCTTTTGATTTCTTGACTAAAACCATATCTCCGTTATTAATACCAGCATTTTTCATTGAATCTCCTTTTATCCTTATAAGCATATCTCCACCATCAGTATTGCCTAAAGATACCCATTGAATATCTTCAACTGCTTCACTGTATGGACCTGCTGGACTTATACCTACGTAGGATATAATTGGTTTTAGTGAAAGAGCTTTAAAACCTTTTTTAAGTATTTTTATTCCTCTGGCCATACCTTCTTGTTTTTTTATAAAACCTTTATTTTCAAGTATATGGAGCAAATCTAACACCGCTTGATTAGAGGCTACATTTAGTCTCTCACGCAGATCTGCAAGTGTCGGGGGATAGCCTGAATCTTTAAGAGATTTGTATATAGCTTTGAGTGTCTGTGATTGCCTTGTTGTCAGTATCGATTGATTATCCACACAAACATGGTACTGACTATTTAGTCAGTAGTCAAGAGGAAGATTCTTACTTCTTATCTCTTTCGGAAGTTATGCCAGACTACCAGAAGTGGGGCTGCAGTGAAAATAGAGGAGTAAGTTCCGGTGATAATTCCGACTAGAAGCGCTAACACAAAAATTTTGATTGACGCGCCCCCAAAAAGTAAAAGTGCCATCAGTACAAATATGGCTGTCAAAGATGTATTGAGGGATCTTGCCATCGTTTCTAAAAGAGAATTATTGACGACAGATTCAAAATTTTGTTCTTTATGCTTTTTTAAATTTTCGCGAATTCTGTCAAATACTACTATGCTGTCATGTACTGAAAAACCAATAACTGTCAGCAGGGCTGTAATAAATAATGTATCTACTTCTACGTTGAAAAATCTGCCGAGAACTGCAAAGACTGCTACAACAACTAAAATATCGTGAAGGAGCGCAAAAATAGTACAAAAGCCAAAAGCGATCGACGACGTCGGAGCGGGAACTGTTCTGAAAGCCCATGTTACGTAGAAAACGATTGCGACTGTGGCAAGAAAAACAGCAAGTACTGCTTTATTTGTTAGTTCCTTAGAAATCGTTGGACCAACAGTTTCAAGCCTTAGGTCTTCTACGCTGCCGAACTGCTCGTTTACTTTTTTGCGAATTTGGTTTATTTGATTTTCGTCCACCGTTCGCATTCTAACTAAGATTGAGTTTTCAGCAGTGTTGGTAGCTGAGGAGACTTGGGCACCTTCCTGATTTAAAAAATTCTGGAAGTCTTGGTTGTTAATAGTTCGACCTTCTGATATTCGAACTTCCCAAAGAGTACCGCCAGAAAAATCGATCCCCAACTTTAAACCAAAAGTGGCAAGAGCTATTACCCCTGGGATTATTAACGCCAGTGAGAATGCAAAAAACCAGTTTTTGTATTTAATTATGTTCATATTTTGCCTACCCAAAATACTCTCAGGAAATTTCTGGTGATGGTAATTGCCGAAAACATGGAAATTAGTATTCCAATGGCAAGAGTGAGCGCAAATCCTCGAACAGAACCGCTACCGAAATTGAAAAGAATGGCGGTTGTAATCAGTGATGAAACATTGGAATCTCTAATTGAAGTCCATGCTCTATCAAAACCTGTAAAAAAGGCGTCGTGTTTAGGACTTCCAGTTCGAAGTTCTTCTTTTATTCTTTCAAAAATTAAGACGTTGGCATCAACTGCCATGCCGATTGAGAGTATGAATCCGGCGATGCCGGCAAGAGTTAAGGTAACTGGAATAATTTTAAAAACTGCAAAAACAACTAGCGAGTAAATAAGCAGTGCGGCAACTGCGAAAACTCCCAAAATTCGATAGTAGGCGATCATAAAAATGGCTACAGAAACAATACCTAAGGCGGTTGCCACAATACTTTTATCGATTGCCTCCTGGCCAATTGTCGGGCCGATTCTTGTTTGTCTTTCGATTGTCAGTGGCAGTGGCAAGGCGCCTGCGTTCAGCTGAATAGCTAATTCTCTAGCTTCGTCTGCCGTAAAGCTGCCGGTGATTTGGGCATTGCCATCGGAAATAATCGATTGGATAATCGGAGGCGGCCATGAGATTGGCTCAAGATCCAAAAACATGGCCATGGGCAATTGCAGGTTGTCGGTGGTTATTTGTTCGAGTTTTTGAGCTCCTTCTTCAGTGAACTGGAGATTAACTACATAACCTGGATCTTTAATACTTTGGCTAGCTTGAGTAGGAGCGGCTTGGGCAAGCTTAAGATCACCACCCGTAAGAGTTGAGCTCTGGAAGTTTTCGGGAAGAGCCGATAATGTCGCTTCCGGTGGTGCGTCCGCTTTTAACGTGCGGAATTCTAAGTGAGCAGTTTTTTTTACAATTGAAACTGCACTATCGACATCGGTAATTCCTGGGATTTCGATGATTAAGCGATATTTGCCAGCGCTTTTTGCCACTTGAACATTGCTTTCGGCAACACCGAGCGAGTTGATTCGACTTTCGATAATGTTTTTTGCTGATTCTATTGCACTCTGGTGATCCTTTTCTTCAATATTTGCCATGTCTGCCGACATGTCCAGCTGAACTCCTCCTGCCAAATCTAAACCTAATTTTGGTTCCAAGTCTCTTTGAAAATTTTGCAAGTTGAGGCGCGGGTGAGCAACTTCAATACCGAATATTTTGACTTTGGGAATGTTAATGTAAACTGCAGCCAGAGTTAAAATAATAATTAGCAGGAGAACGACTCGAGGATTTTTGGGCATATTGGGATTATTACATTCTTACGAGCTCTTCTTCGTCGCCAATTAACATAACTCTTGGCCTAGCGAGAATATTTAAGACAAAGGGGTCGCGCCTGGATTTTCGGAATTTGAACTCTTCATCGGTCATGGGAGTGAAGTTTATTTCCCTGTTTCTTCTTGCTTCCTCCTCTTTAATAATATGAGACAGTTCCGGCAAAACAATGGTGCCAACTACAAACAGATCAATTTCATTCTGGTTGTAAGGCCTTCCCTTAACAAATGATCCTGAGAGCATAGCAAAGCTAATTTTGCCGAGTTTTGCCCTGTTTTTAATAATGGCGCCCCCTAAGCCGACGCTTTTATTGACCATTGAGAGAAACTCGGCGAGAAACACAAATTCCCGTTTTACGGAGTAGTATCTTCGGTTAGCCCGCCATTCGCTCTGCAAAAACCCCGTTTTTTCCAGACGAGCCAGTTCGCGCCTGACCGCGTTAATTTCTTCTTCAACACGCCTGACGATTTCCCTAACGTGGTAGCTTTGACCCGGTAGTCCTAAGAAAAGTTCCAGGATTTTTACACGGACTTTAGAGATAAGAATATCAATTAACATATTGCCCTAGATAATTTTAATCAATTTATTTGGGGCAGAATTACTAATTTTGCGCAAGACAGATAACTTAAAAGGTCACTTCGTTGCCAACCGGAATTGTGTGTATCCAGATTTGACCGCGGTTAAGCTCAACTTCCTTACCCTTTTCATCCAAAAATTTAGTCCTTGTTGTTCTTGAATCTTTAAGCCAGCGTCCTTCGATAGCTTTTCCGTCTAAGAATATGAGAGCCTGGCCGGAGCCGGTAGTGCCGTACAACAGATGGCCGTCTGGGTAGCCATCATTGGCATTTCTTTCGGTCTGAAACTGAACAATAACGTTTTTGGCTGTTAATTGCTCATCCGGTTCTGGAGCCGGATCCATTTGAGAAACGCTTCCGTGAAATCTCTTATATATATTCGCGGCTTTATCGTATTGCCAAGTAACCGTATAGTCCGGTGACTGTGACCAATACGGTACTTCGATAGGTGTCTGATCGCCTCTTTTTTCCAGTGATACTTCATCCTTAAACTTCCACTGGACAAATTCACTGTCCCAAGGGTTTCCTTCCTCGTCTTTGACTCCAAAGCCTCTCTCTTCTGCTGCTTCCCATAATTTGGTGGTGGTTGAGTGAACGTTGTGAGGTGCCAGCTTATCTGTTCCTCGCCAATATGTCGGAAATCCAAAACCAAACTGGTCCATATCTTTAATTGCGTAGTCTCTAATTTGTCCAAGGGCATCAGCCGGGCCAGAAGTATTGGCACCGCCCACATGGGCATAAGCGGCATCATATTCCAAAACCCAATCTAAAAAGTAAGTTCTGGCACTCCTGATTGGGGCAATATCGCCTACGTCCTGGCAGTAATAAATAACTAAGAATCTGGTAATGCCGCCTTCAGCTACAGCTTCGTAAATAATATCTGCTCTGGATAGGCCTGATGTTGGCCTAGCATCCACATGATTTTCTACCATTACTCCAAGAGGTCTTCTATTTCGCCATTTTTCTTCCCTGCTTTTTGTGTAAAGGGCGCCATTAGTCGGGCACTCTTTATCCTTGACACCTTCCTCGTTACCGGAGGTGAAGTCCGTTAGCTTACCAAATGGGGTATTGATGTTAATTGGGCCTGATAGCACTGTTGTGAAAACCATAAAGGACGCTCCTGCTGACACCAAGTATAAAACTATGGCGCCTCCTCCTATTTGTATTTTTTTACTTTTTAAGAAGTTAGGTAGGTTCAATTTGATATTTTGGACACGTCGGACGTGCCTAACCGGGTTACGTCTTAAACCTGGCGAGCAGCTTTTTCTACCGCCTCTTTTTCCTCCTTAGATAATTTATGGTTGGGAGCTTTGGCTCCTACAACCTCTTTGGCATATATTCTCGTCCCGCTCCTTGAATGGAGAGATGAAAGAATGATGCCATTGTTTTTACTGTTCAGAAGTGCAACTGTAAAACTCTGGTCACCCCCCGACTCTTCAAAAGGATTAAATCTTATGAGAGCGTATTTGCTAAAGTGACTCAGGGCTAGATCTTTGTGACGCGCGAAAGCGCTTCTTATTTCAGAAATTTCTTGCGCTTCTAGATCGCCTCTTTTAACTATCCTCTCTAATATATTACCAAGATCTTTAATGTTCTCGCTTTTTCCCAGTTTTCTGTAGTGAGAAACCGCTTTTATAAGCAAAAAACTTAAGATTAAAACCCAAAGTGTGAGCGTGACAATTGCCAAAATAATGTATTGACTAATCTTAGGTTCATCCATCCAGATATTGGACAAATTTAGTACTCCCTTCTTTTACCACCCGTCTAATCAATTGTCAACGGTTGACAATTTGAAAATTGTGATAAGATTAGGCATAGAAAACATGCCATTTAAGTCTAAAAAGAAAAAAATTAGAGCCAGTGCACGAAAAATCGCGATTTCCGAAGAGGGACTTGCTGTATACAGATCTAGGGGCAATGGCGGCACAAGTGAAGCAGAAATTCAAAAACCCTCAACTCTTCAAAAAGCAATCATAACTCATGAAAACTACAATTATATTCCTAAAGAAATTATTAGAATTTTAGCTCTGGCTTCTCTTATTATAGGACTTCAACTAATTTTGCGCTTAAGCAATATAACTTTTTAAACTTACTAGTGAGATCTAGCCTGAGTTCAATCGTGCTTGACTTTGGTTTCGAGCCTGTGCTATGGTTGAACCTAGCTAAACCTAAATAGCCTCGAAACTATTAGCTTGTAAAGATTTAAACTTCATGCCCAAAAGGAGGTGACAAGAAGAATGGCTCAAATGTATTGTGTAAAGTGTCGAGCAAAGAGAGACGATCCAAATGCAGAGAAAGTAACCATGAAAAATGGTAAACCAGCTATGAAAGGAAAATGCCCTGTTTGCGGCACAACAATGTTTAAAATTGGTGGCTAATGCCGCTATTTTCAGTTGAAAAAACCCCAAGGGAATGATTGTCAGAAGGGGTTTTTTCGCCAATTAGGGAGAAAGAATGATTAAGGTTGTTCTTTGTATCGCGTAAAGAGCTTTAAGGATAAAATCCTTGTATTTATAAAGATTTTCATAAAATTCCTCGCTGCCAGTTACTGCTTTTTCTTTTTCAAATTCCCAAATTATTTTAGTCACCTGAGTAGAATTTTCGTCTTTTGTGAATAGCTCAATTTTATTGTAACCAATAGTTTCATTCGAGCCTAGAAACGTATGCTCTAGGTCTTGAGCAGACGAAAGTGCCTGGGCGTCGGAAACAACAGCGGGCATAACTTTTACAAAAAGACTAGCATCTTGCCCTTGAGGCATTTCAAGAGCAGCAAATATTTTATTTATATTTCTATCAAAGGCGGTATCGTGGATAAATGTGACAGTGGTTACTTCCTTCTCGTTGGTTATCATCTCCCATGTGTAGACAGTTTTTGTGAAACTTCTCAGCGAAGGCGGTATGTCTGGAATTCTGACTATATTTTGAAAGTTTTCTTTGAGCTTAGAATTAATGTTGTCCGTATTTTGCTTAACCACTTTAAAGCTAATAATAAAAGCGTAGATAAAGATTGAAATAAGAAATATCAATATTATCGCGAACGATATCAATACCTTTCTCTTCACAAGATTATTCTAACATCTCAATTAGCTTAAACAGTCTTAGGATCTGGCTTTCAACTTCAGTTGGAATTATGTTGCATACACTATTTTATTTTGTTGACAGCTTACAACTATAGCTTTACGATGGAATTAGATTGGAAATCGGGGATAAAACAATCACTGATCCTGAATTGACTCCAGTCCCTCAGCCCCAAACTGTGGTTGGTAATACACCACCAAATTCACCATTTCAAACATCTGCCAACGCCACTAATACACCAGCGGGTGAACCAACACCGTTTAAAGAAACAGCTTTGGATCAGGGAAAATCAGGAATGCCTAAGTTACCACATTTTTCCAAGAAAATTTTATTAGTAATTATCTTTCTCATCATTGTTATTGTTGCGGGTTCTGTTGGCGGATTTCTTTTTTTTATTAACAGAACTGTAACAAATTACACCTTGATTCCTGAAGATACTCAATTTTATTTGGGCTTGTCAGTTAAAAATCACCCTCAAGTTCAACAACTATTAGAACTCTCGAAAAAATTCCCGGGGGGAGAAAAGATGGTTGAATATATTGATAAAAACAGAGTTGAAATTTTGGGGACTAGAAAAGATCCATTTAAAACTATTCTAGATCTAGTAGAGAGTGAAATATTTCTGGCAAAAATTTCTGACGATGAACTTGACCCTACACCTAGTCCGATTCCTGGTGGGTTGGGTGAAATCCCCCCACAACCAAGAAGAGGGACTAATGCTTTGGAACAATTAGTAAATATCGTGGAGTTTAAATCAAATAGTGAGGCAAAAGAAAAATTTGGAAGTATAGAACTGGACAGTAATATTACAACAACTAAAGAAGCATATGGAAGCGCCGAACTTGCATATTTTGAGCTAAAAACTCAAGACGAGAATGAAACGACAGAAACATTTAAAACAGGAGCATTGCCTTATCAAGTAACTCTTCCCCTGTCAAAATCTATTTATGCATCACAACTTAGTAATTTTATTGTAGCTGCAGACAAAGAAAGTGATGTTAAAAAAGTTATAGATTTGATTACTAATTCTAAAGATGAAAAATTAAAAAGCATAAAAGACGATGAGGATCATAATGAAATTGTAAGCCATTTTCCAGACCAATATTTGTTGAAATTTTATCAAAAGCAAGTTTTGGATCCTTTTTCCAATTTAATTCCTACTTCTGCGTTACCTACATTTTTTGGAATAGGTGATACTACCTACGATACAAGAAAAAGAGAGACTGAGGGTGATAATGTGATTACAGTAAAAAGAGGCCTGACAATTGTTGCTGAAGATAATGGCGTTGGCTTTTCTTCTTATCAACTAACTAATAAATCCCGAATTGAACAAGGTTTAAAACATGGTTTTACAATAAGTGGTTCCCTCGCGTCTAAACTGCCTTCTAAATTTAATGGTAAAGAGCCACTCATATATTTTGAAGTCAAAAATATTCGGGGAGTAATACAAGATCAATTAGATCAACTTGATGATACTGCTAATAAATCGAGTGATAAAAACCAGAAGGAGTTATTTGAAAGAGCTAAAGAGGGTATAGAAGAGATGAAAAAGCAATTTGAGGAATTTTTCAATTTAGATGTCGACGACGATTTGCTTTCGTGGATGACTGGCCAATCTGCATTTGTTTTTGCTCCCGGCAGAAATGGTGAATCCCCGGAAGCGTTAGCTGTTTTTGAAGTTGATGACACGAAATTGGTTGAAGAAAAACTTGCGAAATTTAAGATGATTGATTATATAAAACAACAACAAATTCAATCTCTTTCATCTCAGTTAAAAAATGATATAGGTTCTTTGGCAACAGAATTACAAGCGTATTACACAACACCAGGCCAAGGAGTTTACCCTGCTAACTTGGAAGAAATGGTAAATATTGGGGGTTTAAAACAATTACCGACTAACCCTTTTGGTGGTGAATATGGCTATGTAACATGTCTGGATAGAACAGAGGCGGCTGTTTATGGCCTTGCGGGAGATACGGGAACTTACTGGGTTTGGAGTTCGGAACAAAATCGAGCAGGAGATTCCGGTTCAGATACTCCTCCTGTTAATTGTAATGTGGTGGTAACTTATACATATGGTAATGAAAAACCATTCAGTCGGCTCGATCCTGAGATCACACAGTATAAAAATAGCAATATATATTTCTACCCAATCATTAATTTTGGTGAAGAAGTATATGGATTTAGATTTACGTTTGTGGGTAATTTGGTTATTTTTTCGGTTGGAACTTCGGAAAACGTTCTGCGTGAATTAATAGACCAAAACGGGTCAACACAAAATCCATTGAGTGCTGATTCAAAATGGCAAGAACAATTTGCAAATGCACCCCAAATAATCGGCAGCAATTTCTATATTGTTCCTAAAAATATAATGGGGTTGTTTGAATATTATGTGACAAAATTTCCGAATTATAGTGAATATATAGAGAATGATTGGGTTACTGTGGCACAAGGATATCTTAAGGCACTTAAGACAGTTGGGACGACGACGACCCAAGCTAATCAAACATTTATAACTAATACTTTTATAAATGTTCAGGAACTTTCTGCGGATGAAAATAAAAAAGTTGAGGAGGCTCTGCAGAGAATTTTGGATGGTACTGATGAATACACGCAGAAAAGAACCAAACAAGCGCAAGATGCACAAATTAAGAATGACATAGGATCACTTGCAACAGAACTTCAGGCTTACTACACAACACCTGGCCAAGGTTTTTACCCTGATAGATTAGATGATTTGCTGGTTGATGGTGGCCTTCGACAAATGCCGCAGTCTCCAAATGGAGGAAGTTATGAATATATTACTTGTAAGAGTAATGCCGAATCATTAGTTTACGGGAAATTAGCTGGTTCAGAGAATTATTGGGTTTGGAATTCCGTATCTAATCGGGCCATTGAGGCTAATACACAACCTGATACTAATACATGTCTTAGCGGAGCGCAAAGCATAAATGATGTTCAGGGCGTGAAAGACTCACCTAGTGCACTTGATGTATTTTGGCAAAATATAAAAAATTCTGTTAGCTCACCGTAAATTTCTTTCGAAATATTGAATAACTTTGGAAATATATTCTTGAGGATTTTGTTTGTAAGCTTTGACATGGCCCGCTTCTGCAACCACCCAGAGGTCACTCTTAGGACTTGATCTTTGGAGTTCTACCGAATCTTCTAATGGAATGTATTTATCATTGTTGCCGTGAATTAATAATAATTCTTTGTCTGGGTAATTTTTAAGAATTTTTTTTGGGATCATCTCGTCAAATTTTATAGAATAGACAACTCTTGCCCAGAAGCTAATCCCCCGTGAGAAAATCCTTGGAAGACCTGACCTGCCTGGAAGTTCACGCTCAACTAACTTATTGATATCCGAATAAGATGAATCAAGCACAATACCACCAACTTCTGGAATTAAGGGAAGAGCTAAAATCGATGTTCCGGCACCAAGGGAAATTGAAACTATTCCCAGCTTTTTGTCCGCGAATCCTTTTTCTTTTAGAAAATCATAAGCACCTGCAAGATCATATTTTTCATATGCACCGATTGAATAGATTGCGTAATCAGAATTTCCTCTACCCCTAAAATCGAATAACAATACATTGAACCCATAGGAAATTAAGTCTTTGGCTACTAAATCTGAACCGTAACCCGGGTCTATCCGGTTTTGGTCGCTTCCGGAAACCAAAATTATTACTTTTTCCGATTGACCGGATTTAAAAAACCATCCTGTGATGTTTAGATTATCAAATCTGGAGGGAAAATTGACGTCTTCGTATTCCTGACTAATCTGTTCAGGATTAAATTCAAGTGGCTTTGGTTTTGGATGGGTTAATTTGTATAAAGCGTAGTAAGTAATAGAAAAATAAGCGATAACTACTAAAACCAAGAAAAATATTAATACTTTTAGCAAATTCTTGAGGGTGATATATCTTTTGATTAAAATTGACCAGTTAGTACGCAGGATAAACCAAAAAGCCTGAAAAATGAACTTACGGGATTCTTTATGTGTAAGCTCTAATTCTTTAGTTTTTATCTTTATCGCTTTTTCAAAAAGATCTAATTCCTTCTTAGAAATTAGGCTAATGCTTGATTTGAGGTAGAAACCAAAAGTATTAATCTCTATTTGTGATTTGGCTTCATTTTCTAATCTTTGTATTTTTTCCCCTTTTTCATTAAGTCTAATATTTAAAAATACTAGTATGCTGTCTAATTGCCAAAGAATCGCTTTTGTTGCGTATTTGAGAGAATTTTTCAAAAACAATGGTGAAATAGCAAGAGCAAAAAGCGATATGTAAAAAGGGATTTGCAGTGCTTTCCACCTTTCCCAAAAAGTTATTTTGGGCTTGATTAGCGGCCGAATATCTCTACCAAACAATATTTTCCCTTCATATTTGAATTTTTCAAAGATTATAACTTGGGTAATTAGTAAGAATGCAACGGGTTTCCATGATGGTTTTTGGATCCTACCTCCTTGCCAGTCTAACCATCCATGAGGAATAACAAAAATCGGGACATAGAGATGTGTTGATTTCTCAAGTTTCTTTAGTAGTTTTTCTCCAAAATTTTTAGGCTCAGCAGTTGAGAGAACACGCTTAAACTGTGTTTGATATTTTTCGTCAAGATCCCAAAATATATCTGTTGAATAGTCCTCAATCGCTTTTCTATTTCCTCCTGATTTCAGTTGAATTACTAAATCTATATCAGAGACACCTATTTTAAATTCCCCTCTGGCAGCAGACCCAAACAAAATAA
>CAYMIE010000012.1:13214-15195 GCA_964390405.1 uncultured Gammaproteobacteria bacterium | reverse complement strand
TGTGAATTTTAAGCTCAGCCACCCTATAACTCCCTTTGACTACAGCTTCATTGACCGCTATATGTTTCTTGTTTCTTGTTTCTTGTTTCGTGTTGGTCTCGGTAGAGACATTCAGTGTTATCCTTTCAGACAAATAAAGTTTTCCGCCTGCAGCATATTCCACGACCTTTTCTAAATCCTTTTCTTCGGCTGCCGTCAAAAAGCCCAGATTGCCGGTATTAATACCCACAAATGGCACTCCAAGATAGGCAAACTGGGAAGACTTATGAATTAGGGTTCCGTCGCCGCCAAAGGTTAAAATAGTTTGCGCATTTTTTATCTTATCCTCACCAAAAACCTGATGGCCTTTTGAAAGAAGATATTTTTGAGCGCGGTTGATAGTCTTATGTGCTTTCTGATTGCCAAGCTTATACAATAAACCAAATTTCACGTTGGGAAAATTATATCATTAGGAGTTTAGCTGTGGATCCGGATGGACTCGAACCATCAACCCCCACCTTATATTCGCAAGAATAATCTTGCTCATTATCTTGCTCTGGTGGGCCCACTTGGACTCGAACCAAGAACCTGCACCTTATAAGAGTGCTGCTCTGCCATTGAGCTATGGGCCCCATGAGCAAGATATAAGAGTGGTGCTCTAACCATTGAGCTACGGATCCTGATTCGCAAATTTTATCACAATCTAATGTGAAATTTATAACCGCGCCCTGTGGATAATTTCGGCGTCAACTACATTAACATCCCGCCCGTAGCGTAATCTTGAAAGTTGTTTTATCATCTCGGCAATTCTCGGATCTTTGTCCATCTTAGTTAAGTCGCGGGTCGTATCAAGAGAAAACGGCGGAACAGGTTCGTTGCGAACAATTGTTTTTGTATATGCCTGGAACCTTTCAATATTAATCAAGTCCGATTCATTGAATATCGGAGTAAATTCGTGCTGCAAATAGTTAGCATCAGTTACCCCAATTCTAAAACTTATAATCGTCCCAACGTTTCCAAAAATTGCGTTTTTAACATCTTCTTCTACTTGTCCCACGAACTGGTTGGCAACAATTAAATTAAGCCTGAATTTTCGAGCTTCTGCCAAAATATCTGCAAATGTATCGGTGGCAAAATTCTGGAACTCGTCAACATACAAATAAAAATCTTTCCTTTGCTCTTCCGGCACATCCTGCCTGCTCATTGCCGAAACCAAAATTTTCGGCACTAGAATCAAACCCAAAAAGTCCGAATTTTCGTCACCAATTCGTCCTTTAGAAAGATTTACAATTAAAATTTTCTGGTTGTCCATAATCTCTCGAATATTAAATGCACTTTTGCTTTGTCCAATAATATTTCTCATCATTCTATTCGTTACAAACCTGCCGAACTTGGAGACAATATAGTCAAGAACCTCACTTTTATGAAAGTCGGCAGTCTGGGCAATCTGGTCAGTCCAGTATCTCCTGACAATTGGATCGCTAACTTTGGGCAGTAATTCCTGGACAAATTTGGCGTCTGTTAGCACCCGGACCACTTCCACAAATGAATTTCCCGGTTCACTCATGACAGTCAGCATGGCGTTTCTTACAGCATGCTCAAACCGCGGACCAATAATTCCTGTTTTGTGCGGGTCGTAAAGCTTGTACATCAAACCCACAATGTAAGTTGCCACAAAATGCTTTTCCTGCTCAGTCTGCGCTTCCAACATATTCATACCCAGAGGTCGCTCTGTGTCTGCCGGATTAAAGTAAATCACGTCTTCTGCTCTCTCCGGTGGAATTAATGAAAGTAAATCTTCCGCCGCATCACCGTGAGGATCGATAAAAGCCACACCGTGGCCGGCCTTAATATCCTGCAGCACCATGTACTTCAAAAGCTCTGTTTTACCCGTACCGGTTTTTCCGATAATATAAACATGTCTTCGCCTGTCATCATCGCCGATATGAACTTCTTTGGTTGCTCCCCTGTAGACGCTTTTGCCAAGATGCAAACCAACTGA
>CAYMIE010000012.1:5056-13114 GCA_964390405.1 uncultured Gammaproteobacteria bacterium | reverse complement strand
TTATCAAGATGAACCTTGGCCTCTTCATCAGTTTTGGCAGAAACCACTATTCTGACAACTACTTTAAACCCAACTTTGGAAATATTATTCTCAATTGCGTCCATTTTCTTCGGGTCCGGAGCGCTCCGGCTTCCCTCTTTTGGCGAAAGTTCTGCTTCTTTAGTTTTAGTTACATATCTTTTGCCGGCACCTCGCCATTTACCGTCAGAAGGCGTTGCTAAAATCTGCACGGCCGCGCCCTCGCCTTGCTGCATTTTGCCAAGCGCCGAAGTTATCTGGTTTAGTGGGTCATTGGGCAAATCTTTGTATGTTTTAATTGGGTAATAATCTGCGCTGCTTAACTTTAAAGATGCAAACGCTAGCTTTCCTTCTTCAGAAAAAATATTATATTCTTCAACTTCTTTTACATCGCCGCCAGGGTAAGCTCCATGAATTTGTTTTTCGACTAAATCCTGCAGCGATTTCGGGCAGGAAACATAAAATCTAATTTCTTCCGCCTCAGCCACAATTTCCAGCGAAAAATGATCTTGGGGCTGCAAAAATGTTCTGACTCCGCCTTTATAAACAGAGTAAAGAGACGCAAACATCTGCTCGGCAGCGTCTATTTTAATTTCATTATCTCGGGGAACCGCAACCTGCAGCAAGACAAAATCCAGAGAGCGCTCCTCGCGGTTTTTGTTGCGCATCCAAATTATCCAGAGCCATCCAACCGCAGCGGCAATTACAACAAGAACTAGAAGAGCTAAACCTAAAAACCCTAAAGATTGCAAAAATAGATCGAACCCGCTGGAAGCATCTATAGTGCCGGCGCTCCTTGCTGTATCCTCAATCGGCATATGTTATTTCTCCCCTTTGAACCTTACACTCTTTGCCAAGTGATGAGCGCGTTTAATCATTCTTCCGACAAACAGTGCCAAAGCAACAATACTTTTAACTCCAAAGACTTCTCGCTTAACATTGACTTTTGAAGTAATTTTCGTATGTTGTCCTTCCTCATAAACTTGTTCTGAAATTGGCAGATCAAATGTTCCGCCTTTTTCTATGATTTCTGTGGCATCTGTTTCCGGTGACCTTACGCCGGCATCAGCTACATCAGCTGGAATTTGGGGTTCCGGCTCCCTTAAACCTGCTTCTTCCCCCGCTACTTCTTTGACTTCTTTTTCGGCTTTCCTGTCCGCTTCTTTAAATCTCTCTTCTATTTCAACGATTCCCGCTTCTGGCGCTTGAATAGGCTCCTGTTCGCGAGCCGACTTTGAAACTGAATCAACGGCAGCCTGCTGCTTTTCATCAGCTTGCAACCCTAATTGCTTCTTATCTTTGATATGTGCTTTTTTTGCGCCAGGCATTGAAGTAATTTTACAACATTAGATTGATTCGTTGTTAAATTCGGGTGGGGTCGTTGATGATTTCCGAACCGCTAATTGACCCGAGATTATCAAATATCCAGAGTTAGTTTATCAGAAATCCCAACAATACTTGCAGCATATTCAAGCTGATTAGAACTCCGAAAATGATATAATCACCCCCATGAGCTTAGAAGATAAAACAATCTCGGAACTTGAAGTCAAAAATCAATGGTTAAGAGAACTAAGTGTATTCATTGTAGAGGCAAACAGAAATACTTGGGCTGCGGAAGGTGCCGAAGTTTCACCTGAAAGACCTGGATATAAAGAGCTTGAGTATAAAAAGGGGTTCTGGAAACTACGAGACAGCTATACTGGTTATTTCAGAGCTCCAGGCATGACCACGGTATATTTCAAAGATACTCCTGCTTGGACAATGGCTTACGGCGGGCATGGACAGATAGAAGAACATGAAGAACAAGCCAAGGAAACATTTCAATTTCTCAAAACTGCATTAATGAGAGTAACTCCAGAATTACCTTTTAGAGGCCCTGAAAGATATGAGGAAGGTAATAAAGTTTATACATTCAAAATGCTAAACGGTGATATTACTGACGGTTTGTGGAGAGAGGAAATAATGGAAAATGGTGTTCTAACTTTCACTCAAACTGGAATAGTTGGCATAGTCATTAACAGAGATTCTAACAAACAACCAGTTTTACCCTGGCACCTTTAACCCACATTATTGTAGCTAAATTGAAGCTGGCAGACATAGACGCTGTACGAACCTATTGGGCGATTACCACCGAGCCATTCTTTGTTCCTAACTATAACTAAAGTTCTTTCTTAAGTTCTTCCCAATCAATCGTCTTTGCCCAATTTGATACAGGATTATCTAAAACCTTATCTCTGTCTTCAATTTTCCCGCTCGCGTGATCAACTGCCTCTCTTAAGATTAAAGGATAATAACCTCGCCAGTTTAATTCCTGACCAGTTGATAATACGCAACAATCAGCTGTTAATCCAATTAGAACCGGTGTTGTTTCCTCTGGACTTCCGACATTTTGTTCTAACCATTTGCCGAACTCATTAGGGTCAGGGTGAGGTAACCCAGGTTCTCCACTTGCATCTCCTATGTTATCTCGTGTCCAAATAGGAGAATTCATACATTTAATCCATTGGCTTTTTCGTATATCATCTGGTACTAGTGATTCGTATCCCCACTCACCAGGATGACAACCATCACCTCTATCACCGGGTCTCGGTTGACGATAATCAGAGATTATTTCGTTGATTTTAATACCTTTTTCCCGAAAATAAGGGAATAATACCTCCATCATGAAGTCTACAGAAGGTTTAGGCGTATACCATTTACCACCTTCAGCCGCAAAATCGTTCTGAATGTCTACGGCTACAAAAGAGTGTTTGCGTTCCATATTCGAGTGAAATTCTAACAGAATTACTGAAAGGAGTCAAACTATAGGGCGTGAAGATTGCGATTTCGAACTTACTTTTTAGAAGATACAGGCATTTCCAATAGCAACCAAATGTCGTCCTTTTTACACCAATAGGTGCTTCTTTTATATTTTACTTTTGGATTGACGTTTAAATTATAACTGTGATTCTCGTTGTTCAATAACATTTTCCTCTTACACTTTGGACACTTCATTTGAGAAGTTTTTTAAATTATTGTAGGGATTGCCCTCAAACACAGCTAGGGTGCCCACCTGAATGATAATACACAACATCCGCTGGTACTGAGGTTATTGTGGCCCATTTGGGATGCTTTAATGCTACTGCATGCATATCCCTAAGACTATCCATATCCTCCCGAAATTGCTGCTGCTTTTCTGGATCGGGATAAATTTTAGCAAGATCATAGTCTGGTTCACCATTAGCATCGAGTGTAATGTAGTGCTTTCTGCCAGTTCCTGTATCCAACCCCTCTCCCCGCGGAAATTCTGATGGGTGAGAAGTGAATCGAGCTTCTGTCAATTTCATCACCTCCTATAAGCAGTATTTTACTACTCTTGTCAAAAATTAGAGCTAGACGTTAGTGACAAAGCCGTTTATGTCAGTTTCTGGAGTAAATATTAGTACTTCCTCATCACTTGATGGAATTTCTAAATCTTCTAAAACTTTTTGAAAGTTGTGAGGTTCAACTTCATGTCTACCGTGAGAATCTTTATTCGCTTCTTCTCTGGCTTTAATTACTTCCAAAGGAGTATCGAGATAGATAACAATTGATTCTGCCTGGGCTTTTTTGGCTATATCACCTAATTCTTCTCTGTGTTCTCTTTTAGCATTGTTATCATCGTAAATGACCGATTTACCGTTGTTGAGAGCCTTTAATATGTTTTCCTGAGCAAGTTTTGCGGATATGTCGCCATCCGTCGGCATTCTTAGGCACAGCCTTTACTTTCTCTTCTTCCATCCATAGCTTATCAAAAGCAACGATTTCACTCCCAGTATGCGCTGCAATCTTTATCGCTAAAGTGCTTTTTCCAGAAAATGCCAGTCCACACATGATGTAAAGTTTAGACATAGTTGGAGTATATCAAATTGATGCTGATTTGAGCTGGCAATCGTGGAAAGGAACCCACCCCACTTCGCTTAGCTTCGAGGGACACAGCAGCGCTACTTTTCTGGTGGGCTTGCACGCCGAAGCTTTAGCGGAGGCGGGAGGAAAACGGTTGACAGGACCCGAATTTATTTCCTAAGCTTTCTCAAAAACACCAATTCATAAACAATCCCAATCAAACTCCCCGCGAGCGGTCCAATAATCCAAACCGCCAAAGTATTCGTTTGTCCGGAAATAATCGCCGGACCGATCGCCCTTGCCGGATTCAAACCCGCACCGGTAACCGAAATTAAAATTATTGAGGTCGCCACCAAATATAAACCTAGCGCCAACGGCCCAAAACTTACTGGCCCGCGCCTGTCCACCATTGTGCTAAACAGCACTAACACTAAACCAGCTGTAAATACGGCTTCTAATAGAACTGCCTGAGTTAGAGAAATATTTAAACCTAGACTTGGCGCTCCCAGCGCCTGATTTATACCATCTGCACCAAAAATTACTAATAAAACTGCCGCCGCTGCGAAACTGGCTATTATTTGCGCTAACAGAAAAAATATTGTTTTTGCTCCGGAAAGTTTTTGCACAAGCCACAGGGAAATCGTCAGTGCCGGATTTAAATATCCACCGGCTAAGTGCCCAAAAGCAAAAATTAAAGCAGCATAAGAAAATCCAATTACTATAGCAATTTCCGAAATGCCAATATCACCGTAAAGAGCTTCAGTTAAAACTGCGAAAGAGGAAATTAGAACAAAAAGAAATGTACCCAAAAATTCAGCCAAATAGCTTCGCCAGTCACCTGTCCAGTCTTTCAAATCCGGAATCTTCATTAACCGATTAGAACACCTGCCCGAGTTGTTGTCAACAATTCTGAATTTCTAATTTCTAAAACTAGACTCAACGGGTGACACCGGTGGAAAGGTTCCCGACAGCGCGGAGCTTTGTTTGTCCATCCAGCCCAAACTGATTTAATAAATAAGTGAGCACTGGCGGGAGGGAAACCGGTGACAGGACCCGCTAATGTAGCTTGGTGCGCAGCTGATTTGAACAAGTGTTGTAGAATTGATTCACAAAGATGAAACTCTTTATCGACAGCGCAATTCCAGATGAAGTTAAAAAAATGTGGGATGCTGGCATTATCGACGGCGTCACTACTAATCCAACACTTGCCGCAAAAGCAGGCATTGAATACAAAGCCGCAGTCAGCCAAATCCTTGCAACGGTTGACGGCGATATCAGCCTCGAAGTCCTTTCAACAGACACCGAAGGCATGGTCAAAGAAGGCCGCGCCCTTACCAAGCTTCATCACAATGTGATTGTCAAACTGCCCACAACCACCGAAGGTCTCAAGGCGCTAAAAATCCTAAATGCCGAAGGCATACGCGTCAATATGACTCTGGTTTTCTCCGCTAATCAGGCACTTCTTGTTGCCAAACAAAACGCCTACATTGTCAGCCCATTTGCCGGAAGGCTTGATGACATTGGTCACACCGCCATTGATTTAATTTCGGAAATCCGCCAAATTTATGATAACTACGGCTTCGAAACGCAAATTCTCTTTGCATCTGTCAGATCACCGCTTCATGTCAAACAAGCTGCTCTGGCCGGCTGTGATATTGCTACCTGTCCTTACGATGTTTTGGAAAAATTAATCAAACACCCGTTAACCGATATCGGACTCAAAAAATTCTTGGATGACTTCAAAGAAAGCAAACAAGAACCTCTTGTTTGAAAACAACCGCTGCTTACTCAACTACTACAGTCCCGACGATTGAGGGCTTCAAATGATAGTGGTATCCCCATGATCCTGTCTTTGTAACAGTTACTGTTTTTGATTCACCGGGCGCGAGTGCAATTGTAAACTCATCACCTGTTATTTCCTGATTAATAGTGTGGGTCGGATGGGTGTTGCTTCCTACCTGAACAGTTTCAGATGAACCATTTTTCCAAGTTATCGCATCTCCACTTGCAACTGTTGTCGACGAAGGCGAAAATCCGTCATCCGTATAAGATATAGTTACCCCACCTTCAGCCGTCTGATTTTCCTCATTAGCCGATTCTTGTGTTATGCCGCCTGTTTGCGTTCCTGTTTGCTGATATGATTTGCAAGCAGCAAGTGTAAAAGCAAGAGCCGTAATAGAAGCTAAAAAAAATAATTTACGAAAGGTAATCGTCAAACTTTATCACCCCCAGTCTTTGAAAATTGAAAAATTCGATATTGTTTAGAATTTAGTATTTGGTGCTTAGAGTTTGCAAAATTCTATATTTTGCCCGCACTCCCAAAAACATCAATCTTATTTTCAACTACCGAAGCAACAGCCATAATTACATCCGGACTCAGATCATATATTTTATACTCTTTGGGGTTTTCTCCCAGCTCTTCAACTAAAGCATCACGATAAGCAACACGCAATTCGGTATTAACATTAACTTTAACTATTCCTTCGGCAATTGCTGCTTTTACCTGATCCGCAGGAATTCCGGATCCGCCATGAAGTGAAAGAAATGTATCCGGCACTGACTGGGCAACTCTTCTCAAAAGGTCTATATCTAAATCCGGCTGAACCGGAAAAGTGCCGTGAATATTGCCAAAAATTGCAGCCAGAATATCTACTCCGGTTTCAGTAACAAATTTAGCAGCATTTTCCGGCTTTGTATAAGAATTTTTAAGCTGCTCTAAATCTATATTTTCTTCATGTTTTTCACTTGACCCCGAAACTTTATCAAATTCCCCTTCAACCAAAAGTCCCTTCCTGTGGGCTGCATCTACAATTTTCTTGCATGCTTCTATATTTTCCTTGAGCTCCATATCCGAGCCATCAAAATGCACATCGTCAAAACTCGGTTGCTTAATCGCTTCTTCGACAAGTTCAACCGGCTTACCGTGATCCAGATTCAAAAGAATCGGGATTTTATATTCTTCTCTTGCATTAACAACCATATCGACAACATTCTTCATCCCAAAATACTTGACTTCGCCGGGCGAAAACTCCACCATCACCGGTGATTTCTTCTTCTGCGCAGCCATCACAACAGCCTTAAAAATATCAAGGCTATCAATATTGAAAGCCCCAATGGCCCAACTCTCTTTTTTAGCTTTAGTAAACCAATCTTTAGCTGTCATTTATTTAATTTAAATATTTTCGTAACGAACCAGGCGATCAGGCTACTCAAAATTATAATAATCACAAAAGGTAGGAAAACAATCGCTAAGTCTAAAAACTCTATAGTGAGATTAGGTATTAACCATTTTTTTACGAAATAACCATAATTCCGATTCAAGAATTGAGAAGTAAGCAAAACCCAGAAGCTTAAAATCCACACTGGAATAAAAACTAGCCAATTAATGGGTTCACTAATAACTTTCTCTTTTTTAAAAATTACTTTTAAAACAAAATACCATAGAACCGCTAAAATCGGCCAGAAATAAAGGTAAGCCAATACACCCCACCCTTGACTCATCTTCCCCCAAGAAAAAAGATCAAAAGCCGCCAAGAGTAACGAACAAAAAAACCCAAGTAGTAAAGATTCAATAATTTTTAATATCATAACCAAATTATTCAACTTCTCACTATGAAAATTCCACCATCACCGGTGATTTTTTATTAGCAGCCGCCATCATAATAGCTTTAAAAATATCTAAGGTGTCAACATTAAAGGCACCGATCGCCCAACCTTCTTTACGAGCACGCTCGAACAGCTCTCTAGCTGACACAAATCCCCCTTGGCTTTCTCAAATTTATCCTGAGTTTATCGAAGGACCAATCTTTAGCTGTCATTTTGTATGTACCAACTTTTTATCTTTGATATCGGAATAAATCTTCAAACCCCAAAACCCATTTATTCCGGCCATCAACAGATACGGCAGCCAGAAAATTGATTTCAGGGTTGAATCAAGCCCGGAAAGTTCAAAACCCTCTGCAATAAAAACCAACAGCACCATAAATTGGAAAATTGAAACAAGCACAATTAGTGCAATTGCCCTAAACGTCCCCACAAACCACAAAAACGCCATCGGTCCGAAGATAACAGCTCCAAGCGTCATCGCATTCAAAAATTGTTTGTTGTTTGCAAAATCCCAAATTACCAGGAAAACGAAGATAAATAAAAGATTAATTTGCGTTAATCTTTTTTCTG
>CAYMIE010000012.1:0-4956 GCA_964390405.1 uncultured Gammaproteobacteria bacterium | reverse complement strand
CCACCGATCACAATACCCAAGGATCCTGATCCGGTATCGGGATTGATGTCTTTGGCCACTTTTTGAACACATGGAATAATAAAATCCGGATAATCATCCGCCTCATTCATTTCAAATGCTCCTACGTCCTCTACTTGATAACCTTTGAGCTCTAAATACTGAATCAACTGCTTTTTTAAATAGAAACCGGCATGGTCTGCAGCAATGTAAATTTTCATTCTTACTTTAAGTTTAAGGTTGCGGAGAAACTAGTGCAAATCAATTATTAATCTTATTAAAATCAAAACTTAAATCTCCAAGTTTATCTTTGTAAGTACTAATATCAGCCTTACTTTTAACCGCAATCGTAAGCGGTGCGACGTCTGGAGTTGAGTTGATCACTGTTGCACCAACAACCCTCAAAACATTATCAATGGTTTTAATAAAAATTCTGGTCATTTTATGATTCTCGACAGAGCCTCGAACAATAATCTCATCAGCATAAACCTCATCCGTCACGCCTATAAACGTGCAAGAACCACTGAAATAATTTATAGAGTATGAAGACGCTGTTTCAAAAACCGTGCGCTGACCCGCTTGTCCTTCCGAAGCCTTTGGCGAAGTGATGGCCATTGTCTTACCAACCGCATTCCCCTGACTGGTTGCATTTGCCCAATTACCTATTATGTGTTGCCGATTAAAAATCACGTCCCAAAACTGGGCACAATCTCCGGCCGCATAAATATCCGGCACGTTTGTCTCCAAGTATTCATTGGTAACAATCGCCCGATCGACCTTGACACCGGATCCATCTAGCCACGAAAGGTCACTCTTAATACCAATCCCAACCCCAACAACATCAGCATCAAAATTTTTACCAGATTTAGTTTGGACTAACCCAACAGCCTTTACAGGGTCCGTCCTTGTTATAGGTTGAATAGACTCGACTTCTTCATTTGTTAAAACTTTCACCCCATTTTTTTCAAGGACATTAACTAAAACTTTACTCGAAGCCTCATCAAGCTTTCCCGCCCAATAATACGGCTCGCGCACCAAAACCGTAACGTCCTCTACCCCGTTCACCTTAAAACAACTTGTAAACTCAAGGCCAATAAAACCCCCACCAATAATCACGCCCTTTTTGGCTTTTTTGGCAGCTTTAATAATCCCATCCGCATCTTCAACCGTGCGCATGTAAAAGATGTTTTTTGAATCTGAGCCTGGGATTTTAAGCGGCACAACATAGCCACCTATTGAAATCAGAAGCTTGCCGTACTTTAATTGTTCGCCGCTGTTTAAATCGACAGAGTGATTTTGAGAACTAAGCTTAACTGCTTTGGTTTTTTTTACTAGCTCGATTTTATTTTCCGTATACCATTGCGGTTTTCTTAAAAAAATCTGCTGCCTTTCAACTTTGCCGCGAATATAATGGGGGATTAAAACTCTCGAGTAAAATTCATGACCTTCATCACTAACAACCGTTATCGATGCGTTTGAGTTTAGATTGCGGATAGTTTCTGCTGCGGTTGTTCCTGCGGCACTTCCACCAATGATTAAATAGTCTGTCGATCGCATATCAACTTAATTGCCCATTTTAAACTCCAACCCCGGAGATTCCTAAAAAATTCAACACTTCCCCTGCCGCAAAACCAATACCTGCAGCAATCAAACCAATGGCAATTGTTTCGACAACTTTACCACCAAAACTTCCTTTATTTAAAAACCAGCGAAGTACTCCAATCAAACCCATCACCAAAACGGCGACAATCAAAGACATTATAAGTGCCCGAGTTAAGGGTTTAATGAATATAAAAGGCATCAGGGGTGGCAAGCCGGCTAAAAGATAAAATAGTCCAATCAAAATGCCAGCCATTGTTGGCTGCTCCTCCCGACTCAGTCCAAGTTCATCTCTCATCATAATTTTAAGCCAAAGTTCCTTATCGCTTGTTACTTTTTTGGTCAATATTTCAACCGATTTTTCATCAAAACCGTAATTTTTATAGATCTCGCGAATTTCCTCAACTTCTGCCTCCGGCTTATTCTCCATCTCCCAACGCTCAACTTTTTCCATCGCATCATAGTGTTCTTTTTGCGATTTTACCGCCAGGTAATTACCCATAGCCATAGAGGCAGCCCCAGCGATAATGGTTAACGTACCTGCAATTACAATTATGGATTGATTAGCAACAGAGCTTGCAAAACCGACCAAAAAGCCAATGGCTGTCACCACACCGTCGTTGGCACCAAAAACAATGTCTCTTAAAAACTGCCCGCTCGTGGGGTGTTGGGGCTCACGTTCTGCAATATGCTTTCCCGGCATGAAACTATTCTACAATTTGAAATTTGAAATTGGTACTTATTAGAAATTAGGATTTAGAAATTAGAAATTTCCATCGCAGATGGCTATGGGTATTCTTGCTCTCCTGTTTCAGCATTTTCCAAAATTATCGCTTTAGTCGGGCAACTTTCCGCAGCCAATTTAATTGCTTCTGGCGAATCGCCTTCTCCTTCCAAAATAATTGCTTTATTTTCGCTGTCCAGCGCAAAATTCTTCATCGCCAAGGCAACGCAGGAAGCCGCACCGATACACAAATTTCTATCGATTTTAATTTTGTACTTCTTCTGATCTGCCATGGGTATTTTTTACAGTAATCTTTTTTACTGCTTCAAGTGACAAGAAGGCGCATTTTAATCTTGCAGGGCCAACCGGTCCTCCAATCATTTTCAAAACATCCCTGCCGGTTATTTTCGCAAGGGCAGACACCGGTTTATTTAAAATCGCTTCGGATAAAATTGAAGCCGAAGCAATAGAAATTGCACAACCCTTACCGGTAAAGGATACGTTTCCAATTATTGTATCATCGTTAATCCTGAAAGGAACGTTACCGTTCGTTTTCTTTCGCTTCGCGAAGCGAAAATAGAAAGTAACTTGATCTCCGCAAAGAGGGTTTATTTGGTCAACAATAAAATCAGCATCATGAATCTCCCCGAAGTTTTGGGGACTGCGCCAGTGTTCTAAAATTTCTTCGCGGTATAAATCCATTATTAGGTAGATAGGATAATGGGATGGTGGGTGTGTAGGTTATCATTTTTATTTTTCCTCCTACCATCCCACTTGCCCACTGACCCAAATACCTTCTGGACTTTTCTAAGTCCAAGAATCAATCTATCCACATCACCCTTCGTGTTGTAAATATAAAAGCTGGCTCTCGCTAGTGGCCCGGTTCCCAAAAAATCAGCTAAAGGTTCTGCGCAATTAAAGCCGGATCTAATTTCAACTCCTTCAGAATCTAATATACTGGCAACATCGTGAGCAGGAACAGATCCTATTTTAAAAGAAATCACACCCGCCCGATTGTCATCGCGAGAGTAGCGAAGCGATCTCTTTTTAGATTGCTTCGTCGTTTCACTCCTCGCAATGACCGAATTGAGAGGTCCGTATATTGTTACTTCGGGAATTTCCGACAATTTTTCAAGTGCATATTTCGTTAACTCTTCTTCATAACACCGGACATTTTCCATACCAAGTTTCCTTAAATAATCGACAGCCGCCCCCAAACCGATTGCTCCCTCAATATTAGGAGTTCCAGCCTCAAACTTTAAAGGCAACTCTGCCCATGTCGTTTGGTCAACTTTCACAGAAGATATCATATCCCCGCCGAACATAAATGGCGGCATCGCCTCTAAAATTTCGCGCTTTCCCCACAAAACCCCGATTCCTGCTGGTGCCAGCATTTTGTGGCCGGAAAATGCATAAAAATCACAGCCGATTTTGGGAATATTTACCGGTAGGTGGGGCACAGCTTGCGCGCCGTCAATTAGTACCGGAACATTTGACAACTGACCTTTGACAATTGACACTAATTTTTCAACAGGAAAAATAGTCCCAAGAATATTTGATACATGAGGAAAGGTAACCAGTTTTGTTTTTTTAGTTAATGCTTTCTTGAACGCCAGCAAATCAATTTCGCCATTATCATCCACCGGTCGAAAACCCTGAGATTGTCGAAGGGGCACGATTTTTAAAATTGCTCCGTTTTCCGCTGCCAACTGCTGCCAAGGCACAAAATTCGAATGGTGCTCGGCAATGGTCAAAACAATCTCATCACCCTTTGAAATATTCAATCTGCCCCAGCTATAGGCAACTAAATTTATAGCTTCAGTTGTATTTCGCACAAAAATAATTTCGGCAGGATCCTTCACACCAACAAACTCAGCAACCTTTTTACGCGCGTCATCCAAAGCTTCTGTCGCCTCAACAGTTAAAGTATGGATGCCGCGATGAACATTAGCATTGGAAGTTTTCAGGAAATTTTCGACAGCATCAATTACCTGCTTTGGCTTCTGGCTCGTCGCTGCACTATCCAAGTAAACCAAGGATTTACCATTAATTTTTCGCTTTAGAATTGGAAAGTCTTTCCGAATCTTTTGAACGTTCATCCCTAAATCTCCACCATGATATCGTTACCGTTAACTTCTGTCCTGTAAGTTGCAATTTTTCCCGTTGCCGGAGGCATGATCACGTGTCCGGTTTTGATTTCAAACTGCGAACCGTGGCAAGTACACTCGACAAGGTCAAAATGAATTGTGCCATGTTCATCCAATGTGCACTGCTCGTGCGAGCACTCGTTGGATGTTGCATAGATTTTCCCGCCTATTTTATAAATAGCAATTTTTTTCTCACCAACTTTATAAGCTCTTATTCCACCTTCAGGAATCTCGCTAAAGTCGGCAACTTTTATTTTGGCCAAATTACTACACCTCCTTTACCCCTCGTAGCTTTATGCGAAGTGGGGCTTCCTTTATTTTTAACTCAATCGGTTTCACAAACCCTTCAATCAATAATTTTTCCGCCTGAGACCTCATTATTCCTCTGCTCATTAAATAAAAAAGCATTTGCTCATCTACCTTGCCGACAGTTGCCGCGTGGCCAGCCTTAACATCTTTTTCCAGAATTTCCAGCGCCGGCGTATCATC
>CAYMIE010000011.1:0-15907 GCA_964390405.1 uncultured Gammaproteobacteria bacterium | reverse complement strand
CATACTCGACCTCTAAAACTTTTAATGTTGGGACAGATACTATTGTGCCACTTTGTAAAAAGAGCGAAGGCAAAACCGTTTATAAATTCATACGTTTTACCCGCAACAATAACAAAATACTAGTAAAAATCTCAGTAGATTCTCCGAAAGAATTAAATCTCATTAAGTATAAAATTGCAGACTACTTTAACTCTTATTTAGATACACCCGAAGAAGCTGGTGATTTCTCAAAGTTCATAGGCTTCTTAAAAACGGGTCAATCAAACCATTTTACTTTGATTGGCATTAATTACTTTGACAATGAATTCAAGCTTTCTATTTTTCCCCAGAATAATAACGATAAGAATATAGCATCCTACGGCCCATTCAGGCGTTTGGCCTCTACTTACTCCAAGGAAAGTATCGGGAATCTAGTGTCAATAAGAATCGCAGACAAGGAAATTAATACAAGAAACCAGATATTTGTTAATTTCTTCACATTCCTAACGGAGGGCATTATCGGCGCAGTTACTTTGAGCTTAGATGACAGGAGATTAAATCTAAAAGAGAGAACGAAATTCAAACAAGATTTTGCATCTGATTTTGAAATTCCGCTAGATACTTTAATAAATCTAGACACCATTGATGAGAGTGAAATATATAAATTGTTTTTACAAAACTTGCCCAAAAAACAAAGACGGCTTCAGCTTAGAACGGAATCCTCAATAAGGATCTATAAGTCTCTTTTCGACAATGGCCTAATCTCTCCCAGCTTTGATTCCGAAGATAAGGGAGCATACTGTTTTAATAGTTCATGCAGATTAAGTTTTCAGCGAAAATGGAATCAAAAATATTGTCAGGCATGCAAGGATCTCCTTTTTGTAGACAAAAAAATAATTGTTTCTACAATTGAAGAAAAAAAGGTTGCAGAATTTACTCATAAAATGTGTTTAGGATTGGGTATTCAGGCGGAAAGGTTTGAAAAGAAACTTCTCGGAAGAAAATTGTATGTTGTTGAAGCGAGACACAATGGGAAATCTGCTTGCTTTATCCCGATTAGCCGGGATTTAAATGAAAACCAGATTGAGATAATTCGCTTCCGTTATCCTAACTTAATCTTGATTACCTCAAAGGATGATAAGAACGAGCTTGCCCAGTCAAACATTGAAGCAGTAGAACTTTACAAATTCGTCCAAAAGCTGATATCGGGGGACGTCAGTTATGTTAAACAATTAGTAATTAAGGCAAAAAGGAACGAACTTTCTTTAATTAGGGGAGTTTCTAATGACGTTGCTAGTAGATTTGTCGATGACAATTTTTACAAATCTAAGAATCAGATTACCAAAAATTTTGGGGCTGAATTGTTTGAAGCTGACTGCTATGTACTTTTCAGTTACATATTTGGCAGCTCAATATGGTTAGGAGCAAATAAAAGAGGTAAAGCTTTCCCTGACGGAATTACGGCGTTCCCACTAACTCTAGCCAAGAGCGGGTGTTTTATTTGGGATACTAAGTTCTCCGAGACAAACAAGATTGTTTTCGGAACTGTAGAGAAAAACGCCAAGTACGTCAAAGATGGGAAAAACAACAGTACAATTATTGACAACGGTGGACTAAGGGGGTTTTCTTTCGTAAGTAATGCTGGTGCCCCCAATAACTTTACGGCTAAATTTAACAAAGTAGGCAAGGGGAAAGTAATCAAGATTTCGTTTCTAAACTCAAAGCAATTGACCGATGTTTACAAACATTTCAAAGATAATGAACAGGAAATAAACCAAAACAGCAAAATAAAAGAGATATTTTTAGACACGATGAAAACCTTGCTATTCAAGTCAAAAAGAAAGAAAAAAGCATTTATTATTACTGATCGTGAGGTTGTGAATTTATTACTTAAGGCTGAAGAAAAATATTTAGCTATGAGAACTCAACAGTTGGGTGTTTGAAAATTAAGGTTGTATGTAAGATGAAGGACGGTTAGGCAGTTATTAATTTAGTAACTCATCGGGGAGAAGACTGTCTTTTGTGCACTTTCCTCCAAAACATGCCGCATTGTTTTCATTTATTCTTGTTACGTCCCTATCGCCATTTTTGTCCTTTGTCTCTTCAAAACGCTTAATGCCAAAATCGACCGCAAGAATTTCTGCGCCTTTTGGGGTATTTGGTAGACCTAGTCTTACAAGTTCTTTCGAGTCTATCCAAACAAAGTATTCATGGAAAGCATTCTTAGCCCCAAAAGTATTGGGAAGCCAGCGATCATCTTGCTCTGACTCAAAGTGCAAAATTACCCTCCATGCTTTATTTTCTACTGTCGTGGGGTGCGTTGCGTGCGCTTTAACTCTTAGCCCGGTTACTAGTGATTTACTATACTTTCCTTGCCACCATTCCGGATTTTGAACTTCGCGAAATCTGCCATTTTCAAACTCGAAGGTAAATACATCTTCGCCAGAAAGAGTTTTTTCATCTATGTACTTCTTTATCTTGTCTAATGCCAATTTATCAAGGTCATCCTTTTGGCCTGTTCTTGCAAACAAGCTCATTCCCGCAACAGCAAATGCGAAGCCAACAAAACTGGACTTGTTATTGTGTGCTGTTAATTGTGCTATAAGGCCAAAGTTAGCTGGCATACTTACAAAGCCTCCGATATACCATTTAATGGTGTAGCCTCCATGCAATATAACCTGATTGTATTTGATAAGTTGAGGGTTTGTATTTATAAACTCCAAAATATCACTCTCTTTGTAGCGCCTGTCGCCTCTATCATTTACTTTTATTGCAACAAATGTTTTTTCGTTGTCCCACCGACGAAGGGTTTCCGGGTGAACATTTATGAGTGCTGCTGCCTCGTTGATACTGAGTAGTTTATCCATGCTTCAACTATCTTAGACTATCTTATACAAATAAACAAGCCTTATTTTTCTTATGAAATTATAAATATTGAGACACACCCTTTAGGACTGTCTCATTTGTCTCATTTAACCTCAGGTGTGAGACACTACTATAATGATAGAAGGGTGCCAGACCGGCCTGCTCAGGGTAAACTCTCCTTATTTGTTGCCGGAGTGAAAGGCCTTATGGACATCTCGAAGCTGAGTGTTTGTAACATGGGTGTAGATTTGGGTGGTGGCCACATTCTTGTGACCCAAAAGCTCTTGGACACTTCGCAAGTCCGCACCGTTCATTAAAAGATCTGTAGCAAATGAATGACGAAGAACATGTGGAGTTGCCGCAACCGGCAACATTGCCTTCCTCACATATTTTGTAACAATTCTTTGAACTGATCGGGAAGTGAGTCTCATTTGCTCTCCGTTTACGGTTGGGTTTTGGTTACCGGCATAACGAATAAATAAAGGTTGAAAGTGATCATTTCTTTTTTCTAAATATCTTTCAAGCCACAATGCTGCCCGATCGGAAATAAACACCACCCGGGCTCTTCCGCCTTTTCCGATAACTCCAAATTCCTTCCTTTGTAGATTTATCTGGTCACGATTTAAGCGGCAAAGTTCTGAAACCCTAAGGCCAGTTGAAAACAACATCTCCATCAAAACTTTATCGCGCAGTCCTTGGTCTTTGGATACATCAGGTTGAGCAAGTAATCGGTCAACTTGATCTCTGTCTAAAAATTTCAAAGATCTGCTTTCAACCTTTGGAAGCTCAATTTTTTCCGGCGCCACCACCGGCAAATCCTTCCTTATTAGATAACGCAGGAAAGATCTAAGGGCAATTACATAGTAATTCTGAGTGACTTTTTTAATCGGTAAATTGCCATTTGGGCTGTTATAATGGGCTAAATATACTCGATATTTGCGCACCGTTTCAATTGTAAGCTGTTTTGGAGAGTGAATAGGAAAGTCTTTAGTCGACCAGTTGATAAAATTATTTAAATAATGCCGATAATCGCGAATAGTTAGGGGAGAGAGATTTCGTTCGATTTCAAGGTACTCTAAGAACTCTTGAACAAGTTGAGTTAAATCCATTTGAGTAAATTACCCGAATTTGCAATCTTACCTTGAAATCGTCCTGAGCAAAGTCGAAGGGCGATTTCTAAGTACTCGAGGAACTCATTGACAAGAGCAGGCAGATCTAAAGTCATTTTTTTGCGTTAGTCGTTAAGCGTTTAGCGTTAAGCCACTTTATTGTACGACGCTCTTAGCTTCAAAATCAACCAGTAGGGAACATGACAACCAAAATTCTGCGACGAACAATTGATTCTAAGTGTGATTAAGCTTATAATTCACAACTTAGCCATAAATGTTTTTAAATTTACTCGGCGCCCTTGGTTTATTAAGCTCAATAATTTACATGTTGATAAGTACACTGAAAACTCCTGTGTTGTCTTACGCAGACATCAATATAGCTATCCAACAAACAACACCTCGCATAAATTCCCCAAGTCCTTCACCGAAAACTCAAGAAACTATAAGTTATTCAGGTTATTGCTTAAATGTGCCAATTCTTATGTATCATCACATCCAACCTCAAAATATCGCCAAAGAAAAATGGCAAACGAATTTTACGGTTGACAATGGCACCTTTGATAGTCAAATGGCCTATTTGCTAAATTTCGGTTACACCACAATTTCACTAGAACAACTCTCACAAGCTTTAACCAATCACCAAAAACTTTCCCAAAAAAGTATAGTTTTGACCTTTGATGACGGCTATGAAGATATCTACACTTACGCCTTTCCCATTATCCAGAAGTATCAGCTGAAAACTAATTTAATGATTGCGACCGGTCTTATAGGAAACCCAGACTATTTACATTGGCAACAATTAAAAGAAATGACGGCAAGCGGGCAAGTTTTTGTCTATAACCACACCTGGTCGCATAATAACCTCACAAGCTCAACAGGTGAAAAAATAAAATATGAAATACAAACAGCCAATTCTCAGCTGGAAAATTATTTAGGCGTTAAAACCAACATTTTTGCCTATCCGTATGGCTCTCAGAATTCAAATGTAATCAATATATTAAAAGAAAACAGCTTTATCGCCGCAGTATCCACACTTCCCGGTCAAACCCAGTGCGATTCATTCATCATGAGCTTGCATCGCACCCGCATCGGCAACTCGCAACTCAAATCGTACGGAATTTGACAAGACTATCCCATAGTGATTTAATGCCGCTGTCGACAATTCAATAGGCAATTGCTAGAATCAAACTAATGCCTCAAGCCAAATATAAACGCGTCCTTATTAAACTCTCCGGAGAAACATTCTTAGGAAAACGAAAATTCGGCATCGATCCCAAATTTACCCAGTGGCTTGCCAGAGAAATCGGCAAAGCAAAAAAAACCGGTGTCCAAATGTCGGTGGTAGTTGGCGGCGGTAATATCTTTCGCGGAACATCAGCAGAAGAACATGGCTTAGAGCGCACGGTTGGTGACTACATCGGCATGTTGGCAACAATCATGAATTCACTGGCACTACAAGCAGCCCTTGAAAAAGAAAAAATCCCCACCAGGGTTTTAACCTCAATAGAAATCAAAGACGTGGCCGAACCTTATATTAGAAGAAGAGCTATCCGTCACTTGGAAAAAGGCAGAGTGGTTATTTTTGCCGGCGGTTCAGGCGCGCCCTACTTTACAACGGATACAACAGCTGCCCAACGCGCTCTTGAAATCGAGTGCGAGGTAATCTTGAAAGCCACCAAAGTTGATGGCGTCTACAGTAAGGATCCCACAAAGTATAAAGATGCCCAGAAACTGGAAAGTCTTTCGCTTAAAAAAGCTTTAACCAATAAAGATATCGAGGTTCTGGACAACAGCGCACTTTCTCTTTGTCTGGATCACAAAATTCCAATTTTAGTTTTTAATCTTCTCCAAGAGGGCAATATCGAAAAAGCTGTCTCCGGCGAAAAAATCGGCACACTTATATCCTGAGCGAAACCGAAGGATTAATATCCTTACCAATTCTGCCCAACCCATAGTAATATTAGCTCCTTTTTGTTAAAATATTAAGCATGTCAAAAGAAACTTTAGATAATTTTGGGCAGACTAGCAAAAACCTCAATAATGATCTAACAACGTTGCGCCAAGAATTAATAATAGCAATTCAGCGTCAAGCCAGAAGAGGTTCACTCAATTTTACATATAGAATATTAAGTCCAGATACCAAACTATTATTTCTAATTGAAAGTGGGTATGGTCGTTTCTTTGCTGAAGTCTTAACAAGACCTGAAATCCGTGTATCAGAACTAGAACCAGCCGACAATCCTTGGGAATTAATTCTTGATTATCCTTCTGTATCCTCAAAAAACGTATGTCGCCAAATTCCCGCTTTTCTCTGGTCTTATTATCCTCACTTTCCTGAACTTCAAATAAACGTTTTCAAAAGTCTTAGAGATTTTCACACCCATAATCGTGCGGCTAATGTTAAAATTTAAAACCTATTTAGTCTCAATTAGCCGCTTATTGCCCCTCTAACGGCTTTTTGCCTGTTAAAACAAGCTAATCATCATCTAACTAATTGTAAAAGACGCAAAAAAAGTCTTATTAGTAGTAATAGGGGAGAAATGGATCATTAATGGTCAATAGTAAATGGCAGACAGCCAATCGCAAAATGGAGAAAGCAATAAATAAAATAAAAAACATGGACTATAAACCATTAATCATAAACCACCCTTCATGCCCTCTCAGCCTCGATCTACGTCGCAAAAGTATCATTGTGCGACGCATTACTAAAAGGAAATTATGACCCATTTATCTGCAGAGGACTATAGAATAATAAAAATGTAATTGGAAATTTGAAATTGATAATTATTGCTGTTTATCGCCCAAAAAGACCCCTTCCCCAAAAAACCTAGAAATCCTATTTCAAGACGTTAATTAGCACCTCATAGTAAAGGCCGCTAACTTTGCCCACACCACGCTTGTGAAGAAGATAGCAGCGTATTCACCTTCTAATCTGTTAGATATCAACCAATATCATTATCAGCATTTGTGATAATTTGAACTTAAATATTTTTTTCACGATTTTAGACATACTTTTTCACGAAAACTATAACTATATCAAACTATATCACCAAATACTCTCCTCTATCTCCTCTACTTCCCTTTTTCTAAAATTTTTTTGAAGCTATTTTGAAGCTAAAATAATTTGTTGATTGTCGATTGTTAACTGTTAATTATCACCAATATCCCTCTTCTCCGATAATAACTATGGGTCCTAACTTATCCACCCCACCTTGTCGTAATTAACACAATTAATGCCACAATAGAAGCAATACCTATATACTCATAAACAGATCTTCTTTTTAACCCTTCGACTATGGCAAATTGCCCTATGCCCAAAAGTACGTACATAACCGTCACCAAAATTAAAGCCCCATTAATCGGCTCAAGTGGCCAAAAAGAAAAAATCATGGCCATTTGCGCACTCACCAATGTAAAAACCCCAGCATAAAGCGCTACTTTTCTCGAAATATACTCCTCAAGATCCACCGACCAAAGCTGAACAACATAAAGTGGTCCGGTAATCAGAGAAACTCCCAGAGCATTCAAATAGAACTGAAAATGCAGTGAGAGAAGTACGTTTATTAAAAAAAATGCAGCAACAAGCGTAAAAAGCATCCCAACCGCTCGAGCCGCCCGATGCAAGGCTATTGTCCTAACAGCAGCCACATTGTAAATATTGGCTGTCAACATCAAAAGGTAAACGCTGATCCCAAACGTAAGCGCAAAGGGCAGCCTGGTTAGCCATCTAACCGGCAGCAAAAAATAAAAGAGTGATGCGCCTACTACAAAGTAAACCGGCAGCAAAAGCAGCAAAAAATATTTAGCACCGGCAAGCTCACCCCAAAGTGAAAAAACAGCAAGCAGTAAAGTTGAAAGTGCTAAAAAACCGATTGTTGCGAATCTTAAATTTTCCGGAACTGTCTGTGTCGCAACCAGCACTACTGTCAAAAAAAACGACATTAGCACAAGTTTTTGCCGCTTTGTTATCTGGTAAGAAGTAATTCTCGAAAATAAGCTTGACACTTCTCTTTTTACCTAAATCACTTGCTGCTAATTTTTAAATAGTGACAAATAGCAACTGCCAGTGCATCCGCTGCGTCATCAATGTAACCGTTTTCAGGCTTAGACAACTTTCTCTTCCCCAAGTATTTCATCACATGTTTTTGAATTTCTTTTTTATCGGCTCTTCCCGATCCGGTCAGAGTGTGCTTAACATGAAGACCTTGATACTCAAATATGGGCACCCCATAACCAGCAGCTGTTGAAAGAATTACTCCTCTGGCCTGCCCTACTGTCATCGCCGTTCGGGAATTAATTCCGAAGAACAATTGTTCTATAGTTACGCAATCAGGGTTAAACTTTTTAAGCAGCCTTACCAAATCTTTTTGAATACTATTTAACCTCAAAGGCATTTCCATCTCTTTGGGCGTGACAATGCAGTTGTAATCAATGAGTTTAAGGCTTTTAGAGGATCCTTTTTTAATGGTTTGAATAACCCCATAACCAGTAGTCGCAGTTCCCGGATCAATGCCGAAAATAATCATTTATTTCCTCGGCCTTGGCCCATCGTATTCCACGTCTTTTTCAGTTAGCCTCCTTACCGGCTTTTCGCGCAAAGACTCTTCAACCACATGGGCAACCAGCCCTGGCACTCTCGCAATAATAAAGAAGCCTTTGCCGCTTTTTGGATGAAAGCCCATCTCAAGCAGCAGTGCCGCAAAAATTCCGTCAATATTTAGCGGCAGTTTCTTAGATCCAGTTGAAAGTTCTTTTTCAACCTCTTGGGCAAATTTCACATATTTACCATAAAAACCCAGCTCTTTGGCAATTTCCAAGAGTCTTATGGTTCTGGGATCGGTCGAATAAACCCTATGCCCAAACCCGCTCACCCGCTTACCGTCTTTGTTAAAATCATCAACCAATTTTGCTACACCTTCATTTTCATATTTTTTTAGAGTTTTCATTGACTCTTCAATTGCCCCGCCATGATATTCGCCAAACGCCAAAACTCCAGCAGACACTGCAGCTTGAAGTGGTGAGCCTCCGGAATAAACATTTCTTGCGGCAACAACAGAAGATGGTTCTGTACCATGATCAATAGCAATCGTCAGCATAGCATCCAGCATCTTCTCGCTGTTTTTGTCCGGCATCTCACCCTTTAAAATTAAATAAATTGCGGCTGTAAATGATTTACTACCCGCGAGTTTGGTCAAATCGTATCCATAAACATGAGGCTTCCCCTCAACGTGGTGTGTAATAGATGTTCGATAAGGCTTAGACATAATACAATTATAACCTTATAAAACTATTCCTTTCCATGATAGATTTCTGCTCCGACCCGCCCTGATTTTATTGTCACCAAGTAACCAGATTGTCTCTTCAGATCCGTTTCAACCTGTTCTGGATTCAAGTCCCTGAAATAAGCAATTCCTGCAATAACTTCCTGAAAATCTTGCTGGTCAAATATAGCAGGTCCTTGTTCTCTAACAGCTTTCAACAAGAAATTTTCAAGTTGTCGAGATGTAAGACTTCGCAGTTCTTTATTTACGATTTCCGTGTCTGCGTATGTGTTAGATAAGTGGATTTGGGTACCTTCAAACAAAGGTTTTGATTTTCTCGAAACACCCGGCCTCCTAACACAAACAGCTTCCACTAATACATTAGAATTACTGAATCGTTTATTAATCTCCTCAACCTCTATTGGGTTGTCATCAAATATCATAACCATGGTTTGCCACTGTTCAAAGTCTATACCTGCGCCTTTTGGTTGAGTTTCTGGATACTCATATTGAAGCTTAAAATTCTTATGCGGCTTCTGGTTAATAACCTGTTCTAAAAACTTCGCCTTAGGTTCATCTGTAAGCCATACTTCATCGACTAGGCCTGCGTCGAGTAAAGGCACTGATTTTTTTAATTGAAACGTTGGATCACCAAAAGTCAAAATTGCAATGTTAACTGGTTTTCCCAATGAATTTCTCAAGCGCTTTAAGGACTCTCTGGTATCTGGGTAAAAATCGGGTTTGTATCGGGTAGCGGCATATATTTCGTCTATCTTTTGATCAACAGATACGCCTTCAAATCCCCCACTTGTCAGTTTAGAGCATAAATCGTTCAACCCTCGCATGATTCGATCTAAACTGACCACTTTGGACAATTCCTGAAGTGCATGAGACAACAATCTTTTTTCTAGCTCAGGTTGATAAACGAGCCTACCTTTTGAGCTAATCCTTGATAATTTGTCACAGCAATCTATAACATCTTGCGGTATACCAATTTCCCTCAACGAGTTTTGACAAGCTTCTTTACTTTCAGTGTATCGAAGAGCCGTGTCGTCCAAGTCTAAAATTACCCAAGGAGCTTCCGCCACAATATTGCTTCTGTCATCGTGAACGATATATCCTGATTCACCAACCGAAATTATTGTCTTATCTTTTCCGGCAAGACTCTCTAGTCTAAATTGCTCCTTCTCCCTTTTTTGTATGAAATTTTGCTCGGGCTTTAAAGCAACATCTAGGTCTTTTGTAGGTTCGCTCATAACATTAAATCACCTTTTTTATTAAACCAGGAATGTCCTCAAATTGCTTAGCAACAATAGCTCCAGAATTCTTCAAAATCTTTATCTTCTCATCCATTGTTGCTTCTAATCCAACGATTGCACCGGCGTGACCCAAACTCGTATCCTTAGGCAACTTTTCTGCAAATTTTCCGGCTAAATATATAATAAACGGTTTTGTAAATTTACCTTCTCTAATCAGCCTTGCGGCTTCAATTTCTGCACTGCCCCCTACTTCGCCAAAGGCAACAACCGCGCGTGTTTGCCTGTCTTTTTCAAACTCCAGAAGCAAATCGGCAAAAGTAGTTCCGGTAAGCAAATCACCGCCAATTCCCACAACAGTCGACTGCCCAAATCCGCTTTCAGTAATTAACATTCCAAGTTCAGAGCACATTCCTCCTGATTTTGAAATTACGCCAATGGGACCTTTGGAAAAAACTTTGTCAGGGTTAGGCCCTCCAATAGAACCAATTTTGCCCTGACCCGGGCTAATCGCGCCAACCGAAGCCGGCCCCAAAACCTGCACATTCTTTTCGCGAGCACGAGCCAGAATTTTGGCAACATCGAAAATCGGAACTTTTTCTACAAAGATATGAATCAGGGGAACTTCAGCCTGCCCGCTTGCCGAGCCGCGCGAGGCGGCCAGGGCTTCAATTGCTTCCATTGCCGCATCCAGTGCCAGCAGTGGCGGCACATAAACCATCGCAACATCAACAGGACCAACTTGCTCTATTGCCTCCTTGACGCTGTTAAAAACCGGCACAGTATCAACTTCCTGCCCGCCCTTCCCTGGTGTCACTCCAGAAACAACCTTAACTCCATAATCCAAAAGTTCCGAAGTTACCGGCGCCCCAGATCTACCGGTAATCCCTTGAATTAACACTCTTGTTTCGCGGTTAATTAAAATAGCCATTATTCTATCTTTTTTTTAAATTCATTTGATAATTCAACCATTTTTTTGCAAGCTACCGGAATCGGCGTTTGGGGCCCGAACAAATGAATATCAAATCCTTCTTTTTTTGCAAATTTAGCAAGCATTGCATACGCTTCTTTTTGCCTCGGTCCTCCGCGCCTGACAACGATTGGATAATTAGGCTTTGGTTTCACGGATTTTAACCCCTGCGCAAAACCGCTTAATGTTTCAAAAATATCCGTAAAATTGGCAACAGCCCCAGCAACCAAACAACCGCTAATTCCATTCTTAGAAAGCGTTATTTTTGTCAGCTTCTCTACTTTTTCTCTCGGTGGGTTTCCGCTGTATTCGGTGTAATTAGCGCACTTTCCCCCGCTTGCTACAACCGAATCCATTATCATTAAACTTGCCCCGCCGCCGCTGGCCAGAATTGCAACGTCTCCATCCAACTCTATAAAAGTTGAGCCGGCACTCCCCCGATAATCTTCTGCGTCAATTTTTCTGGCTTCAAGTTCCCGCTTTGCAATAATAGCTCCAATCGCACCTTTAGGCAAAACATCTAAACCTTGCTGCCTAACCAAACCGTTATCGTCGAGAATCACTTTGGCATCGATAGCCATATACCCGTCATTCTGATCCCGCTTTGCGGGAGAAGAATCTTGAGATCCTTCGCTATCACTCAGGATGACACTTTGTGTCACTTTTGCAACCGGATTAACCTCAACCAAGCGGCAATCATAACGCCAAAAGGCATCCCAAAGCCGCATCACAAAATCAACAAGCTTTTCGTCTTTTCCAAATAATTTGTGGAGATCTTTTTCCGCTGGCCCCCTTATTGGGTTAATCTCATACTTAACAATTGCGGCAGGATCTTGTACTTTTACTTCCTCAATATCGACTCCTCCACGATACGAAAACAGCAAAAATGGCAGCTTTCTTCGCGTATCATAGGTAATCGAGACATAGTATTCTTCTTCTATTTTGACCCACTGCACCAGATTAATAAATTTAACTTCTTCCCCCTGAAATTCACTGCCGAATTTTTGGCGGCAAAATTCAACTAACTTTTTCTTGGTTTTAAAAATTTCGATCCCACCAGCTTTACCGCGTTTGCCCGAAAGCACCTGTAATTTAGCTAGCAATGGAAATTTAAGGCGCTTCCTGGCCTCACGGACCTCTTCTATGCTTGCGCACGTAACAAAAAACGGGCTCTCAATCCCCGCTTTTGAAAGTATCTTGTGCCCTTCAAATTCGTATAGTTTCATAATTTACAAACCTATTTGTGGTTCTATCGTTTAAGTTATATCAGCAGGTCGCCTTGGCACCTTTCATCGAGTCAAACTCGATTTCAGTCATGCCAATGGCGCTCCTCTGATATAATTTTACTACTTAAAAAGTTTATAAACAGAAGTAGCGATAAATTATAATTCTAACATGCAAATAACAAGCGCAAAAGAAGCGGATATTCAAGGCATTTTAGCTCTTCAAACCCAAATTTACAGAGTGGATGCTTTAGCTCCAAACGCAGCTGAAACCCTAAAGAATCAGCTCCAAGATAAATGCTGTGATGTTTTAATCGTTAAAAAAGATAGTCATATCGTCGGCACAGCCACAATTTACTACATCAAAGTCGCCGCAAGAGGAAAACCCTATGCGCTGCTTGAAGGGCTTGTTGTTGACAGAAAACAGCGCCACCTCGGCATAGGCTCCAAACTTTTCAAAGAATGTGTTGAAGTAGCAAAACGTAAAAATTGCTATAAAATGATTTTTACTTCCGGAACAGATAGAAAAGATGCTCAGGATTTTTACCAAAAATTAGGGTTTAAAAAATGGGGCGCAGAATTTAGACTTAATCTCTAAAAGGTAAACTCAACCAATTTCCTATAGCTGTATTAGGGCTTTTTGAGCTTCTTGCAAACCAACTAGCTGAGCTATTGCAATATCAGACTCGGAAAATGAATCAAGAGCTTTCAATCTTAATCCTTTTAAATCGGCTAATGAGATTCGCAATCCCGACATTTTCCTACTATTGTTTGTAACTTCAAATAGTGTGGATTCAACAATTGCCGCGGAAAAATTCGCCAAATCTTGATCCCAACCCCAGTATACTTCACCTCGTGTAGTTTGAATCCAAGAAAGTACCCTATCAAATGCCATGACAGCCGCAGGCGAAATCGAGACCCTATCACGATCACGATCGCTCAATGGGACATACCTTTCTCTTTGTGAAACCATTTTTAAACTTTTCAGCTCGAAATTATTATGGGACAAAATTTAACACATTTCTATGCAAAATGCAAATTTTTGTTATTCAGAAGAAATCTTAATCACTTACTTTTGCCAAAACCTCGTCTGCAATATAAGAACCTATTTCACAGAACCTTGTATTGACTCCAAAATTTTGTCGTCAATATCAAAATTGGCATAAACCCTCTGCACATCATCAAGTTCATCTAACTTATCAATCATTTTTAAAACCTTAGAAGCAACATCAACGTCATCAATAACAACAGTCGTCGTCGGCTTTTTAATAATTTCAGCGCTTTTGACAACCAAACCTTTGCTGACTAATATATTCTTTACTTTTTCGACATCCGTTGGCTTTGTAAAAACTTCTACAAGTTCCCCTGCATCTTCAACATCTTCAACATCTTCAACATCTTCAGCACCGCTATCTGCCGCAATTTCAAAAATTTCATCTAATGTTTTTCCGCTCCTTTCAACAGTTATGAGTCCGCTGTCTGCAAACATCCACGAAACAGCACCTCTCGAAGCAAAAGTGCCTCCGCCTTTTTCAATTGTTCCTCTGACTTCCGGCGTTGTACGGTTTTTATTATCAGTAACCGCTTCCACAATTAAAGCAACTTTTCCCGGCGCGTATGCTTCGTAGGTAACTGATTCAATAGATTCTACACCTGTCGAAGGGCCTAGTCCTCGATCAATTGCCCTGTCAATATTGTCTTTTGGCATATTGGCTGCTCTTGCCTGATCTATAGCCAGCCTTAGTTTGAAATTAGAAGCCGAGTCTCCTCCGCCACCTTCACGAACAGCAATAGTAATTGCTTTGCCAAGCTTAGTAAAAGCCTGCCCGCGCTTGGCATCCTTAACACCTTTTTGCCGTTTAATTGTGGACCATTTGCTATGTCCGCTCATATTTCGGGATACACGGAATTATACAATATAAACTGTCGGAAATTGTGAAAAATATTATGAAAATATAATTGAATAATATATTTACTCACATCATGCCCATATTGTTTCATTTTTTTCACTCATTGACTAGTTTTCACAAATCTTCTAATGTTGTTTTTATGCTTGCAAGTCAATCTAAAAACCTCAAAGAGGAAACAAATTTAGAAACACTCACAAAGCTTGCAATTGAAGCTGCTGTTTCTTCTGATTGGAAACAGGCAGAAAAAATCAATAAAAAAATCATTAGTCTTGATGAAAACGATGTTGAAGCTTTAAACCGTCTGGCTCGGGCTGAGGTTTGTGAAGGCAATATCAAAAAAGCCGAAAAAACTTATAAAAAAGTTGTCGAGCTTGACCCTTATAACATCATTGCCAAAAAAAACCTGGAAAAACTCACCAAAATCCCTAAGAACAATGGATACTCCAACGGCAACAGCTACGCAAGTAACAATGGCTCAACTGACGGCAGCTTCTCTAATTATTTTCTCTATGAGCCTGGCAAAACTAAAATTATTCAACTTTTAAATCTCGCGCCTCCTTCTACCATCGCCGGCCTGAATTGCGGCCAAAAACTCACCATGACACTTAAAAAACACAGTGTATGCATTGCCAACGAGCAGGGCATATATTTAGGAGCACTGCCGGATGATCTCTCACACAAACTTATTACTTTTATAAGTGGAGGCAATAAATACGATGTATATGTAAAATTTTCAACAAGTAAAAAGTTAACGGTATTTATTAGGGAAACAGAAAGATCAACTAAATTCGAAAACCAGCCTTCTTTTCACACAAATTCTTAAAATTAAGCCGCTTTCTTTTTAAGATCCCGAAGCAAGATTTCTCCACTCAAATTCTTTCCAGTATGATAAACATCATCTCTTTCTACCTCATCCTTTTCAATGCTTGGTACATCTTTCGCTGCTGTTATTTGCGCAAGCTGAGATTTGAGACGCTCTATTTCGTCCTGATCATTCCCTGTTTTGTTAAGTACATTCACACCAAAGTCTTTTTCCCAAAAAAAAGGCTCTCTATCAGTTGGCACTCTTCTCTCTTCTTCACTGACGCTGGGCAACTGCTCCTTTTTTCCCGGCTTGCTATCCACATCTTTTTCACCATGAAATTCTTCATTATCTTCTAAAGTTTGGGCTTTTTTTTGTTCTTTGACCAGAGATTGAAGAGCAATTATGAAGGATACGACCAGAATAATAATACCAATTATTACGAAAATCATTCAAAGTAACGGCTGGCAAAATCCAAGCCTATTATTATCATTATTTCTCCACTTTCTTGCAAATTTTTCGCTTCAGTTAT
>CAYMIE010000010.1:9680-16046 GCA_964390405.1 uncultured Gammaproteobacteria bacterium | reverse complement strand
TCCCAAAGACAGGATATTGGAAATGTACTTGAACCAAGTTCCGTTTGGCGGGACTGCGTGGGGAGTTGCGGCGGCAGCTGAACAATATTTCGGCAAAGAGGTTGGCGATTTAACTTTAGCAGAAAGTGCAACGCTAGCTGGCCTTCCGGCGGCACCAAGTTATTATTCGCCTTTTGGGCAAGATCCATCACGAGCAAAGACCAGACAGATTTTGGTTTTAAACCGGATGATTGAAGAAGGTTATATAACTCGCGATCAAGCAGAAATTGCCTCCAAAGAAGAACTTAAATATCAGGAATCAATAATAGACATTCGCGCCCCGCACTTTGTGATGTTTGTTCGAGAATTTTTGGCAAATAAATATGGAGAGACAGTGGCCGCACACGGGGGCTTGAAGGTTACAACTTCTCTTGACTTGAAAATCCAAGATGAGGCGCAAAAAATTGTTGCCGATAATGTCACGGAGCTTTCCGGCTTTAATGTTGGTAATGGAGCGGCACTTGTAACAAAACCCGGAACCGGTGAAATTTTGGCAATGGTCGGCTCTAAAGATTTTTTCGATATTGAAAATGATGGCAACGTAAATGTGACTGTGGCGCTCAGACAACCGGGTTCTTCCATTAAACCTGTTAATTATGCAACGGCATTGGAGCGAAAATTAATTACCCCGGCAACAATTATTATGGACGTACCAACAACTTTTTCTGGCGGGCCGCAGCCTTACCGGCCGGTTAATTACGACGGAAAATTCCACGGGCCGGTTTCGGCTCGGGCGGCACTAGCCAATTCCTACAATATTCCCGCGGTCAAAGTTTTGGCAATAAATGGCGTCAGCGAAATGATTAAGCAAGCCCGCAAAATGGGTATTTCCACTTTTGAGGATGAATCGCGCTATGGCCTGTCGCTAACTCTTGGCGGCGGCGAAGTAAAAATGACAGAGCATGCGGAAGCATTTGGAGTATTTGCTAACGGTGGGGAAAGGGTACCCCTGTCACCAATTCTTAAAATTGAAGATTCCAGCGGCAGAGTTATTGAAGAATTTAAACAACCTAGGGGCGAAAGGGTTTTATCTGCCGAAACTTCATTTTTGATTTCCAGCATTCTTTCGGATAATGGCGCAAGATCAGCTGCTTTTGGTTCCAGCTCACTTTTGAATATTCGCGGCAAAACAGTAGCCGTTAAAACCGGAACGACTGATGACAAACGCGATAACTGGACGATTGGTTACACACCAAGTTATTTGGTGGTCACTTGGGTTGGTAATAATGACAACACGCCGATGCGGGCTGTTGCTTCGGGAATTACCGGAGCCACACCGGTCTGGAATGAAATTATGACCTTTGTGTTAACCGATAAAGTTAATGAGACCTTCAAAGTACCCAGCGGAGTTGTGGGAGTTGAGATTTGTTCGACTACCGGAGGACCTAAAAATGATTCATGCGCAAACCGATTTGAATATTTTCTCGCTGGCACTGTTCCCAAAGAAGACACGTTTAAGCTCGTTAAGGTTTGGGTTGACGTCACAACCGGACAGGTTGTGGAAGCAGGAACTCCAAACTCTGAGGAAAAAGAGGTGGTAGTTCTCAAAGATTCTTATACTGAAAAAGATTACTGCGCTACTTGCCCGCGGCCAGTTGAGCCTTCAGCGACTCCATCGCCTCAGTGATAAAATTATTCGAGGAATTTGAAGGATCTGATGATTTGCTCAACTGTTTGAGCCCGGGTTTTTTCGGCGATAACTGATATGGAAATTTCGCTGGTCTCGTCTTTTCCATTGGAGAGCACAAAGTATACGAGCAGCGGATTGTTAATCGATTCAACTTTGTAAGCCTTGTTTTCGTCTAGATTAGTTTCAACTATGGTCATTGGCAATCCTTCTTCGCCATCAACTTCATTTTCGGCTTTGAGAGCTTCGGCGGCGGCTTTGGGATCAACTGGCAGATAATCACTTTGCACATTGACCGATGAAGCAATATAGACCAACTCGGTATCATTAAATTTAGCGCTAACCGCGTAAGTAAATTCTGCTGGGCTTATTAATGAACCGGAAATAGAATCTCCACGAAGATCGGCTTCTTCAATGGTTACATCTGGTGGGTAGCTGAATTCAAAACCCAAGATTTCGTTTGTATATGTTAGCCAATCGTCAGGGACAACCGTGCCAATAGGTGATGGCGTTGGGGACGGAAAACTCTGAACAATTGGTGAAGGCACAGGACTTGGGGAAGGTGTTTGTTTGAAGGGACCAAAATTAATGGCTGCACTCGGGTTTTGCATTTTGAAAACAATGGTTCCAACTGCAATGCCGGCAGCTAGCGCCAAGACAAAGCTGAAAAAATAGACGAGGATTTTGGTGACAGGCAAACCCGGTAGTTTGGGCAGATCAGGCATACTTCTATTTAATATGTTTTTCTACCCAATTTGCAATCTCTTCAATTGTCGGCTTTTTATTTTCGGACCATAATGTTAATTCAACTTTTTCTTTCTGAGTTGCTTTTATTTTTTTTTCATTAAGAAATAGAAAATATTCTAGGGTTGCAAGTGCTGTTCGTTTGTTGCCATCAACAAAATGATGATTAGATGATAGTGACTGAAGAAGAGCTGCTGCTTTTAATAAGATATCAGGGTATAAATCTTCTCCTCCAAAAGTCGCTTGAGGTCTTCCGAGCGCCGATGCTAGCAGATCCCAATCTCTGACACCTTGAGACCCACCGGTTTTTTCTGTAACACGAAAATGGATAGCAACGACTTCATCCAGAGTCGGGAATTTGGTCATTTATTGGCTAGCTCTTCGAGGGCTGGGCGGTTATTCTCAATATATTTATCCACCCATTCAATAAACTCTGGTGTTATTTTTGCCTTTGTTTTTTTAACAGGTTGGATATCGACATCCGCCTGTTGACCAACCTTTAAGTTTTTTTCTTCAAGAATCTTTTTAGGAATCGTGACAGCGACGGAATTACCGACTCTAATAATTTTTTGGATCATTGTACTAACAATGTTATAACACTGAGCTGACTTTGTCAACTGGTATTTAATTGCAGTGTTACATGAGCGTGCGAATATAACACTGCATTGACTTTGTCAAATACAAAATACTTAATACTGAATACTATATACTGGTTTACTCGAGTAATTGAAAGGTGGAGAGGATTTGGCTTATTAATTCGTCAGTTATTTCGCTTCTTTTGCCATTAAAGACTATGGAATAGCTCGTGTTATTTGTTCCACGTACTACAAATGAAATTATTGAGTAATTAGTTGGTAGCGGTTCGCCTTCTCCAGCGAGTTCAAATCTAGTAGTCTCTCTATTCGCAATAGACAGATTATTTGATTTACGTCCAGTAAGATCTTTAATACCGTCCTCATAACTAAAGTTCTCGTAGCTAGCTTCAAAAACCGCATTTTGTGAAATTCTCAAACCTATAACTTCAAGATTTACTGGGTAGGTTTTAGCGGGACCGGTATTATCAGTCCAATTTGGAGGATATTTAAATGAGAAATATTTACCATTATATGTCTTCCAATTCGCGGTTTCATCAGGAGTTGGTGATAGTTTGGGGGAAACTTGCGGACTTTGTTGGTTGGCGGACGGCGGGGCAGGTTGGTTTTCTTTACTTTTTAAAATCAGTTCGCGGTTGAAGTAAATGACGACGGCGACGGCTAGAGTAATTAGCGCCAAAATGATTACGGCTGCTGCGGGCAGGTAGCCTTTTCGCATACCTACATCATTTCACTTATTTTAAAAAGAGTCAAAGATTATTTTGTGTGCTTTTTGATCCAATCTGCGATTTGTTCGACCGACCAATCGTTATTATGAGCTTTCAAGGTAAATTCAATTGCCTCTTTTCTTGTGAACTGGACATGATAGCCATTATATTCAAGAAAAAGAACGGCACTAAAAAGAGAAGTTCTTTTATTACCATCTAAGAATGGATGGTTATTGATAATTGAATGGAACATAGCTGCAGCTTTTAGGTATATATTGGGGTAAGCGTCTTTAAGCCCAGCAGACATTTGAGGTCTGCCAACTGCAAGTCTTAATAAGTTTAAATCACGTACTCCATGCAGGCCGCCATATTTGGCAATCATTTCGTGATTGATTGCTATTAATTCCGCTTCGGAAAGATAATTTAGAGTTTTGCGAGTTCTTGCCACACTTGGGAGTATTTTTTAGAAAGCTTTGCAATAAGCTTTTGCACTTTAGGGTCTATTGTAGCCGGGCTTTTTGAGGTCTTTTGAGGCGAGTACAGCAATAAGCCTTTATCCGTCTTTTCCCACTGAATGGGTGTGCCACTTTTTATATCCAGTTGACTAGCAAAAACTTTTGGCACCGTGACTGCAAGAGAGTTACCATTTACAAATACTTTTTGCATATATTCTCATTGTACTGACATTGTACTGACATATCAAGTTCGAGTTAGTACAAGTCTTGCTACTCTGATACAATTTCTTCATCGTGAAGCGGATTTACATTACAACCGCCATTCCGTACGTTAATGCAGCACCGCATGTGGGGCATGCGTTGGAGCTTGTGCAAAGCGATGCTATCGCGCGTTTTTTGCGGGCAGCCGGTTTTGATGTTTTTTGGTCTTGGGGAGCGGATGAAAATTCCCTAAAAAACGTGCAGGCTGCAGAAGCTGAGAATATATCTGTACAAAAACTGGTCGATAAGTATGCCGAGCAGTTTGATCAGTTGGGTGAGGTTCTTAATCTTACTTTTGATATTTTCAATAGGACTTCTGCCAAGCACCACTTTGAAGGCGCACAAAAACTCTGGCAATTGTGCAAAAAGGAGGATATTTACAAGAAAAAGTACAGAGGCCTTTATTGTGTTGGTTGTGAGGCTTTTTATACGCCGGGTGAACTTGCCGACGGCAAATGCCCGGAGGGGCATACCAACATTGAGGATGTTGAGGAGGAAAATTATTTCTTTGCTCTTTCTAAGTATCAAAAATACTTGGAGACGCTGATTTCCGCTGATAGATTGCAGATTATGCCGATAACAAGGAAAAATGAGGTTTTAGCTTTTATAAAAAGCGGGCTTGAAGATTTTAGTATTTCAAGATCGATTGAGCGGGCGCGCGGTTGGGGTGTGCCAATACCGAGCGACGATTCACAAGTTATGTACGTCTGGTTTGATGCCCTGACTACTTATCTGACTGCGCTTGGATATCCAAACGGTAACCTTTTCAAAAAATATTGGATTGATAATTCGAGGCGGCTTCACATAATTGGTAAGGGAATCATTCGCTTTCATGCCGTCTACTGGCCGGCGATGCTTGCGTCTGCAGGGATACCTTTACCAACCAATGAGTTTGTGCATGGGTATATTACAGTCGAGGGGCAGAAAATCTCTAAGTCCGTGGGTAATGTGATAGACCCATTTGATTTAGTTGAGAAGTTTGGGACGGATGCGGTGCGGTATTATCTTTTGCGCGAAATTCCGGCTTGGGGAGATGGGGATTTCTCACAAAAGAGATTCATCGATCTTTACAATGGAGAGCTGGCCAATGGTTTGGGAAATTTAATTGCAAGGGTTGCAAGACTGGCTGCCGATACAAATTTGAACTTGCCAGTTAAGAAAAATTATAAATTTAAAAAGACTGTTTCTGACCACCTGAAGATTTATCGCTTTGACCAAGCTTTAATCGCTCTTTGGGAAGAAATCAGCGCTCTTGATAAAAAAATAAATGAGGAAAAACCATGGGAGTTTGAAGGTCGGACCTTAAAACGGGTTATTACACCAATCTGTTTGGAAATTCGAGAAATTGCGTTTAACCTGAGTCCGTTCCTGCCCAAAACATCAGAGAAAATTTTAGAACAATTTACCGGAAAAGTTACTGCCCAAAAACCTCTATTTCCACGAATATGAGAAACCAGACTGTAGAAACGCAGGAAATTACACCAAGTGCACTTTCGGGAAGATCATTCAAAGAGTATTGCGAGCTATTTGGCTATAATGCAAAAACTGGAAAAGACTTAGCCGGTAAGAAAATTCTTGATGTTGGAATTGGTAATTCAACTTTTGCCAGATACGTCAACCATCATTTTCAAGGCGCTGAAGTAATTGGGATTGATCCGAGAAAGATTGAAAGAGATTTGTCAGGTTTCGCAACAGTTAGCGAAGAAACTGAGTTACAATACCCCCAAGCCCAATTAATACAAGGTGACTCAAGGAAGCTGCCTTTTAAAGATGCAGTTTTCGATGAGGTTATCTCATCAAATTTTAAACAATACGTTTTATACAAAGATGTTCTGATAGGAATAATTAAAGAGATGGCGCGAGTTTGCAAAAAGGGTGGGAAAATTCGTGTTACCCCTAGTTTGCTTAGTGGGCATAATCAAATAGCAAAAGGGGAGTTA
>CAYMIE010000010.1:5991-9580 GCA_964390405.1 uncultured Gammaproteobacteria bacterium | reverse complement strand
ATTTCCTTTTCCGGAATCGTGACTTTCCAAAATGCCTCTGCAGTGCAGAGTGTCGCTAAAAAAATACCTCTTGATCGAATGCTATTGGAAACCGATTCACCATATCTTGCACCTGAACCTTTCAGAGGATCCACTAACGAGCCTAAAAATGTTAGAATAGTCGCGCAGTTTATAGCAGGCCTTAGAAATCAAACGGTTGATGAGATATCCTTCAAAACTTCAGCCAATGCCCGGAAACTTTTTAACTTATTGTAATTGTCAAAGCTAATTGATATACTATGGGACTTCTGATATGCTGAAAAGATTCGTTGAACGCTACGATCGGCAGGTGCACCGGTTCCTGGAAATTTTGCCGGGAACTTTTTCGTGGACTTTGATTCTATTTCCTTTCTGGGGAAGCTTTATCATCCCCCACTACGTTGCCTACTACGTTATCTTTTTTATAATCTTTTGGTTTTATAAATCAGGGATGCTAGCTATAACTTCTGTAATGTCTCACTTAAAATTGAACGCATCAGAAAAATACGACTGGCTGGCAGACGCCAAAAAGCTCTCTGATTTTAAGAAGGTCCATCATCTAATATTAGTGCCAACTTATAAAGAACCTGTAAATGTGCTGATAAGAGGCTTAGATTCTTTGGTCAAACAAGATTTTCCCAATAAACAAATGTCCGTCTGCTTAGCTTTTGAGGCCAGAGAGGGGAAAGACGCAAAAGATAAGGCAAGGGCCTTGGCGGAAAAATACAAAAATATATTTGCTAACCTTTTTGTTACATTCCATCCGGATATTGAGCATGAAGTTAAAGGAAAATCCTCGAACCAAGCTTATGCCGGAAAGTACTGTAAAAAACAACTTGTTGATCGCCAAAAGAAGAATATCAACTATATTACAGTAACTTCCAAAGATGCCGACGGTGTTTTCGGCGAAAAATATATTTCCTGCTTAACTTATAAATTCCTGACAAATAAGGATAGGTATTTACGCTTTTGGCAGCCAATTGTGCTTTTTTACTCAAATGTCTGGAAGGTACCGGCACCGATTCGGGTAATGAGTACCTTTTCTTCGATTTGGCAAACTGGCTTGAACAGCAGAACAGACAGGTTGGTTAATTATTCTATGTATTCGACCTCGCTAAAACTAGTTGACGACGTTGGCTACTGGGATGTTGATGTGATTCCGGAAGATTACCGTATATTTTTCAAGAGTTACTTTGCAAAAGACGGCATGGTAGAGGTTAACCCAATATTTTTGCCGGTTCATGCGGATGCTGCCGAGTCAACAACCTATTTTAAATCACTGGTTAACTTGTATGAGCAGGAAAAGCGTTGGGCTTGGGGAGTTTCGGACGATGCTTACTTTATTAAAAAGTGGCTGACCCATACCCATATTCCATTTTGGAAACGGACAATCAGAGTTTTTAAAGTTTTAGAAGATCACTTTCTTTGGCCGGTAAATTGGTTTGCAATAACACTGGGGGCAACCGTGCCGGTAATTTTAAATCCGGTTTTTGCTCAAACCGTCATGGGGCAAAACTTGCCGAAAATTGCCTTTGGAATTTTAACTTTTTGCTGGATATTTTTGGCAGTAATTTTATTTATTGATTTGAAGCAAAGACCGAAGAGGGTAGAAAAAGTTTCATTTTTTCGCAAAATAATAACACCATTTGAATTTGTTTTGATGCCGGTGGTCACTTTTATCTTTACAGCGCTTCCTGGAATCGACGCGCATACTCGCTTGATGTTGGGAAAATATTTGGAGTATAGGGTAACGGAAAAGGTCTAACCCCAATTTATAATTGACCTAATTGATCTAATTTCTAATCAGATGTTTTTGATTCGTGGCTTAGTAAGCTTCTTAGAGCCAAGAAATTAACGTTGTGATTGTTGTCAAGTAAGTTTTTTTGTGACTATACTGACTGGACGTGTTTTCGCTATCACAAAACTATCTTACTCGCGGGTTTTGGGGAGATGAGGCGTGGACTTCGCTGATTTCGCAGCTTCCCTATGTGCAGATGATAAAAACTACGGCTGCCGACTTTCACCCGCCGGGCTACTACACGGTCATTGAGCTTCTTTACAAATTTGTAGCGCCGACCGAAATTAACACCAGAATTGTTTCAATAATATTTTATTTTCTGACGATTTTTTTGGTTTTTAAACTCGCCAGTTTTGTTCGCGGCAAAAATTTTGGGGTTTTGAGCGCAATTGTGGTTGCTGCTAACCCAATTTTCTTTACCTACGCATTTGAAGCCCGCAACTACACAATGTTTGCCTTTGCGGCAACAGGATCAATTTACTTTTTAATTCAACTTTCCGAAAAATTTTCTAAAAAGACAGCTGTCGCCTTTATTTTATTTTCAGTTTTGGGAATTTATACGCATTACTATATGTTTTTTGTACTGGCTTCGCAGTTTTTCTATATCCTGCTATTTGACCGAAAAATTCTTTTAAAAATGATTGGCATTTATGCAATTGTGGGTGTTTTGTATTTACCTTGGATTCCATTTTTGTACGCTCAACTTTCCTCGGTTAGCGAAAGTTATTGGATCGGAGGAATTGATAAAAGAACGCATTTTGAAGCGATTTTAAGAATATTGGGCGGTGAGAATAAAACAGTATTCAGACCATTTTTATTTTGGTTTTCGACAATTCTATTGCTAGTTGGCATTGGCCAGCATGCACTTCGCCATCCTTCGACACATTCGCTGTCCTCAGTGCAAGCAAACTCAGGACCTAAGTTCGAAAAACAATACTTACTAATTTGGTCATGGACGATTATTCCTTTCATCTTGGCAAGTTTGCCGGGCTTGAGAATCGGCGAATTTACACTTCCTTACCGCCCGATATTTTTCTGGCGATATTTAATTCCGGCATCAATTCCTCTGACGATGGTTATGGTTCACACAGCCCAAAAATTCCCAAAAGTTTTGATGATGATTTCAGTCGGCGTCCTAATTATTTTGAGCATGGCAATTGATACGAACACTTTCACAAGGTATCCACACTCTTTCAAACAAGTGTACGAACAGGATGTGTTGCCTGAGATTGAAAAAGGAGATGCGATTGTGACGGTGCTGCCCTCTTTTGCCGAAGTTTTATATTATAGAAACCGTAATAATCTAGAAAATGATTTAATAGTGCTATCCGAAGGACTGGTGCAGTTTTCCGGTAAAAGTTTATTGGATGCTTATGTAGAAAACGGCGTGATGACTATTGAGGAAGCGCCGGATAGAAAATATTTTGAGATGAGGCGTGGTGATAGCGGACCAAGTGTAGAAGTTCACGGTCAATAGTTGACAGTTCGCAAGATATGAAAGCGATAACTAAACATTTTACAAAAGAGCATATTTTTTTGTTCATAATTCTGCTTGTGATTTTCGTGATGCGATTCCCTTCGCTTTTTGAACCATTCTGGTATGGAGATGAGGGAATTTTTGCGGCTGTAGCTAGAAATTTGAATTTGGGCGGAGTGCTTTATGACACTGCATGGGATAACAAACCGCCAATGATTTATTTGACATATCAAGCGATTTTTAACGTCTTTGGAGTTTCAATGTTCTGGTTGAGGCTTGTAACCATTATCGCAGTG
>CAYMIE010000010.1:0-5891 GCA_964390405.1 uncultured Gammaproteobacteria bacterium | reverse complement strand
GTTGGATCCTTATATAAGCAGGTCGGAGCTCTGGAAGCTGCGGCTCTGGGCATATTTTTGTTTTTGGAAAGCAGGACTTTTTTTGATTTTGTTAAAAAAGGATTTATTCTAACTATCGGATTTTTGATTCCGTACACAGTCGCCGTTTTATATTTTGCGCCAAAGAATCTACTTAACGATTATATTTTCGCTGCTTACACCTACTACCAGATTTACCTAGACGAGAGCCCTCAATACCAAATTTTTATCAATATTTCGAAAATTTTGCCGATTGTGGCTGCAGTTGGTTACGGAATTTGGCAGAAGTACAAATTGAAAAAAGTTGGGGTAACACATTTGTTGTTTTTGTGGGCTGCTTTTTCTCTTCTGGGAAGCTATTTCAGCGGCCGAACCTACGGCCACTATTTAGTGCAGGCAGTACCGGCAGTTTCGCTTTTGATTGCCTCAATTTCTTTACCCGTTAAATTAAATAAAGCGCGAATTGTTTTTGCTGTAGCTTTTTTTGTCCCACTATTAATACTGACAAGACTATTGTTTTCTGATTTTCTGACGGGTGGTCCAATTAACCAAATAAGATACTGGCAGAATTTTATTGCTTTTGCCTACAGCGATAAAGGTTTGAGCGACTACAACGATTTTTTTGACCGCAACGTCAATACAATTATGGCGCTTGCAGATTCAATTGAGAAATCTGGCTCGCGCGGTAAGACAATTTATATTTGGGGCGATTTCCCGTGGCTGTATGCAGTAGTTGACGCGTGGAATCCTTCAAGATATGTAACGTCTTTCCATGTTTTTGGCGTTCCGGATGGTCCGAAAGAGGTGACAAGCGACCTAAATGCTAATTTACCTGAGTTAATAATAAAGCCTGAGCATTCCATTGGATATTTTAAAGAGCTTGAGATGCTAGTTGCTACCCGTTATACTTTGATCGCTAAAGTTGAAACTGCAGAAGTCTTCCGATTGAGTCAGTAATTTATGGCCAGTCAAACAGTCAATCCACAACACGGCAGATTTGGATTCCCACATGAAGCGCAGGAGCGCATTTCTTCAGATAAGTTTGCCCTTATTGTTTTTATATTCTCTGTATTTTCGCTTCTTACTCAATCTACCTTTATTTTGATTAATTGGGGAAAATTGCCACCGCAGATCCCAATATTTTATTCAAGACCTTGGGGTGAGTTAATGTTAGGTTCGCCAGCCTTCTTGTGGATTTTGCCAATCGTTACTGTTGCCTTTGTGCTGACGAATTATTTCATAGCTTTGTTCCTAATCCAATCACAATATTTTTTAAACAGGGTTTTAATTGTTTTCAGCGCAATTATCGCCTTTGCAACAGTCTACGATACAGTAAGGATAATCGGGCTTTTAGTATGAACTTTTTGATGCCTTTTGTGATTGCCTTAACGTCTTGCCTAATTTTGACACCCATTACAGCCAATTTGGCGAGAAAATTTCATTTGGTTGATGACCCTAAGAAACGAGAACATCCGGCTACAATCCATAAAAGAATAACTCCTAGGGCCGGCGGCGTCCCAATATTCTTGGCGTTTATGCTGGCAACAATTTTAGTGATTCCATTTTCAAAACAGCTTGCCGGAATACTAATCGGAGGAGCAATTTTAATTCTCATCGGGGTTTTGGACGACAAATACGATCTTCCCAGCTCTCAAAAACTATTGGGGCAAATTTTGGCAGCCCTCATAGTTGTCGGCAGTGGCATTGGGATTGCGTTTATCACTAACCCGCTTTATTTTTTGGGTGGAGCTTTTGAACAAGTAATTAGGCTTGACTCAACAAGATATATTTTTGATTTTTTCGGCACTCACTCACTTGTTGTTTGGGCAGATCTATTTGCATTGTTTTGGATTGTTTGGGTAATTAATATGGTCAATTTTTCTGCTGGTGTTGACGGGCAAATGCCGGGAGTGGCACTAGTAGCGCTACTGGTTATTTTTATTACGTCACTGCGATTTTTCCCGGCTGATCAAAACCAGCTTATTGTCTCGCAAATTGCCTTGATTGGCGTTGGCGTAACACTGGGTTTTCTATTTTTCAATTTTTACCCGGCAAAAATTTTCCCCGGTGATTCAGGTTCATATTTCTTGGGTTTTTTAATAGCAGTATCGGCGATTCTTTCGGGTGCCAAGGTGGGAACAGCAATACTGGTTATGGCTGTACCTCTGATTGACGGGGTATTTACGGTAATTCGCAGGCTGACTTCCGGCACTTCCCCATTCTTGGGAGATCGCAAACATTTACACCATAGACTACTGGAACTTGGTTGGGGCCAGCGAAGAGTTGCGTTGTTTTATTGGCTTCTGTGTGCTATTTTAGGAGCGATCGCACTCGTTCTGCCTACAGTTGAAAAACTGTTTGCAGGAGTTTTAGTTGCGATTATAATTGTGGGAGGACTATTGTGGCTAAATATGAGTTTACCTCAAAGGGACCAAAAATAATTTGGCTTCCTTTTTGGATATTAGTTTCCGCAAGACCCAGACAATGGCTAAAAAATTTAGCTCTTTTTGCTCCTTTGGTTTTCGAAGGTTCATTCTTTAACCCCGACAGATTTTCCCTGGTATTCTATGGCTTCATTATTTTCTGCGTTATTACTTCCGGAACTTATCTCCTAAACGATGTGATTGACCGCGAAAAAGATAAAGCCCATCCATATAAAAGTAAGCGGCCGATTGCAGCAGGGAGAATCAATCCATTAATTGCGCTGCTAATTGGAGTTGGGGCTTTAGTTTTTGCAATAAGTTTAGCCAGTAAGATTTCAGCCTTTTTTACATTTGCATCCCTTGCCTATATCGGCTTGCAAATTGTCTATTCGCTTTTCCTTCGCGCCTACATGCTTCTTGATGTGATGGCGATTGCAGCCGGATTTTTGCTCAGGATATTTGCCGGTGCAGTAATCATTGATGCTCATGTGACCATTTGGTTTATCTTAACCGTTGCCTCGCTATCGCTGTTTTTAGCTATAGGGAAAAGGAGAAGCGAGAGAACCTTGCTAGCAAGCACCGGTTCAAAAACGTTGGAGACAAGAAAAATACTTGCGCATTACCCCGAAAATCTACTGGATTCACTAACGGTTATGTTTGCGACAGCAACCTGGTTTTCATATACGATGTTTACTTTCCTGCAGCCTCCCCCGTTTGCAAATCCGTCGGTATTGGTTTTATTTGGTGATTTTTTGCCCAGAACATTCCTTGCTTCAAAATGGCTGATGGCAACCGTGCCTTTTGTTATTTACGGTGTGATGCGCTATCTATACGTAATTTATGAGAAAAAAGAAGGTGAGTCGCCGGAGCGAGTGCTATTAAATGATTTGCCACTACTTGCATCTGTAATCATTTGGGCTAGTATTGTTTTTATGGTTATTTATGGAGGAGATATTTTACCGGTTAAAATCCTCAACATGCTGCAATAGGGAGATTTTTGAACTTTAAATATTTTCTTCTAATTCTTCTCTCGTAATTCCTGCTTGTTTGAGAATACTTTGAAGTGTTCCTAAAGCAACTTCTTTATGGTTCGGTACAATCGCTGTGTAAGTTTCACCATCAAATACCGCTTTTAGCTTAACATGGCTCCCTTTCTGTGAAATTATTTTAAAACCAATTCGTTGAAGTGCTTTTACAATCTGCCTAGCAGAATAAAGCTTAGGCATTCAAAGACAAGGATAAACTTTGCAGTTTAGGATGCTCAATTTTTGTAATCTGTGTTTTTGGCTCATCTTCGAAATATAATTCCAAAGCTTCACGAAGATTATTGACCGCTTCTTTCTCGGTTTTACCCTGGCTTGCCACTTCAACCTCCAAAGATCGAGCGACAAACCATTTACCTTCTTTCCAGATAACATAGTGTAAGTTTTTCATAGCGGCATTATTATATCACTCAGTTATTTTAGGCCCTGATGTGCTCGACTGCTGGGCTATAGCAGTGAGCAAAGTCGAACTGACGATTTTCGAACTTTTAGCTAGGTCTTTGGAAATTCAAAGTAACACGCCCCCCACTATACTCTCTTAAATCAGCTACTTCTGTAAAACCAAGCTCAACTACAGTTTTACCTGTCCACGTATTCTTAGCAGCTTGAATAGGGTCCAAGCCAGACTCAATTCCTTCCCGATATGAAACATAGTTGATATTCGAATATATATCGTCACCTTGAAACCATTCTGATTTAAATTTCCCAATAAAATGGCCTTGACTTTCGAAGTAGCGCAGAGCCCAAGCAACAAATTTTTTCCCGAATAAATCTGGGTGCCTCTCACCATTCTTCCAGTCCCGGCTACGAACAGCGACTGTTACTGACTCTGTATTCACAGACGCTGATAACCGAAATTTTTGTTCAGTCGCATCAAGAATAACAATATTGTCACTATCAATACTGCAAAAAATCCGCCTACCAGAACCACCACAAATATTACCCCTAAAAGGCACGCCAATGTTCTCTAGTGGAATGCCACACTTACCAGATATGTAAGGGTAATTACCTTCAACCATAACAAATATTATACTAAACTGAAGCTGAATAGTCAAACTATGGGGTGGTTTAATTAGTTTCTATGGATAGCTCAATTGTTTGAGTTGAGGCTGAGTCGCCTTGTGAAATGAGGCTGATTGGTACAGACACCCCTGCAGGTACGTTGATTTGAGTCAGTAGACTATCTAAGTCTTCACCAAAAAATGCAGTTGTCGCGCCGCTGGAAGCTTGCAGGCTATAGGTTTTAGCTTTGTTCGTGGGATTATTGACAATTAGAACAGCCATATAGGCTTGGGAAGGGTTTTGCCTCTCAAAGGATATTTCGTATCGGTTGCCTGTTTGCGAAAGATACATTCCGGGAAATTTTTCGACTTGCGAAACTACCAAATATTGAGTTTCACTTTTAACGCCGGAAACCTGAGAGAACTGTCGAGCAAAGTAGAAAGGGGTGACGACGAGCGTTAGCAATAATATGACTGCTGCGAAATTCAAGCTAATTTTTAGAAAATGATGGTTTTTCATCATACCGATTCCCTGCTTATCTCAACTTCTTTTTCAATATCGAGCGCAAAAATCCAGGAAAAGTTGGCAGCGACAACAAAAGCAATAATGGCTATTTGCACATAAGCCGTGCCTAGAATTGACGACAAAATCAGGAAACCGACAGTAAGCCACAGAAATATCAGCCAAATCGCAGCCTGATGGTATAAATGGTAGCTTGGGGCAATCAGACTTTCCAAGTTGAGCCGCACAAGCCGGGCGTGCAATTTGGGATGAATGTGGCTAGCATGGAAAAAGCGGGCGCGAACCAGCACGAAAAACGTACCTAAAGCAGCAACTATTAGCATAGCTAAATTAGAATAATTTTCGGCAATGGTGTAGTCGGCTATATTATTGAAGCTGATCGCAGGCAGAATGTTTAAAAAGCCCTGAGTCTTAACCTCGAAAGGCAGGTTGAAGGTAAGACTTGTTAAGTAGAGACCAACCATCTTGGCGACTATTAAAGCAAGAGTTGGAATAATTGCTTCGTCTGTGAGTTTAATTAGGGATTTGGCAACCATAAGTAAAGTTTATCATGAATAGTTGGGTAGTTAGATAGTTCGGTAGCAGGCTGATTCTTATTCGACTTTTTGAGCGTAGACAGCGGAAACCCAGCCGATTTTATTATCAAAATTAATTTGAAACCATTCTTTGGCTTCCTGAATAATTTCATATTCCTCACCTGAGTTAACCTGACCAATTTCTGCTACTGAGAGTGAAGGTTCTTGGCGAACACGGAGGAAACCCTGAGGGGTACTTAAGATTAAAACATGTTGGGTTTGGGGTTTTTGAGGCTCTTTTGCAACTGTGCCGACACCTTTAGCTATCTGAGAAGCAAGCGTGACTTCTGCAAGAACCTGATATTTGG
>CAYMIE010000009.1:6371-16536 GCA_964390405.1 uncultured Gammaproteobacteria bacterium | reverse complement strand
AGTCATAAATTTCTATCAGCTTATTTTACTTCATCGATTCGAATTAGTGAAGTAGGCAGCAGCTATTATTTTGTAGTGTATAATAAATTGTCAATGTCTAAGAAGATATTCATGGTTCTTCATGTATTAGTTTCTCTAGCTGCGGCCTGGTTTACTACTGGTGTTGTTTTCGTTTATAAATGCCAAGATGCTTGTTCAACGTATCCAGATTCTACCATTTACCCACTATTCATTTTTAGTTTTCTTGCTTCCTTTGTTATTGTTTTTCTAGCTCTTCGGTTTATTTCTAATAAATTCTAGGCCATTATATTTAGCTATTTTAAGAAGTTTACTGAACTTTCATGAGAAGGTTTAAAGGCCCACATTTCAATACGCTAGATTCACTTCAGCGTCGGTGTAATTATAACGTGGGATTCAATATTTGATGAATTGAAGAAGCAAGCGAGTCGATAATTTTATCAAGTTTTCCTGCCATTATTTCTTCTAAATTTCCCCAGGACTTTTTAATTCTATGATCCGTAACTCTGTCCTGTGGCCAGTTATAAGTGCGGATTTTTTCGCTGCGGTCGCCTGTACCGATTTGAGTTGATCGTTCACCAGCGATTGTTGATCGTTTAGTGGATTCTTCCATGGCGTGCAGTCTGGCACGCAAAATCTGCATGGCGATTTCGCGATTTTGGGCTTGACTTCTTTCGGTTTGGGCCTTGATAACAATGCCTGTTGGCTTATGTTTTATGCGCACCGCGGTCGAAACTTTATTGACGTTTTGGCCGCCATGACCGCCTGCGCGGAAAGCTTCGAATTCAATGTCAGCAGGACTGATCACAACTTGGGTATTTTCTACTTCCGGCAAAACGGCAACTGTTGCGGTTGATGTGTGGATTCGGCCTGCAGATTCGGTTTTTGGTACGCGCTGGACGCGGTGGACGCCAGACTCGAATTGCAGTTTTTGCCAGACGTTTTTACCGGAAATTTTGTAAATTATTTCTTTAAGGTTGCCAATGCCGCCTTCATTTTTGTCTAGTTCTTCGACTTTCCAGTTTTGGCTTGTTGCGTATCTGGTATACATTCGAGCTAAATCACCAGCAAAAAGTCCAGCTTCGTCTCCGCCAGCCGCCGCTCTAATTTCTAGAATGACGCTGTTGACGCCGTTGCTGAATGCTGAACGCTGAACGCTGAACGCTTTTTCTAATCTAGATTTCTCTTTCTCAAGTTTTTTAATTTCTTCGTGGGCAAGTTCGGCCATGGAAGGATCAGAAGCAGCTAAACTTTGTGCATCTTTGATCTTATTTTCTATCTCTGCAATTTGTTGTTTTAAATAGTCGTTCATAAAATAAATTGTTTAATCGTTGAATTGTTTTGAAAATAGCTAAGAAGATGCTTGTTTTTTGACAAGTTCGAACATATCTTTGAGGGAATCCGGTCTTCGCCTTTGTTTGTTTTCTTTAATGGTATCAACTTTCTTGGCTTTAATTTCTTTGGCTTTTTGCTGCTTTGCCTGGAATTTTTCGACGCGGCCCAAGGTATCGACGAATTTCATTTCCCCGGTAAAAAACGGGTGGCATTTGTTGCAGACTTCGATATGAATTTCCTGCAGCGTTGCGCTGGTAGTGAATGTGTTACCACAGACGCAAGTGACTTTGGCATCACTGTACACTTTCGGATGTATATTTGGTTTCACAATTTTTGTTATTGATTACTAGAGGGTATTTTATCAAAATCAGGTAAGAATTTCTACAAGCCGGTCAAGACCAAACGAAAACCCGGTTGCCGGTATGTCCGCTTTTGCCCCGCCTTTGGCGGGGTGAACAATGCTTCCTATTAAATTATCGTATCTGCCGCCGGATCCCAGCGACAAGTCTTTAGGGTCAGTGGTCGGTTTCAGTTCGAAAATAGGCCCGGTGTAATAATCAAGACCGCGGGCTAAAGTCGGATCAAATAGAAAATCTTTAGTTTCTTGCAGTTTGTATTTGTTTTTTAGAATTTCGAATAATTCTTGCAAATCTTTCGTTGGTTTTGAATTTTTAACATTCTGTATTAACTGCTGTGCATCTTTAGTTGACAAGCCTTTGGAAATAAGTTCTTTTATAGTGCCTTCTTCGCCGATTTTGTGAAGTTTGTCGATTATTCTTACTGCGCTAGCTGAAATATTCTTAAAGTTTTTTCGGTCATTTATGAACATTACTGAAGAGTAAGCACCGACAGCGTTAGCTGCTTCCAGACTTGCTGCGATGATTTTGGCATCTTCTGTTAAGTCTTTTGAACCGACGGTATCAAAGTCGAATTGGGTAAATTCCCTATATCTGCCTTTTTGGGGGTTTTCGCCGCGAAAGACCTGGCCTACCTGATAGCGGCGGAAAGGAAGAACAGGATTGTTGGTTGCCACATAGCGAGCCAGTGGCACCGTAAAATCATAGCGCAGAGCCAGCTTGCGGTTGCCGCGATCAACAAACTTATAGATTAATCTTTCCTCGTCTCCATATTTGTTTGTTAAAGTCTCGGCAAATTCGATTGTCGGAGTTTCGATTGGGACAAAGTCGTGTTTTTCCAAAACTGCCACGATTTGGCCAATGACGTTGCGGCGTTTAGCGGCTAGAGTTGGCGTAATATCGCGAAATCCCTTTGGGCTTGGAGGTGCCTTTTGCATATTTAAATGTTACCAAAAGCACATTGTTTTGCCTAATTTAGCTTTGAATGTTAAAATTCTTGACTATGTCACTTGAGCGAAATAGTGCAATGAGTATGGAGTGTAATCCTGAGGGGGTTGCAGGATTCGAGCAGCAATTTATGCCCGAGATTATATTTGATCAGTCATTGGAGGATGCTCCTTACACAATTGAAGCAGATAGAGAAGAATGTGCCAGTTTTTTGAAACATATTGGAATGGCTGATGAAGAAATTAAAAAATCAAAGATTCGTTTTAGTAGGGGGCTTAGTTGGGGGCATAGAGGACAGTTTTTTATGAGAGAAATGACAGTTTATACGGAGCCATTTTGGTCAGGATTTATAATTGGTCTTGAAAGAGTCAATGAAATTTTGAACGATGAAATAGAAATAGAAGAAGATCTATTCAGCAATGTTTTGTATACGAAAAAGCTTACAGATTATTTATTAAAAGCTCCAACTGAAAGAGGTATAGCTACTGCTAAAAAGCTCTTATTGAACGCTGCCCAGAGAGAATTAAATGCCACTTTTGCACATGAGGCTAAGCATGTATTGGATTATTCAGACAATAGACTATGCTTTTTGTTAGGGTCAATTGGTGTAAAATCTTTGGCAATGTATGGTCCGCCTAGTGCTATTTTTGCAGGGTTGCAACTTAGTGGTTTTCCTGAATTGAGTGATGGAGTTATAGATCTTGAAACAAGATTAGTGATAAGTTTAGGCGCAGCTTTTGTTAGCTTACCGTTTGGTGTTGGTCGGTTAATTCGTAAAATTACCCCAGTAGAGATAGTAGCAGATAATTTTAAGAAGAAACTTAGAAATGATCCAAGATGGAGATCGATCATAAAAATAATTCCAAAAGAAACGGACGATTAAAGATAATCAGGGTATTAAATAGATTAGGTCAGCTGTATTTTCATTGTCTTTAGTGTAGAAAACAATTATTGCTTTTTTATCTTTTGCAATATCTTCAATTTGCGCATCTTCGCCATTTTTTGAGATTTTAGAATCTTTGCTTAGATTGAATTCTACAATTTGGGAATCTTTTTGATTTCTAACAGAAAAGATATTTTTGTTAACTTTAGTCAAAAGTGCTCCGGCTAGATATTTTTCATTATTTTGAGGTTTTTCTTCTCTGATTACTTCAATTGAGCTGGTGTCAAAATCCTTTTCATTTTCGATTTCGCCAAGCGCAATAATAAAGTCGCCGACTCGAATGTCATCATCTTCTTTGTCGCTTTCTGTTTCGGGTAATATTAATTTGGTTGAAGATTTCTGGCGTATGGTTTGTTCACCTTGAGCGGTCGTAATTGTAATGAGATTATCAAAAATGCTCTTGACAGGACCGGTCAGCACAGTGCTCACCTTGGAATCTGGATCTATATAAAGTGTTAGCGGCAGAGTTTTAAGTTCTGCCAAATTCGGATCAATGGCAATTACATCTATAAGATTTAAGCCTTGAGCAAGTTCAGCCTCAATTTTAAATTCTCCATTTTCGTTTGCCTGAGTTATGCCAAGAGTATTACTCGCTGAAATTATAATGTAACTAGTGCCAAACGTTTTTCCCTCAAAAGTTACATTGTTTTCTGCCAAGACGTGGCCACTAGCTGGAGTTATTTCAAGTTGTGTTTCTTCCAGTTTCTTTTGGATAGCTTGCGGTGCCGGGGTTTTCACTTGCGGTTCATTTGGTTTAGGTTGGCGTTGCCACAGCCAATATACAACTGTTGCAATCAGAATAAAAAATACTAAAGCGATGAGGACAGGTTTTATCGCGGATTTGTTCTCTTTCACCTTCGAATGTTTAGATTAGCACACGATTGGGTCATTGGGCAATTGGGTCGGTGGAATGGCAGGCTTTTTAGTAAATGTGCTATCATCATAAAACTCCTATGGTTGATATTTGGTGGTACGGACAATCTTGTTTTAAGGTAAAAGGCAAAAATGCCAGTGTTGTTTTTGACCCTTACGATTCAAACTTCACAGGCCTTAAACCCCTAAAGCTGGATGCCAATATTGTTTGTGTAACCCATGATCATGGTGACCACAATAATGTTTCGGCAGTCAAAGGCGCTGAAGAAGGGGAAACTGCTTTTGTTGTTAGTGGGCCGGGTGAATATGAAAAGACGGGAGTAAACGTTGTTGGGATTCAAGGTTTCCATGATGACAACAAAGGGTCTGAGCGAGGTAAAAATACGATTTATTTTGTAACTATTGACGAAATTAATATTGTCCATCTGGGCGATTTGGGACAAAAAAATCTAACGCAGGATCAAATTGAAGAACTTTCACCTTGTGACGTTTTGATGATTCCGGTTGGCGGCGTTTACACCATAACTTCTAAAGAAGCACCTGACATAATTTCGGCGCTCGAGCCTAAAATTGTGATTCCGATGCACTATAAAACTACCGGTCTAAAATTTAATCTGGATGCTGTTGATAATTTTTTGAAAGCTCTTGGTAAAGAGCCAGAGCCAGTTAGCAAACTTTCTCTTTCTCGCGAAAAATTACCTGAAGAGCTTGAAGTTGTTGTTTTAGAAATGCAATGAAAATATGGCAAAGGTGAACACTAGCGGTAAAATTACGCCTCAGGATTTAGATGCCGAAAGGTCAATAATTGGAGCAATTCTTCTGGACAGTGATGCAATTGTAGCGGTTGCGCAGAGTTTAAAACCGGAACATTTTTACAAAGAATCACACAGCGACATAATTAAAGCGATGCTTCAGCTTTTTGAGAAAAGAGAACCAATAGATTTGGTAACACTGACCGCGCAGCTTAAGAAGAACAACAAGCTTGATAAAGTGGGAGGGGCTGCCTATATTTCCGAGATTGCTTCGGGGGTGCCGACTGCTGCTCATGTTACCCAGTATGCGCAAATAATCCGTGACCATTGGGTTAAAAGACAGTTAATCGCAGCCAGTGCCAAGCTTTCACAATCTGCTTACGATGAGACTCATGATGTTCGCGAATTGCTTGACGAAGCGGAGCAATCTGTTTTTGCTCTATCGCAGGAACAACTGCGGCAGAACTTTTTGCCCTTAAAAGATGCTTTGGCTGAAAGTTTTGATAGACTAGATGAACTTCACAAGAAAAAGGGAGGATTGCGTGGAGTTTCGACTGGTTTTTGGGACTTGGACGGAAAGCTTGCCGGAATGCAGGATTCCAATCTATTAATTCTGGCATCTCGGCCCGGACAGGGGAAAACAAGTTTGGCTTTGAACATCGCTGCGCATGTAGCTGTTTCTGAGGGTTTGCCGGTCGGTATTTTCTCACTGGAGATGAGTAAAGAAGAGCTGGTTGACAGGCTTTTAGTTGCTCAAGCTGAAGTTGACGCATGGAAGTTGAAAACCGGTAATCTGGATGACAACGACTTTGATAGGTTGCAGGAAGCAATGGGAGTATTGGCCGATGCCCCTCTGTTTATAGACGATACTCCGGCTTCAAATTTAATGGAAATAAGGACCAAATCAAGACGCCTTCAGGTTGAAAGCGGCTTAAAATTGTTGATTGTTGACTACTTACAGCTAATTCACGGAAGGAATTTGGAAAATCGGGTTCAGGAAGTTTCCGAAATTTCCCAAAGTCTGAAGAATTTAGCACGCGAGCTAAAAATTCCGGTGATCGCCGTTTCGCAGCTTTCTAGAGCCGTCGAGCAAAGAGGAACCAGGAAGCCGCAATTGGCTGATCTTCGCGAATCGGGTGCAATTGAGCAGGATGCTGATGTTGTGATGTTTTTATGGCGAGCAGATCCGGAAAACTTTGAAGAAGTGAAATTGGATATTCAAAAACACAGAAACGGGCCGACCGGAGAAATCGATTTGACCTTTAAAAAAGAAAGAGTTAAGTTTTACGGAGTTGAAAAGCGCAGAGGAACGCAAAAAGCTGAAGTACCACCAGTTTCTGCAGAAGTCTAAACTGTTTTACATTTAACTTTCAAAATTTGTGCCGACGAGTTATAGATCTCATCGAGTCTGAAGACTCTCAGAGTCTGAACGACCTGAGTAAAATCGAAGGTCATGACCTTGAATGTAATCGAAAGGGAGAACTTTTTGGGTTCGGAATAAAGCTGGTTATAAACTTCCAGTCTCGTTACCTTTTATAATGTGAATAGCACTTGAGATGAGGACAGCTAATTGGTTTTTCGTTCTATCATCAACGCTACTATCATGGAAGACTGCTATCAGTTCTCTTACTGCAGGAAAAGTTTTTTGTATTTCCGGGAATCTTAAATTTAGTAATCCAGTATAAAGTTCGTAATACGATACGCCCATACTTTCCAAAACGCTAGCACCAATCCCTTCTCCTTCTCCAATAAGACCACTCAATAAGTGAACAGGTGAAATAGTGTCTGTACCGTCTTTGTTTGCTTCCGCGTGTGCAAATTCAAGTACCTTTTTAGCTCTTGGGGTTTGTTGAGGTTCAGTAGTTTGGGTTTCATCACCCTTGCCAACTATAAACTCGATGGCGGAACGAATTTTACTCGCGTCAGCACCCATATTATGTAAGAGCAGTGCAACTTCGTTATCCTCGAGTTGGGCTAAACCTAAAAGTATGTGTTCTGTCCCGACATAATTGTGGTTCAGTTTCTTTGCTTCCTCGTTAGCGAGGTCGAGTATCCTTTGACCTTCTGGAGAAAACACTAATGTTCTTGCTGGTACTGTTTCTGGCGTAGACATACTATGGGTACTATTATACTCGTGCTGTCAAATGTTGGGTCGAAGGTGGGTGTCGCCGCTCAAATTTTTTGAGCGAGCCTCGCCCACCCAATTATTGAGCGAGGCGGGAACTCTCATGGAGTGGGCAAGGTGGGAGTCGAATCCTTCGATAAGCGGAGCTTTTCTGTGAGTAAGCTCAGGATTATAGCCCACATGATCTTGCGATCAGTGGCTGGGGAGGGAGTCGAACCCTCACGGGAGTAAATCCCATACGTTTTTGAGACGTAACTGTCTACCAGTTCCAGCACCCAGCCAAAAAAATATCTTAAGGTAAACTAACGCGTCTACCACTTCTTGCTATGCAAGAACGTTCTTTCCGCCACTTCAGCCTCGTTTAGCTTGTAAAAACAGCCTGATTATTATATCATTCTTTGATATGACTATTGAGGAAATTTACAAATTGGCAATTAAAATGGGAATGGATGCTGATCCTCGCGGCATTTCTCAAGTAAAAAAAGTCCTTGAACGTACAAAAAAAGATTATAAAGAGCTTTCTGAAAAGAAGAAAAAATACTTTGACAAAGAGTCATTTGACAATCCGTATTCTGATACCAGAATTCTTTTCGGTGACCATAAAAAACAGGTAAAGAAAGTAGTTGCCGGTATAGATGCCAACGGTACAGAGGTGCTTTTGGTTGATAGGTTGAATGAAAGAGGTGAAGGTATTGACCTTTTGATTGCCCATCATCCGAGCGGACATGCGTTGGCAAGCCTTCATGAAGTTATGGATATTTTGGTTGATACTTTTGCCCAAAAAGGAGTACCAGAAAATGTTGCCTATGGTTTGCTTCAGGAAAGCATGGGGCTAGTTAAAAGAAAATTTGGACCGCTAAACCATTCGCAGGCTATTGATATAGCAAAACTTCTTGGTGTGCCGATTCTTGCGCTGCACACTGTTTGGGATAATATCGGGGATGCTTTTATGCGGGATTTACTTTCTAAAAAAGAAAAAGAATTTGAAACCGTTTCTGATATTGTCGATGCGATTTGTGAAATTCCAGAATTTGAGGAAGCGTTGAGAGGGAAAAATGGTCCTAGTGTTGTGTCTGGGAGCGCAAAGGCAAGAACGGGCAAAATTGTTGTTTCGTTTACCGGAGGAACCAATCCTTCTAAAGAACTCTATGTGGAACTGGCTAAAGCCGGCGTTGGAACTTTAGTTGAAATGCATATACCGGAAGACTCGGTTGTTGAACTTAAAAAGGCCCACATAAACGCTATTGACGTTGGGCATATGGCAGCTGATTCAATTGGTGCCAATCTTTTTTTGGATCAGCTTGAAAAACGCGGGGTAGAGGTGATTCCAGTTTCTGGTTTAATTCGCGTTTCCCGCAATAAATCTTCTAAAAATTAAAGTTTTTTATGATTTCTGTTACTGAATTGAGGACCGGCGCAGTATTTGAAGATCAGGGTCAGTATTTTTTGGTGGTTTCGTATGAGCACACAACAATTGCCAGAGGAAGCGGGAATGTTAGGGTTAAGGTTAAAAATCTTTCAACTGGTGGAACGATCGAAAAATCATTTAATACTGGTGCGCGGGTTACTGAAGCGAGTCTAGACCGCAAAAAAGTTCAATATTTATATAGCGACAGTCAAATTCACGTAATGGATATGCAATCCTTTGAGCAAGTGTCGATTGATAAGGGATTGGTGAGCGACGCAATAAAATTTTTGAAAGAGGGAATGGAAATTGAACTTTATAGTGTTGAAGATAAACCTCTTCATATTCAGATTCCAAAAATTGTTGATTACAAGATTTCCCAGACCGGAGGTTCAGCTCGCGGCAATACGGTTGGTGCCAGCCAAAAAGAGGCGGTTTTGGAAAACGGTTTGGTTGTAAAAGTGCCGCTGTTTATTAAAACTGGTGAAATGATACGAGTTGATACTAGATCTGGTCAGTATGTCGAGAGGGCGAAGTAGTCAATGTAAAAAGTGAATTTGCAAAGAAAAATTGCGATAGCAAAAAATTTTTGCAAGAAGGTATGACAAAATATTTGAGTAATTTTAAAAAGTTGAGGCGAGGGCTTGGCCGAAGTTTGAGCTTCCAAGAGCGAAGATAACTAGCGTTCCTACAACTACAACTTGAGTCACCAGTCCCCAAGGAAGCTGCATGCGTGATTGCAACTTGTGGCCAAGCCAATCCAGCCAAGTGAACGGCGGGACTTTAATATTGAACATCCATGATGGTGCTTCCAGCCAGTCCGGAAGCTGAGCGGCAATAATCATGATAAAGAGATATTCAGTAGGAACAAGACGCCAAAAAATTAAAAATGCTAATAAAAATCCCAAAATTACGTCTGCTGCTGCCTCAATTTTTAGGCGGGTTAAGCTTTTCGTTTTATGGTTAGTACCGGCATCCCAATGAGGAATTAAATCTGCTACAAAGTGTGACAAAATAGCTATTGGTATTCCAAGTAGGGGATTGGTAATTTTGAGAGCAATCGAAGCACCGATCAAAGCATGAGCTGTTGCAGTCATAAAGGCTTAGAGAGATTCTAAAAGGTTTTCTAACCCTAAATTATATTCTACCATTTATAGCAGACTAGGTTCAAAGTTTCGAGTTTAGATTATTTATTAGATATATCAGCAGGTACCCGCAGTGCGGGGCTTCTCTGGTATATCTCATTCTAGATTTATTTGTATTCTTAAGGTTTGGAGTAAGATATAATACACAAATTAGCTATGAATTTAATTGGAAACTTAAATGCGCTAATTTCGATTCTTGTTTTTATTTTGGCCTCAACTTTTGCCTTGTTTTTATATTTTCGTACAGGCAGGCATGAATTGGTTG
>CAYMIE010000009.1:0-6271 GCA_964390405.1 uncultured Gammaproteobacteria bacterium | reverse complement strand
GCCTCAACTTTTGCCTTGTTTTTATATTTTCGTACAGGCAGGCATGAATTGGTTGACGACGAAATTCTTTTTGATAGTGCAATAGTCGGCGCAATTGGCGCATTAATTGGCGGGAGAGTAGTTGATTTTCTACTGCGCTCGGATTTCTACGGCTTTTCAATTTCAAAGCTATTTTTTTTCAACGTTTACCATGGATTCGATTGGTATGGAGCAATCCTTGGCGCAGTTGTTGCAATTTACATTTTGCTTAAAAAGAAGCAGGTAAATTTTTGGTTCGTTTTGGATATAATAGGCGCTCCTGTAGTTTTTGCAGCCATTTTGATTTCTGTCAGCAATTTTTTTCTTTTTGGCGGGTATGTACCTATAATTTATGCTGTTGTTCTCACCGTTGTTTTTTGGGTTTTAAAGCGGCTGGCCAAAATAAAGAGAAATCATGGATTTTTCTTTTCTCTAACTCTGATTTTATTATCGCTTCTTGAAATAAGCCTTTTTCCTTTCAAAGAGGCTAAATATAGGATTTTTGGCCAAATTGAATATACTTTGGTGATGCCGGCATTAGTTTTGGCTGTTGGGTTAGTTTTATTTTATACCCACTGTGGGCGCAAGATTAAAGCAGATATTCAAAATCTGGCCGGCTTATTTTTGCTAGGGCTTTTTAAGTTCAGGAGAATTTTGACCTCTTCAGGTGAAGCGAATTTAGTTGCCAGATCTATTTTGCTTTCGCCCCTGCACCTTTCTAAATTCATTCTGAATTTAGTAAAATTACTAGGTACGGAAATAGGCAAAAGTTTTTTTGAACTTCTGCAAGTTTTCAGGTTTAAGCGATGATAGATTTAAAAAAAATAGCAAACAGGGTTAACAAGCAAAGAAAGTTGATTCAAGCCAAAATCTCCAGGCTTCGAAGCGAAGATCCTTTTTCAACGGAGGATAGAGCACTGATTGTTGAGCCCGGGACAGATGCCGGCGTTCTTTCCGGCCATGAAAGGGTAGTAGTACTTGAGCAGAGATTGAAGCGCGACCTTAAGGAAATTGAAGCAGCGCTCAAAAAAATTAAAAACGGGACTTATGGCAAATGTGAAAGATGTAAAAAGCCAATTGAAATTAAAAGACTTGAGGTAAAGCCGGAGGCAGTTTATTGTTTGAAATGTGAGAGTGCAATTGAGGCGAAGAAGTGAGATTGTTGGCCAGTGATTATTGACAGAAGGTTCACTCTTTGGGCAATAGTTATCCTTGTTATTCTTCTTGATCAGTTAACCAAAACACTCGCCCAAAAATATTTTACCGTTGTTTGCAATCAGAATTTCGCATTCGGGATTGGTTTCAATGCTACTTTGGTGATTTTATTTGTCGTCGCCTTTGTTTTCTGGCTTTTGACTCACGAAAAAAGATTCGCGGTAACAGTAGGGCTTGCGCTAATTTTTGGCGGGGGACTTTCTAATATTATTGATCGCGTAAATGTTGGTTGTGTGAGGGATTTTATTTCTATTGGCGCTTTGCCAAGTTTTAATGTTGCAGATGCCTTTTTAACAACTGGGTCTTTAGTAGTTTTTGTTGATATTTTCAAAAGGAGAAAATGAAGTTTGGAAAAGTTTTCGAAGATGAGAATGTATTGGTCGTTAATAAGCCTTCGGGTTTAGTCGTTAACCGGTCAGAGACAACTCGTGAAGAGACGCTTCAGGATCAGCTTTCTGATTATTTTCAACTTTCAAAAGGTGATTTGGGGATTGGGGATAGAGTTGGAATAGTTCACAGGCTGGATCGGGAAACTTCCGGGCTTTTAGTTGTTGCTAAAAAACAAAAAGTTTTTGATTTTTTGCAAAAGCAATTTAAGGCGCGAAACGTAAAGAAAGAATATATTGCCCTTGTTCATGGAGAAGTAAAAAATGATACAGGTTCTATTACCGCGCAAATTGGCAGAATTGGCAAATTTGGAAAGTTTGGAATTGTTCACAAAAGCAACCTACGAGGTTCGAGGATCAACAACCTCGTAGGTTTAGAAAGCGGAGGGAGGGATTCGGTGACCAGATACGAAGTCATTAAGGAACACAAGTTTGATGATAAGAAATTTGAAAATATTTTACATGAAAAAAATTTTACTAAATCTAGAATAAATTATTTAAATAATCACGGGAGAGAATATGCACTTTTAAAAATAATGCCTTTAACCGGCCGAACACACCAAATTAGGGTTCATCTGAAAAGTATCGGCCATCCGGTTGTTTCCGATAGAATTTATTCCCCAACAAAACTTTTAAAATTTGATTTAAGCTGGTGTCCCAGATTGTTTTTGCATGCCAGCTTCTTAGGATTCAAGATTTCTAAGACAAAATCTCCTTTGTCATTCAGGTTGGACTTGCCAAAAGAGCTTAAAAGTGCCATTCTAAATCTTAGTTAAAATTCTGCCATGCCTCATTTATTTTTAAATCTTTCAATAATTCTAGCAGTTACAACAGTGCTTGGGATTATCGCCCGTAAATTAAAGCAGCCGCTTATTGTCGCCTATATTTTCGCGGGCATTCTCATTTCAATTTTTACTGTTTTTGAAGGTGTCAATCAAGAATTATTTGAGTTTTTTTCTAATTTAGGAATTGCTTTCTTGCTATTTTTGGTAGGAATTGAACTTAAGGTTGATGATTTAAAATATGTTGGCAAAGCAGCAATTTTAACAGGTATTGGCCAAATAATTTTTACGGCTTTGGTTGGGTTTGTAATTATAAATACGCTAGGTTTTTCTGTAATTCCTTCAATTTATATAGCGTTTGCGCTAACTTTTTCCTCGACAGTTATTATTATTAAGTTGTTAACGGAAAAGCACGATTTACAGTCGCTTTACGGCAAAATAACAGTTGGATATTTGCTAGTTCAGGATTTCATTGCGATTTTAGCTTTAATGTTACTTTCAGGTTTTGGAAACGGCCATGCCCCGTCGCTAACAACGATTTTACTGATTTTAGCAAAAGGACTGTTACTGGTTATTTTTACTTATCTGGCTGCCAGATTTGTCCTTAAAACTTTGTTTAGGCTTACCTCGGTTTCTGTTGAATTATTATTTGTTTCGGCTATTGCCTGGGCTTTTCTCTTATCAGCGATTGCCGAAAGCTCTGGTTTTTCAATCGCAATCGGGGCTTTTTTAGCAGGGGTAGCTATTGCTTCAAGCCCATATAGAATTCAGATTTCGGCTCGTATCAAACCTTTAAGAGATTTTTTTGTAGTAATTTTCTTTATTGTTTTGGGGGCATCACTCTCCGGCGGGACAGCGTTTCTTAATGTTCCTCACGCTATATTTCTTTCCTTATTTGTATTGGTTGGGAATCCTTTGATTGTGATTGCCATTATGCTTACTTTAGGATTTAGAAACCGAACTTCATTTTTAGTTTCAGTTACTGTTGCACAAATATCGGAGTTTTCCCTGATATTGATGGCGGTTGGCAGAAGTTTAGGGCATGTTACAAGCAGTGAAGTCGCCCTTGTTGCTGCAGTTGGAGTGGTGACGATAACTATGTCGTCTTATCTAATATTATACGGTGACAAAATATACAAATTCGTTTCACCGTTAATGGCAAAACTTTTTCCAGAAAAAAACCGTGATCCATACGTTGCCAATCGCCAGAATCTTAAAGACCATGTTGTATTGGTTGGTGCTGAGCAAATGGGTTCGGATATTTTAAAATTTCTGTCTTCAAAAATAAAAGATAGAAACCTGATTGTTGTTGTTGATTTTAATCCAGAAATTTATAAGAGCGTGAGAGCCGAAGGTTATAATGCGGTGTTTGGTGATATTACGGATCCGGAAGTGTTGGAAGAGTTGGAGCTTGGTCGCGCAAAATTATTGGTGATAACTGATAGTGACGAGGGGGATAATTATCAACTTATCAAATTTGCCAGAGATAAAAACTTTAGAGGCCCGATTGTTTCAACTTCTTACTGGATGCATGATGCTATCAAAATTTATGAAGCGGGGGCGGATTATGTAGTGGTGCCGGAATTGGTTGGGGGCAAACATGCTTCAAAAATTTTAGCCGAGCATTGGGAAGATTTAAGGGAGTTGAAAAAAGAGAAAAGCAAGCATTTTGAGGATTTGATCTCGAGAAAAATATTCTAAGAATTGCTACGATCTGATGTAAGAAAGAAGTGCGGGGTCAAATAAATCTTCTACCCCTTTTTCATCCAGAGCCACACTTTGTAGACCCTTGATCGATTCTGTAGCAATTTCTTTAAAAACAGTGCGCTCACGAATATTGAGCGAATCAACTGTAGCTACAAAACTTCTGGGAAAAAATCTCATAACTGTGAGCGCATTAATTATGAGGCGTCTACTACCACCCCAAGCAGGACTATTGTCATACCTATTATAGTCTATAAATCCATGTATCTTGAGGCATCTACAACGTTTGAAAGAGCCCCAATTTTAGTAGCGATTTCCTCTCCATCATGTTCATATCTTGACCATGGACCCAAGTATCTTCCCCTTTTACTATCCCAATCCTCCCTGAGACGTTTCAAGTGCTCAGATGAGTTTTCATAGATCAGGTCATCGTTACCAACTGCATTATACAGAGCCAACTGGAAGCTTTGCCATTCGTACAATCTTAAACTTACTGGCATATCCTGAGGAACATGAAAGACAATTTCACCCCTACTATATGGATTAATGAAGCTATATACATAGTCTCTGTTTTCCACAATAATCTCAGCAGTTTTTGTTTGTCTATCGCTGTCAACTAAATGGTTCACTTGACGAATTTCTTGATTCGTTGCTTCTATAACTTGTGGAATGGACAAGTCAGTGGTAGGAGGATTCGGCTCGCCACTATAATAATCTTCATCAGTGTACTTCCCACTCGCAACGTCAATTACTAGACGCCTACTAGTATACATATCGTCTACACCGGGTATGACGATTTCTCGCGACTTGACCTCTTCAGGGATTCGCGTTATTTCAACTCTTCTGCCGTCGGTTTCTAATCTTTGAACAAAATCGAGAAGTCCAGCTCGCCAAAGTGCTAAAGTTGTAGCACCCGCAGCACCTAAACTTCCTAAAGCAATTAAAAACCTCTTACGATCTGGGTTACTTGGTCCGGCGTTGTTGTGTCTGTCTTGTTCTTGCATGAGGAGAATTCTAGCATTACGTGTCAAAAAATGCTACGAGTTTTAGCTATAATGAATTAATCATCAAACTTAATGAAAAATAGAGCTTTTAAAATAAAAGTTAATGGGAAAATTTTAGATTATCGGTTGGGCAGCGATTTAGATTTGGATGAGGCAAGGAAATTTTTTGAGAAGAAATATAAAGTTAATAAAATTTGGCAGGGAGGAAGACATGTGTTGGGATTTCTTGAAAAAAATAATCGCAAGTTGTTTTTAAAACTGGCAACAACAGAAGGGATCAGTGCGACTACTCAAATTGAATACAATTGGAACTCTGCTTTTAATAAAAGCCTTCCCAGAGTAAGATCCAGTTTTTGGGTTCCTAAAAATTGGGACAGCGGTTTTTACAAAGATAAACTTTTTTATTTGGTAACCGATAGATTCGAAGGAAGACCATTAGTTAATTACCCAAACACGGCTATTGTTTCTGGGAATTTTGCAAAAAATCTTGGTTCTGTTATTAATTTTTCTGAGGCAATTGGGGGTTTGAATATTAATGGCGTACAAAGTTCTGATAATGTTGATGCGAGCAACCACAAAGAATGGTTTGTCAATAAAACAAAATCTTGGTTGGATAGTATCCCAGAAAATGTTTACGAGCAACATGGTTTGGAGAATTTGTTAACTATTGTCAAAATGGGAGTATCAAAACTGCAAGTTAAGCCAAGACACGGGGATTTTACCCCTTGGCATTTATTCGTGCTTGATTCTGGCAAACTTGGGCTGATTGATGGTGAGCATGCAAAGGCAGACAGCGTTGAAGGTTATGATATTGGCTATTTAATTCAAAGAGTTTTCAGTGTTTTGAAGAGTACCAAACTGGCTGAGCAGATATTTCAAAAACTTATTAAACGGCAATATAGCGTCGAAAAGCTGAGAGTAATACTAGCTGCCCGCGCAATTGGCGGATTTTTAGACGAGTTTTTGGTTGAAAACCCTGACTACCTGCAGGCTGACAGGTTTAGAAACTGGGTTGTTTCACTGTGATTTGTTGCTTCTACTGGGCTTTGCTTGCTAAAATTTAGGTAGAGGTATATCAGCAGTTCGCCTTGGCACCCTTCGGTCATGCCAATGGCGCTCCTCTGATATAAATTTATAAAAAATTTATGGGTAGTTTTGGCGG
>CAYMIE010000008.1:9978-20491 GCA_964390405.1 uncultured Gammaproteobacteria bacterium | reverse complement strand
TGTCGCCTCTCTTAAAGCTGCTGACGCTTTTAATTCTCGAATAGCTGCTACCAAACCTTTATGATAAGCTTTCAGCGCATCTTTGGCAGCGCCAATTGCGTCTTTGGCTGTATGCATTGCCTCCCGAACACTCAACTCCGTAGTGTCAATAGACTCAATTGCAGCTGATGCATCGCCAACTGCTTGTGCAGCTTGGGCTCCCAAAACTTCAGCACTGGCTAAAGCTTCCTCAGCTGCAGTTGTATTAACACCGCGCTCGTTTAATTTGTCAATTCTCGTTGCTATTCTTTCAGCAATTCTGTCAAGCCGCACAAGCGCAGCATTTAACCTTCTGACAATTACCGCAAAAACTTTCTTAATTCGCTCAGCAATTTTTTGTTTAGCTATCTCTAACCTCTCCTCAACCTTGTCACCAGTCTCATCCCGTTTTTGTTGAATCTCTTCACGCCTGTCTTGCAGTCGTTGTTTAGCTTCATCGCGCTTTACCCGTAGGTCTTCCAACCTATGTTGAGCATTATTTGTATCACCCTCATTGTCCTCATGCGCAACCACAGGAGTGACAACCATTGGAAAAACAAAGGCAGATAAAATTAAAAACCGGACAGCTCTGATCATGTGCACAACTTTATCTTATCAACAAAGTGAAATGTCAGTCAATTTTTGTCAGTCAATTTTATCGGGGTTCAACTGAAACCGAAATTGCACTACTTTTACCATCCGCAGCCGTATTAATTGTTACCCTGCCTTTAAATTCATCATTGCTAATCTCGTACTCAAAATTGGTGTCTGAATTTTTCTTCAATGAATTTTGCCAGCCCAATTGGCTTAGTGCCGGGCCAAAAAAATTGACGACTTTGGCAAGTTCATCGCCGCTAACTGAAGTAACCCCGAATTTGCCACCGAGTCCAAAAGATTCGATAATTTCCGCCTGAGGATATGCAGGAATATTTGGGAATCCCTCAACAACCTGGCCTTTTACAAATTCTCCGTCAGCCTTTGGTCCTTTTTTGGAACCGACGCCGATACAACCGGACAAAATTAGCGATAATACCACTACAATTAGCAACTTCTTCATTTAGAAAAAATCTCCCGTGTCATTTGTGCCAAGTCCTCACTACTTATTTCTACCACATCGCTTTTTGAAACAACTCTTGGAGGCTTTACCCTACTCTTTGCAAGCTCGAATTTAAATTTAACGCTTGTACCCATAACATCTTCCATTACCGCATCCAGCATACGAATAATCTTTGGCTCTTCCAGTTTTTCTTTGTGGAATCTGTAAAACACTTCAACTGTCAATCGACTACCGTCAAAATCAACAGGTCTGGCACTACGAAGAAGGGCCACAACGTGCGCATTAACTGGTTTGATTTTACCGATGAATTTATCCCATTTTTTTTCGATTTGCACAGCAGATGCACTGCTGTTGCTGCTTGTATTTGATTTTCTAACTTTATTTTCAATTCTTCTCTCGTCAACTTCCGGCGATTCTACCGCTTTGTTTTCTTGGCTTTCCTCACCTGCCAACTCCTCTTTGTAATCTTCACCCTCCCCTATAATTTTGCAAAGTGTCAAAACTAAAGGTATTTGCGCCAAAGGATAAATTTTAATTTCGCCTTCGGCAATTAGAAATTGCTTCATGAAAGTTTGCAATTCTCCTCTCGTAAATTCACTAGCTAGCATCTTCATTTTCTCAATCTGATTGCTGCTTAAATCTTGGCTAATTGCATCCTCTATTCCGATTTTTATAAACAGTAATTTTTCAAAAAATAAAACTACACATTTAGCAAAAAATGAAATATCAGCACCTTCTTCGACAAGATTTTCAACTAACAAAACTGCTTCTTTGAGTTTTTTTAAAGCAATTAGTTGTGCAAACTTATAAAGCTGATCCCAACCACCGGCTCTTGCAATTTTAAAAACATCACTGACCTTCACAACTTTGCCATTCGAAGCCAACTGGTCAAAAATTGAAACAGCATCCCTAAAAGAACCGTCAGCGACCTGGGCAATTTCCCCAACTGCCTCTTTTTCTATTTTGACTCCCTCACTTTTGGCAATTTTGAAAATTACTTTTTCCAAATCTTCACCTTTCGCGCGGGAAAAATTAAATTTTTGAAGGCGCGAAATAATCGTTGCAGGAAGCTTGCCTATTTCTGTTGTACATAAAATAAAAATCGCATGCGCGGGCGGCTCCTCCAGCGTTTTCAAAAGCGCATTAAACGCTTCCGGAGTCAGCATATGCGCTTCGTCAATAATATAAACTTTAAACCTTGCCGAAATAGGTGAAAGTTTTATTTTTTCCCGAAGGTCACGAATTTCATCAATGCCTCTGTTGGAAGCTGCATCTATTTCAATTAGATCCAAGTGCGAACCATTAATGATGGAAAGGCAGGATATACATTTATTACACGGCTCGCCGAAGCTTCGCTTTCGCGAGGCGGCAGTGAGTTCTTTTTTTGTCTTGGTTGAAGGTTTCTTAACTTGTTGATAAACCAAACAATTAACTGCTTTTGCCAGAATGCGAGCAGTCGAAGTTTTGCCTGTACCCTTTGGTCCGTAAAATAAATATCCGTGCCCAAATTTACCAGCCTCCAGTTGAGAAAGCAGTGTGTTGGAAATAACTTCTTGGCCAACTAAATCCGAAAATTTTTGAGGCCTGTATGTGCGGTAAAAAACTGTCATAGTTATTCGTGATGAATTCCCAGTAAATGCTCGACTCCGTGAGAAGTCAGCTCATATACTTTATCATCAACCATTACCTCGTCGCGGCTTGCTTCACTAAGAACTGCCGGCCAGCAAAGAACCACTTCTCCAAGCCTTAATATGTCATCGGGTACGTTAACAAATCCCTTGCCACTTTGGGAAATATCTTCAAACGCAAACGAAAGAACTTCATGTTTTTGATTGTCACCCAGATATGTTTTAGTTAAATCTTTCATTTTCCTCGCTCCAACAACAGCAACTGAAACTTCAGCAGACAGACCCTCTGCTTTATTTTTCTCGAGCGTTTCCCAGCAGGCCTTTCTAATTATTTTTCGGTTGACAGGATATCGGCTATCTGTATGAATTAAAACATTAACCACTGAGCTTTGTCTTAACAATTTCGGAAACCAAATTGCCGTCGGCTTGCCCCTTTAATTTTCCCATTACCCCTCCCATGATTTTTCCCATATCAGCAATTGTGGATACGCCGGTTTGAGAAATAACTTCGTCGACTATCTTTTCAATTTCTTGACCGGTAATTTGCTCCGGCAAATATTTTTTAATTACTTCCAGTTCGGCTTTTTCCTGTTTTACAAGCTCATCCCTGTTTGCTTTCTCAAATGCCTCAATCGATTCTTTGTGCTGTTTAGCGCTTTTTTGAACAACGCTTGTAATTTCCTCGTCAGTCAAATCCTCACCTTTTGCAATTCTTGCATTTTTAATCTCCGAAATTAAAAGCCGCAGCGTAGAAGTCGCCACCGCATTTTTTGCTTTGAGGGAATTTTTCAAATCCTCTTCCAGCTCTGACAGTGTTGCCATTAAATTTTGCTCCTGATATATTTTTTGCGGGCGATTTGTATTTTTTGCTGTTTTCGAAGAGAAGGTTTCAGATAATGTTCACGTTTTTTAATTTCTGCTAGTATCCCTTCGCTTTGGACTTTTTTATTAAATTTTCGAATCAGGGAATCTACAGATTCACCTGGTTGTGCTACTACTTTTGGCATATATTAAAAACACCCCCTTATAATCTGTTCCATTGAATTTTACTCCCTGCTAATAAGTGCATGTGTAAATGCCCAATATGCTGATAACGGCCGGCGTTAAAACTTAATCGGTAGGCACTCAATTTATTCTTATTTGCAATTTCAATTGCTGCCATAAACATTTCAACTAAATCCCCGCCATCGTCTGCACTAACTGTTGAAACCGATTCAATATGTTTTTTGGGCACAATCAAAATATGCACCTTTGCAACAGGATTAATATCGTTGAGAACAATCACCATGTCAGTTTCGGCAATTAGCTTACTTTTAATTTCGCCTTTAACTATTTTACAAAAAATACACTCCTTACTTGTCATATAATTTAACCTAAGTTTGGTTTCTTTTACTATCCATCTTGCCTTATTAAGCATCGACTAACTTAAATTTCTAAAGTTTAATTTCTAAGATTTCTCTAAAATCTTTACAATATCATCAATCTCCAGTTTTGTTGGCGTCATAGTCGGATTCCTGCTGGAACCATTTCTAAGCAGCACCTTTGACGCGTGCAAAAACCACGTTCCAACTTTATCCCTAGCAATAAGCGTCTCATACGCTTTAGTGAAATCTACTTTATGTTTATTAGAACCCGTCACTCTCACAAATCCCCGCCTCGGATCTTTACGCAGCACTACCGCATAACCGTTTTTAATAGCAGCATCCATGACGCTGTCATTGCCAGTATAGACTGCAACCCCTTTGCCCCATTTGGTCTTAAACTCCCTGCCATCTTTAATTTCTTCTTCCGCTTTAACCTTAGACCTCATAAGCCGGTAAACTGCGTCCAGCGAGTCAAGTGTCCAGTCAATCGCTTTTAAATAATCCCCTTTGTAAACCCCTTTAATTCCGGAAAGAACATTATGTATGGAAAACTCATATCTGTCAGATGCAGCTTCAGCCCACTTGTAAGTATCCCAGCCGTGATCAAGCTGTGTAATCACTGTAACCATCCGCGCTATTGCTTTGTCTTCCTTATCTATGTAACCTTCATCAACCAACCATTCATAAACCAGCTGTGCTCCAGAGGTAAACTTATCACTGTCATGATGGTCAAACCTGCCGCCACCGACATCAACATGTAGTATATCCAAATTGGAATCAACCGGTTCGCGGTTTAGGGTATTATCGCCTGCGGGAACAAACTCAACTCTAGAGTCAGAAAATTCGGGGTGGAATCGCTTTAAAAGCCATATAGCGGGTATCCCGTCAAAATCCGGGGAAATGTGAGTAACAATAATCTTTTGCGCCAAGTCAAATTACACATCCTCTCTAAAGAACTTGAAACTTTAAATCTTAAACTGGAAACCTCGAAATATGTTTCTTGTTTAGTGTTTCCTGTTTCAAGTTGAAGTTACATTTTAGCTCTTATCAAAAATTTTGGCAAGATTAACTCCGTGGAGAATCGCCAAACGAGACGGATACTGCAGCTGTTTTGCCTTTTTTCGATTTTCCGAAAAAAATTCGTGCTTTTAAACCTTGCTGCCAAATATAACAATTACCATCATCGCTTTCTATTCCTATCTCAGGCCCATGGATTTCTACTTTTCTTACATTTCTTAGAAAAACCGCTGGGTCTTTCCGCGTCCAACGAACTTGATTAAGGGAAAATTCATCTTTTGTAATTACCATCTCAAGATTGGGTAAACCTGGAATTTGTGGCGACTCAAATCGAAAACCCTTATCCAATCCGTAAACTTTCCATGGCCCAATCGCTTGTACTATTTTTTTGGGGTCAAGCTTCTCGGGCCTCGAAATATAGACTTCTTCTCTTGTTGATTCTCCTATTTCCATGCGATTACAAGATTAACATCTCAATAATTATTTTAAACTATCTAAGTTCTAAATTGCCACAGCCTTTTTAACTAAATCCAAAGTTTTTGCTTGGAAAATCGAAACCGCCATATAATTTCGAAGGTCTGCTTTTTGTTTCTCATCCAGTTTTGCTTGGTCTACACCTTTTGCTGCATTTTCAATTTCTTCGCGCGTTACTTGTACTTTTTCCTTCTTTCCAATTTCATCCATTATTAAAGTAATTTTGACGTTATTTTCCGCTTGCGGCCGCAGTTTTGCGCGCAGAGCGTCTAAAGTTGTATTTTCCTCTTTCAAATAATCATCAAGTTTTTTATTTTGCTGCTCTAAATTTTGAGTGATTCTAACAACAATACGATTTATTTCATCATCAATTAAAATATCCGGTACTTCAACTTCGGCAAGTTTCAAAATCTCATCAAAAAGCTCATTCTCCAGCTTAGCTTCAACCTGATCAGCCATAATCTTTTCAAGATCAACTCTAACCAGCTCCTGCAAGTGTTTTAAATCCCGAGCTCCAATTTTTTTAGCAAACTCATCATCAATTCCGTCCTTTGACCCCTTTGACTCCTCTGCAACTTTTGTCTTCTCTTTAAAGAAAACCTTGTTCCCCCGCGCATCATAAATAAACTTCCCTTGCCCTTCCGAAGCCTTGGCGAAGGAGGGTTGCCCGTCACCCGCCCCCTCTGACTCCTTTGTCTCTTCTGTCCCTTTTGCAACTTTCTGTTTTTGATAGGCCTCATGAATATTTTTAATCGATTCACTAACATCCTTTTCGGCAACCTCCTTCGGCTTTACCCTTTTGACCTTCAGCTTTTTCCAGTCGCCTAATTTTACTTGTGGTTTTGCTGTCAAAGTGGCCGTAAAAGAAAATGGGGAATCTTTAGCAAGTGAGTGAACCGCAATATTCGGACTGCCAAGCGCAGTAATATTTTCCTTCTTAAAGATCTCGTCTAAATGTTTTGTGACTAAGAAGCTTGCTGCATCATTTAGAATTTTGTTAACGCCGATTTTGTCCTCAATTACATTTACTGGAATTTTGCCCGGCCGAAAGCCCGGAAATTTTTGATCGCGGCTAATAACCTCAACAATATCCCCATATGCAGCCACAAATGCTACCTTAGAGATATCAACCTTAACTTCAACTCTGCCTTTTTCGCCGCGATTTAATGTATATTGCATGTTAAAGGGGAATTTTACTACAGATTTATTCCTTTTGCTTAAGTCTAACTAATTTCCCTGAATTTAAAAGAAGCGAAGCACTTCCTAAAACTATACTTGGAATTTGGGGGTTAGGAACTAAAAGTTCCAACGGGTTCTGAAAAATAACGTCATTTTCTAATTGACTATAAAGATATTGGGACAATCTGCTTACTAATCTACCTGAAAAAATTGCTGCACCCCCTCTCAATGAAATAAGAAGTAATTGGTAGTTAGGACTTGAAATTCCTTCATTATTAAGACTTGTAATATACCGAGAACTTTCATATAGCATCCAACAAAGACCTCCTATAGGTGCCACAAACCTTAAACTGCTAAGTGTCGAACCAATGAATACATTTTTTTTCTCATCCCAAAACGCACTTCGCACCCCATCCGCAACTTCTCGTTTCAACCCTTCTACAAACTTTTGCGCAAAAACTTCTTGGCCGCTTTTGCCATTACCTGCCTTAAAGTGCTTGTCCATCCACTGATTTACATTATCTCCAATCTGTTGGTCATGAACGCTCAAAACCCAACTGTCAGGATTTCTTATTAAATCAGCAAATTCGGAGCTGCCAGCTTCACCGCGTTCATGCTGATCGTGGACCCGTGCCGTCGAGATTGCTAAAACTTCATCACCTTCCGCTTCTCTAACTTCCCGAAAATAACCTTTAGCAACACTAAAATTTCGCCTTAGTGCAGTTCTCCTCATGATTGAATCCGCGGCTTTCTTATCAACTTCAAGCCGATCACCTAAAATTCCACTAGCTTCGACGTACGGCTCAATAGAAAAATTTCTGCGTTCCATAAGAACTAGAGGATATAATTTGAAGCTAAATTTGTCAAGAAAATCGCTTGAGGAGTTGATCTATTGGGATAACTTCCGTTTTTTCATTATCCCGACTTTTCACTTCTAATTTCCCCTTGCCAACTTTTTTACTGACCACAAGTCTTATTGGTATTCCGATTAAGTCGCAATCTGCAAATTTTTCACCGGCACTGACATTTTCCCGATCATCCCATAGTACGTTAATGCCAGCTTTAGTCAATTTTTTGTATATTTCTTCTGCCTGACTAGTCACTCCCGACTCATCACTGACTACTAATAAGTGAGCGCTAAATGGACTCACTTGCTTTGGCCAAATAATCCCCTTTTCGTCGTGATGCACTTCCACAATTGCTCCCATAAGCCTAGAAATACCAATGCCATAACAACCCATAAGTACCAAATGATCCTTACCGCTCCTGTCCTTATACGTAAGGTTAAACGCTTTGGAAAATTTATCCTTAAGTGGAAAAATGTTACCAACTTCTATAGTTTTTACCTTCTTTAGGGGACCGTGCCCTAGATCGCACTGTTTACCCTCTTTTACCGTAGCGATTTCTGTATTTTCGGCATAATCTCCACCCGGGCAGTAAATTATTTCATCCTCTCCGCTCTCACAAATTACCTGATATTCATGGGAAAAATCTGAAAATGTGCCGCCTGCAGCTTTGGTTTCTATTGTTTCAAGACCAAGCCTCTTAAAAGTTTTGGTATAAACGGTTTTCATTTTTTCGTAGTAGTTAAGCATGTCCTTTTCACTTTCATGAAAGGAATAGAGATCCTTCATCAAAAATTCCCGGCCTCGCAAAAGTCCCGCTTTGGCACGCGCCTCATCGCGGAACTTGTTTTGGATTTGAAAAATGTAAAGAGGTAAATCCCGGTAAGAGCTTACGAATTCTTTTGCTATAGGAACTAAAACTTCTTCGTGTGTTGGTCCAAGAGCATAATCCGCTTGGTATTTACTTTTGACCTTAAAAAGTGCATCAAAGCTTTTCCATCTGCCTGTTGCCTCCCAGCTTTTCTTATTTTGAAGCGCAGAAAGTAAAACTTCCTGCCCGCCTGCCGCGTTCATCTCTTCACGGACAATTTGGGAAATTTTATTAATAACCCGAAGCCCAAGAGGAAGAAAATTATAAACTCCCGCAACCTCTTTTCTGATAAACCCGGCACGAATCAAAAGCTTGGCGTTAGTTGACACTTCATCATGAGGAACCTGTTTAGAAGTTTTGGAAATTAATTGAGAAAGGCGCATCTTTAAAATCCTATATCAGCAGGTCACCTTCGGTCAACGACCGAATGGCGCTCCTCTGATATATCAGGGCCAGCAAAACTGGCAGCTGATATCAAACTTTTTTCAGAAGCTCAAAATATTCCTCTCTTGAAATTCCTGCCGTTCTTAAGTTTGTCATAATGTGAGCCACGGCAACTTTATGCGGTGAGGTTTTTATTATAAGTGGCCGATTAACATTCGGCTTTGTCATAGCAATATGATCACCTTTTTGTCTGGAAACTTCAAATCCTGCAAGTTCAAAAACCTTAATCAGCTTTTTGTAGTAGATTGGAACAATTTTCGAGGACAAATGTTAAGCTCCTATTGCAACAGTTTCAATTTTTGGTCGAGGCGCAATCCAAGCTTTACCCTGTTCTTTAAAACCTGATTCATTTAAAACTTCTCTTAATGTTCCTAGCCTTTGACATTCGTCAAGAAAAAGTCCAACTGCCTCTTTTAGCGACTCTTTAGCTTCCTTTTCTGTCTTGCCAAAACTGGAGACACCAAGCTCCGGTGAAAGACTCACATAAAGGTTCCCTTCTTTAAAAGTTTCCGCTCGAAATGCAAATTTGCCAATCTTCATAACAAGCACATAATACCAATAGAAAATTACTTTATCAACTTTAGTATGTCATTGTAGGTAATAAGCAAAATCAAACCAATCAACAGCGCAAAGCCAGCTGTGTGCACCCACTTTTCAAAAGTAGCATGCGGTTTTTTGCGCGTTATAGCCTCAAAAATAATAAACGCGAATCTTCCCCCGTCCAGCGCCGGAATCGGCAAAATGTTTAGGATTGCCAAATTCAAAGAAAGAATTCCTGCAAGCTGAATTACCGAAAGCGCACCCAACGAAACCGCCTGAGAAGTAATTGATGCAATGCCGACTGGTCCGGAAATACCTTCACTAACCGGCGTTATATCCCGCTCTCTTATTGCAAAACCGATCAACTGCCCCATAACTTTTCCGCTGTATTCCACCATGTTATAGCTGTGCGTAAATCCGCCAAAAATTTTTCTGGGCAACGTATCATAATTTAAAGTTATCAATTCTCCAAGACCAATGCCTAAAGCCGGCGCATCAAGTTCCTTATTAAACTGCGGAACTGCCGCAACCACTCTCGTCGAATTATCAACAGGGCTCTCCAGAACTAAGCTAATACTCTTGCCTTCAGCCCCGTGAATTATTGTTTGCAAAGCATCTATGCTATCAATTTTCTGGCTATCAATTTCTATTATTGACTCTCCGACTTCAATACCTGCAGACTTTGCCGGTGAATTTTCGCCAATATCTACCACCTGAACGGTTGTCGACTGCCGGGCAAATTTAAATTCATGAGGGAAAAAACCCGGCAAATGGAATTTGAATCCCAGTGCAGCAAGCACTATGTAAAAAACAACGACGGCCAGAAGCAGGTTCATAACAACTCCGGCAACTACCACTTGGCTTCGCTGCCAAATGCTTTTTGTGTAGAAGCTGTTCTTCTGGTCGCGCTTAGCATCTGTGGAATCTTCACCAACTAAGCGGACAAATCCGCCAAACGGCAGCCAATTAACAGAATAAATGGTTTCGCCAATTTTCTTGCCCCATGCCCTCGGCGGCAGACCAATACCAAATTCTTCAACTCCGATCCCGTTTCGCTTAGCCATGAAAAAATGCCC
>CAYMIE010000008.1:0-9878 GCA_964390405.1 uncultured Gammaproteobacteria bacterium | reverse complement strand
CCGATTTTCCCACCCTGCTTGTCGGCTCTTAAACTTTCCAAATATTGGTGTCTCACTTGTCTAACTTCAACCCGAAACTTTTCCAATGTTTCGTGCATTTGCTTGATAAACTGCTCACGCCGCTCAAGCGTCAGCTGCGGAATAATAATTCTCACCAAATCTCCGTCAACAGTCGGGGTTAAACCGATATTAGCTTTAGTTATACCACCAACAATATTTGTGATTATGGATTTGTCCCAAGGGGCAATGACGATAACGTTTGGCTCGGGTGTGGTAATTTGCCCCAGCTCCTTGACCATCATTTTAGTGTCGTAAGCATCAACCCGAATATCCGAAACCAATGCGCTGTTTGCCCTTCCCGTCCTGATCTGGGCAAGTTCACCTTTTAGATGCGAAATCACATCGTCAAATCTAGTCTGGGCTTCGTCAATTGTCATTGCCCAAGTTCGAATCTTTCAAATCTTTTTATCACAATATTTTCCCCTAATTTAGCGATAGTTTCGGCAACCAATGTTTCAATTTTTTTGGAAGAATCGCGGATATATTCTTGCTTTAAAAGTTCCTTGACATCGGCAGGATCCATGGCCGCAATCTGCATAGCTACTTCATGAGCCAAATTTTTAAAATCATCGGTCTTGGCAACAAAATCAGTTTCGGAGGCAATTTCGACTATTGCCCCAACTTTGCCTTCTCCGTGAATATAAGTTTCTACCTTGCCGCTACCAACTGCCCGATCACTTTTTTTGGCAGCAATTTCCACTCCCCAGCTTTTAACAAGCTCTTCTGCTTTTTTAAAATCGCCTTCGGCTTCTTCTAAAGCCTTCCTCGAATCGGCAATCCCAACACCGGTCTTTGCTCTCAGTTTTTTAATATCGTCGATACTAATCTTCATGTCACCCCTTTGTATTTTCACTCTTAATCTCAGTGTTCTCAGTGGTTGCAATTTTTTCTCCTGCTAGCTCAACTTTTTCCGTTTCGCTTTTCTTGCCGTATTTTTCAAACCCTTCTTTATAACTATCTGCGATCGCTTCGGTGATTATTCTTATCGCCTTAATAGCATCATCATTTCCGGGAATCGGGTAGTCAACAAGAAAAAGATCTGCGTTTGTATCACAAATGGCAACAACCGGCACTCCCTTTTTCTTGGCTTCTCGGCAGGCATTTTCTTCCCTCCTCACATCAATTACAAAAACAGCGTCCGGCAGCTTGCTCATATCTTCAACTCCACCATAGAACCGCTCGAGCTTGGCAATCTGCCTGTCGATCATCAATTGCTCTTTTTTAGTTCGTTCTTTGTACTCTCCTGCCTCCCGCTTATCTTTAAAATCCTTTAACTTTTTTAAATTATTTTTAGTTTGGTCAAAGTTTGTGAGAAGTCCACCGATCCACCTTTCGGCAATATACATGGCACCAGCTCTTTTGGCCTCTTCCATTACAATTCCGCGAGCTTGTTTTTTAGATCCCAAAAATATGATTTTGCCGCCGGCTTCTCCCACTTTTTGCACAAATTCCAGAGCTACTTTTAGCCTTTCAACGGTTAACCCCAGATCAATAACGTGAACCCCCTCACGAGAAGTAAAAATGAATTTCTTCATTTTTGGATTCCACCTGCGAACCTGATGTCCAAAATGAACACCGGCTTCCAGTAACTGTTCCATTGAAGGGACTTGCATTGTTTATTCTCCTTTCCAGCCAAGAAGTAGTATTCTTGACCCCTCCGCCCAAGAATTCGAATCCCGGTCGAGACGGGACTCCGAAGGAGTTTGCCTTAGGCGTGTGTGATACGGGAAACTATAACACAGAAATTAGCTGAAATTCAAATTACTATCTCTTTATTCGTTTTCGACCAGACGTATCTCTGCCGTTTGCGAAGGTTTTTGCTTTTGGTACTCTCGATGCGAAAATTCCTGTTACATTTTTGTCATTAATATCAATCCAGCCGGAACCACCCTTGCCCACAGTTGTTGCCGGTTGCGATTGATCGCTTACATAAGAAGTTCGTAGCTGATCTTGTGTACGCCTAGACCGTTCACTACCCGATCGACTACTAAAAGAAGTTCTTGGTTTGCGGATAACACCCCAAGCACGAGCCATTTCAATCAAATCTGAATCAGAACTAGACGCTCTAAAAAACCGACCTTCAGGAATCGCAATTCTGTCCATTCCGCCATTTGTTGTTATAAATCTATCTTGTTCCCGCATTCTTACCACCAAAAAAGCTGGAGACAATGTCAATCCAGCAATATTTACCCAAATTCTAGATCTTAATTTACTCTTTTGTCAAGCCTAGCTTTTTATCAATTTTCTTCTCGCTCTCTCTGCGAGCTAAATCATACTCTTTAAAGTCCACAAATTTCAAGGCTGCTGTTAAAGTTGGGTGCACTTCGGAAACTAATCTCACCTTTTCCTGCTCCACAACCCGATAATCAGGGTGTCCCTGTGGCCCGGTCCTGAGTTCTGCTTCCCACCCAAGCTCTCGCAAATTCTGCCATTGATACCAACGAATTCTATTACCCAGCATAACAACGTATTGGGCTTGTTCCGGATATTTCCGCGAAACCCTTCGGTAAAAATTATCAATCTTTTTAGCAGCATCAATATACGGTTTATCTAGTTTTGCTAAGGCCAAATCCGGCGGCACATCAAATCCAAGTTCGGTCGTAAACCTCTGCCTTTCCTGCGTTAACATTCTGTGCCTGTGCAAATCCCGATAGGCACCAAGATTGGCAACAATATCAAATTTATAATAAGTGTTTTCAAAAGCGCGAACCAAACGGTGCTGCCTGACTTGCCGCCTCGCAGCAGAAGTTTTAATAATCTCCAGCCTTTCTTTTGCAGTTAACTTTTCAACTCTTCTTTTAATTTCGGCAGCAGACAAATTTGAATATTTATATAGAAGAGAGGCAACAATTTTAACTTCCGCGTCAAAATCATATTCGACAAGCTCGACATTTGATCCATCAGCATATTTATTCTTCGATTGAGTCGAGTCTGACTCGACGAGTCGAGAAGTCCTATTAGGGTAGTTCTCGACAGGCTCGAACAATAATTTTTTGGTCAAATTCTTCAGATTTTTCTCTGTTGATTTAACGTACCTCTGATAAATTTTCCCTCGAGGAGAAGTCGCCCGCTCTACCATAGAGGGGATTACTTTTTTGAGTTCAATTTGCGCCTGTTTTGCTAAACTCCTTAACTCAGCGAGTGGAGACGCAAGACACTTGGTAATCACATATTCAAAAGCCTGCCCAACACCAAAAAAACCTACATTGGTTAAGGTCGCTGCCGGCAAATATGCGCGCAGCACATCGTAGGTTTTGGCATTCATGGTTTCAAGATAAGCCCGCGTACTTTGATCTTTTTCCTGCGGATATTTGCGCTTTAAATATTTAAGAAGCGGCTCAATCGATTTGGAATACTTTCTAAAGAGCAGGTTTAAAAGCCTTATATAATCGCGGCCAAATTTAGATTTTGCCAGATCCGAGTCAACAAAATAAATCCACCTGCCGCCGATTTTTTCATCAAACCGCACATATCTGGTTGATTTCTCCAGAGGCGCAAATCCAATTCTAAAATCTTCCAAATACTTGGTAGCAACTATCGAGATGTTTTCGCAAAACAAATGAGCACCAGCCATCTGGGCAATTGAATCATCTCCATAAGCTGCCAGCCACTTGCTAAAAAATGCCCTAGCCCTAGTGCTGTTGACGACCGCTTCCCATCCACCATGTCGATGCAGATAGTCAACAAAAGAAACCAATTCTTTGCGCATTATTTCTGCTTCGCGAATTGATTTCCTGTCAGCCCCTTCCAGATCCGGTTCCAAAATAGGCTTGATATATTCGTCAAAAAAAAGTCTGCGGACACCTGTTTTGCTTCTGGAATAACGCGAAGCCAGCGCCCCTAAAACTTCGCTTGGTAAATATTTGGCGGCAAAAACATTTTTATCGATGTTTGTAAAAAACGGAGAAATAAAATAAGCTTCTTCTTTAGTAAATTTTTCAGCTGATTGATTGGCTTGATTATCCATTTAGACTATTACAAAAGCCCTTCAAGGGTCCGTCCTTATTATAAGCTTAATGATCTTAGAACTTTTTCGTGAATTTTTTCGCGACTTAACAATTTCCCATTCTCAACGCATTCAACTTTCTTCCAATAAGCCCTTTTTCTCTCGAGCTCTTCATAAATTTGCACAACATCAGCAAGATAATTTTTGTTTCGCTCATGAATATCCTTCTTTTTTGATTTCATTAACTTTTGCGAAAAGCTAACCGACACCGAAAGCAAAATAACTTTATCTTCTCTCGGAATCTTGTTTTGGTTATATTCAAAATCCTCCAACCATTCCATGAATTTTATTTTTGATTTTTTATTTTTGATTTTTACTATCTGATGAGCAATATTGGAACCAGTATATCTGTTGCAAACAACAATTTTACCCGCCTTCAGCCATTTGAAAAGTTTTTTAGAAACAGAAAGCCTATCACCCGCGTAAAAAACACAGGCCAAATAGGGGCTGACATCACCAACATCACCAAATTCGCCGTCAAGATAGCGCCTTACCAACTTGCCCCAAGTGGATTCGTAAATTGGGAATGAAATATATTCTGCGGGAATTTTCTGTTTTTTTAAATGCTTAAATAGAAGTTTCGCCTGTGTAGTTTTTCCGCTGCCGTCCGCACCTTCGAAAACGATTAGCCTGCCTCGCTTTTTCCCCATACTCAGTCAACTATTTTTCTTCCGTCCTCGTCCTGAGCTCTTCGAGTCTGAGCCTAAGGATTCTTCCCTCAGAGTCGAATGACTTATCGAAGGATTATGTTTTTCAATCCGAGACGCTAGAGGGATTCTTGATCCGGAATATCTATCGCTTCGGCTCCCTTCATATCTCATACGAACAGGTGATGATAGTTTTTCAAAAGTGAATGCGCAAATCGGCATGCCGCAATAAAGAATTGCCGGCTTTGGCCCCAAATTTCCAAGCTCCAGAACCGGCGCGCCGCTCCATCCCGGATCAAAGCGAGCAGCTGTCGAATGAACCAAAATCCCAAGCCTGGCAAGCGATGACTTCCCTTCAAGTCTGCCTAAAATATCGTTTGGTAACTTTAAAACCTCGCGGGTTGTAGCAATAGCAAAAGCCCCCGGTTCTAAAATAAACGGATCGCCGTCTTGTAAATTGACTTCTTCCATCGCGTCGTCTGGCAACCCCCTTTTGGTATCCACAAACCGGTAAGTACCGGCTCGAAAAAGTTTTAACTTGTTTCCCAAATGAAAATCAATAGAAACCTGGTCAATGTTTTCGCGCCATTTATTGTCTAAGGGAGAAATATGAATTTTATTTTTGGCAACATACTCGGCAATCACCCAATCCGGCAAAATTCCGATGATATCGTTTGGTTTAGTCATATTTATTATTCGACCTTGTGGAGAACTTCTTCTCGATGCGCTTCGCTTACTCGAAGAATAAGTTTTAGATCTTCTCTCTTTCAAGAAATCATAAACAATTTGGCTCCATGTTTCCATATGTTTGTAATGAGAACCAACTTTTACCAATATTTCAAGAGCACCAGATTTATGCTCGTCTTTTATAGAAATATTATTTGAATCCCCGCTAATATGAATAACTAATCCAATATGAACCAAGCCGACATCATTTGAGTCATCATTAATTAGCCCGAGAAAATTTGCTTTGAATTTTCCACTATAGTCAACTTCTTCTCTAAATTCCCTCTCCGCCCACTGCATAACCAAATTATCAACTTTGCCACCTTTGTAACCTCTGATCCCTTTTATATCCCTCTCATTTATATGCCCTCCAACACCAATAGAAAATTTGTTAGCCAAACGCTTATCACTGTGATCGCCCCGCCTTTGCATCACAAAATATTTGCCGGAATTTTCAAAAATTAAATAAGGGATAATTTGCTGCCAATGCGGATCATCTTCTGCAAGACTTCGCGAAATAAATTTATGTTTTCTGGAAATTATATTAATATATTTATTGACATCATCTGTCTTTAACCCATGCCAGATACCCAGAGAAAACATGTCGCTTCGGGAAACGACCATCACGCGCTCTTCGGACTTGTCCTTTCGAAGCTTTAAAGCGGAGGAGGATTTGCCCCTCAAAGCTTTCTTGTCCACCGCAGCTTTAGCGAAGGTGGAAGCGGCGTGGGGTTTTTTGCGCGACTTTATAACTTTTCGAGGTTTTCTTGGCATCAGAATTTAAAGGGGCAGATTCGTCAATCATTATGCCATAACAATCTAAGGAATAAAACTACATTAATACCTTCTAGAAGGATCCGGGAGTAGATGAGCAACATGCGCCAGTCCTACAGCAATCTGCTCTTTTGAATCATTAATGTAATCATCATTAAATATTTGGGAGCCCTTTTTTATTAAATAGGCTTTTAATTGAGAATAATCTCCTTTTTCAGCCACCGTTAGCGCTTCCTCAACTATCTCGCGCTCTTTTCTTAAACTTTCGGCTACCCCTTCTTTACGCACTATCGATAATCCTGTTTCCGCATGTAACCTTAGAAGCCCAAAAGTTAAAACTTCTCTTTGATAAGAAGCATAATCCCTTGCGTAATCTATGGCTTCATCCTGATTAAAGTCCACAAAATCCCCTATTTCCCATTCGATAACTCTTACCATCGCAGTTTTGCGCGAAAGAATCTCATCGATATTTAGTAATTGGAACCTGTCTCGCATAAGCAGCAATTGTAGCACAATGATTGGTAACACGAGCCCTATGTAGCGGTTTGATTCTGGTCCGGCCTTGTCCAACTCGCAAATTTGCACTTTGGCCAGTTTTCGCAACCCCAAAATGGCTTGCCCTTTTTGGTCCGCTTCATCACAACTTTCCCGCCGTCATCCGGACAAACTATGCCAGTGTCAGCTGCCAGCGCTTTGGTATTTTTACAATCCGGAAATCCACTGCACGCCAAAAACTTTCCGTACCTTCCGTACCTAACAACCATGTCTTTACCGCATTTCTCACACTTCTCGTCTGATTTTTCAACCTCTACTTTAACTTTTTCGGCCGTCTCCAGAACTTCGTCCACCCGTTTTTCAAAAGGGCCCCAAAAACTTTCCATTGTTGCTGCCAATTTCTTTTCACCCTGCGCAATCTTGTCCAAATCCTCTTCCATAGCAGCCGTAAATTTATAGTCAACAATATTCGGGAAATATTTAACCAGAAAATCAACTACAGTCGTACCAATCGGCGTTGGCCCGATTTTTCTTGCTTCCAGCCTTTCAATATAAAATCTGTCGTATAAAGTGGAAATTGTCGGCGCATACGTTGAAGGCCTGCCAATCCCGTGTTTTTCCAGATCGCGAATCAAAGTCGCTTCCGAGTATCTTGGAGGCGGTTCGGTAAATTTTTGAATTGGGTTGATATTTTTTAAATCAAGATTCTCGCCGACTTTAACTTCCGGCACTTCCTGCTCCTTAATCGGCGCTTTAGCATAAACTTTATACCAGCCGTCGAATTTAATTATCTGCCCGTTTGCGCGCAGAAGATAACTCCTAAAATCGCGGGTGGCAGTTCTGGAAGGGTTCCCGACAGCGCGCAGGTCAGCCTGATTATCACCACTGCGGTTCGATTTTTGATCTGACTGAGCACTGGCGGGAGGGAAAGAGCTGACAGGACCCGCTTTCGCTTCAACATCAATTGTTGTCTCAGCAACAATCGCTTCGGCCATCTGGCAAACAAGCATTCTTTTGTGAATCAAATCATAAAGTTTTGTTTCATCGCCTGCTGCCTGTACGCTATCACCTGTTACCTTTATACTCGTCGGCCTGATTGCTTCGTGAGCTTCCTGCGCCAGTTTTGATTTTACCCTGTAGTGTCTTTCGCGCTCAGGCAAATATTCCTTGCCAAATTTTTGTTCAATATATTGGCGCGTCTCAGCTATCGATTGGGGCGACAAATTTACCGAATCGGTTCGCATATACGTAATCAAACCCTTTTCATATAGGTTTTGAGCCGCTCTCATTGTTCGCTTGGGTACAAAACCTAAACGATTTGCTGCTGCTTGTTGGAGTGTCGAAGTGGTAAAAGGCGGATTAGGATATTTGCGGGCGTCTTTAACTTTAACATCCAAAATGTTGTAGACGGATTTTTGTAAACCACCAACAACCTTATCGGCGCTTTCTTTATTAGTAATCTGGGCCTTTTCCTCACCGATTTTAATAAGTTTTGCTACAAAACTTTGTCCCTCTGTCTCTTTAACTCTTTGTCTCTGAAGCTCTACTTCTATCTCCCAATATTCCTCTGCCTTAAATGCCTCAATTTCCCGTTCACGGTCAACTACCAAGCGAAGCGCCACCGATTGCACCCGACCGGCAGATAACTTGCTTTTGACCTTTTTCCAAAGAACCGGTGAAAGTTTGTAACCAACTAATCTGTCCAACACGCGTCTGGCTTGCTGCGCACTAACCAAATTATCATCAATTTTTCGGGGATTTTTAAAAGCCTCATCAATAGCATCCTTAGTAATCTCGTGAAACACAACCCTCTGATAATCTATACTTTTTGCTTTCTTGTCCTCCGAAGCTTTAGCGAAGGCGGATGCCTTCGCACTTATCACTTGCAATAAATTCCAGGCAATCGCTTCACCTTCGCGATCCGGATCGGTTGCCAGAAAAAGGTTTTCAGCGCCTTCTGAAGATTTCACCAGCAAGTTTACGGCTTTAATTTTTTCCTTGGGAATAACATAAATGGGCGCAAATCCTTTTTCGACATCCACGCCAAATTCGCCTCTTGGCAGATCACGTACGTGCCCCATCGAAGCCGTTATTTCGAAGTCTTTTCCCAAAAACTGCGACAGGGTCCTTGCTTTCGTCGGACTTTCTACGATTACGAGGTTCTTCACTGTTTTTATTTCCTTTTAATGTCACATGTCAATTGTTAATTGTCAATTGTGGCTTTATGCCGTCCCTCTTTTTTATCATGCGTGTCAAGTTTTGTTATATCCCACCTTTGATACTTTGAAAACTTGTGTGACGTTTTCGGGAGATATCAATTTAATGCTTATTCTTCTCCACCGGACAAAAAAGTTAGGAATGGAAACCAAGTAAGATAAACTTCTAACTTCCCCAAACACCTGAACCGTAATTTTTGACAAAACCGTTTATCTCCATCATCGATAAAGCTGAATTAACTTTATCGATAGTCAAGCCGGTTTCTCGGGAAATAATGTCAATGTGTTTTGCTTCCCCGTCCAAAACCGAAAGAATCTTAGCTTGGGTCTTATCTTTGGGTTTACCCTTTAAAGGAGACTCCTTGCTAGAAATTTGCAGTTGCTTTCTCTCTATATCCAAAATTTCCAAAATATCGGCAGCTTCTGTTGCCGGATGAACGCCTTCTTTAATTAATTTGTTGGCGCCTTCGCTCATCTTGCTGGTAATTGGCCCGGGTACCGCAAATACTTCTCGCCCCTGCTCGGCTGCCTGCCCGGCAGTAATTAATGAACCGGAATCAACTGCCGCTTCTGTTACTAAAACCCCAAGTGACAAACCGGAAATTATCCTGTTTCTTGCCGGGAAATTTGAAGGAACCGATGGAAATCCTAAAGGAAATTCACTTACTATTGCTCCGTTTTTCACAATTTCTTCGGCAAGCCGCATGTTTTCCGGCGGATAAATTGTATCTACACCACTGCCCAAAACCGCAATCGTGCGGCCTGCTGCATCAAGCGCTGATCGATGGGCAATACTGTCAATTCCTCTCGCCAGCCCACTGACAATAACTAATCCGCTCATCACTAAACTGCTAACCAGCTTCTCTGTCACTTGCCTGCCGTAAATCGTCGCAGCGCGCGAACCAACAACAGCGATTGCCAGATCATCAGCTGGTATTAATGTTCCTTTGTAAT
>CAYMIE010000007.1:0-21293 GCA_964390405.1 uncultured Gammaproteobacteria bacterium | reverse complement strand
AAAATATTAAAAGTGTTGAAATAGACGATGACAAATTGAATGTAGTTTTAAAGGATGACTCAACCTATATTTCCAGAAAAGAGGAAAATCAGTCTTTCTTTGATGCGCTTCAAGCTGCGCAAGTTAATCCCGCAAATGTAAACATTTCTATTAAGGACAATACTTTTAGTAAAGCCTGGGTATCAATTCTGACTACATTTTTGCCGCTGGCAATTATTATTATTTTCTTCTTTTTTATTTTTCGGCAGGCAAGGGAAGGAGCTTCCAGCGTTTTTTCTTTTGGACAGTCTCGCGCAAAACAGTTTACCGGTTCAAGAACAAAAGTTACATTTGCCGATGTTGCCGGTGTAGATGAAGCTAAGCAAGAACTTCAGGAAGTTGTTGACTTTTTAAAGCATCCGCAAAAGTACAAAGCAATTGGCGCCAGAACTCCAAAAGGGGTACTGCTCATTGGTCCGGCCGGGACCGGCAAAACCCTGTTGGCCAGAGCTGTAGCCGGTGAAGCGGGGGTACCGTTTTTCTCCGTTGCCGGCAGTGAATTTATGGAAATGTTAGTTGGAGTCGGGGCAGCGCGTGTCCGGGATTTATTTAGTAAAGCCAAAAGTGCTGCTCCGGCAATTATTTTTGTCGATGAAATTGAATCTATTGGTAGGATGCGCGGTATGGGTTTTTCCGGCGGACACGACGAGCGGGAGCAAACCTTGAACCAAATTTTGGTGGAAATGGACGGTTTTGCGCCAAACGATAATGTGATGGTGATGGCAGCGACGAACAGGCCGGATCTACTTGACCCAGCTCTGACCAGGCCCGGAAGGTTTGATAGAACAGTAAGTTTGGATTTGCCGGACATTGAAGGCAGAAAGGCAATAATTAAAATTCACAAAAGGGGCAAACCTTTTAGTAAGAATGTTAACGACGAAAGACTGGCAACAAGAACAGTCGGTTTTAGTGGTGCAGATCTTGAAAATATGTTAAATGAGGCGGCGATACTTGCTGCTAGAACTGATAAAAAAGCTATTGATGATTTGGATTTGGAAGAGGCTGCAACCAAAGTAAAACTTGGGCCACAAAGGCGCAGGATGCAATCTATTGAAGAGAAGAAATTGACTGCATATCATGAAGCGGGTCATGCGATTGTTGCCCACTATTTACCGCATGTGGATCCGGTTCACAGAATTTCCATTGTAGCCCGCGGAATGAGCGGTGGGCATACATTAGTTCCTCCTTCAATAGATAGATATACAGAGACAAGACAGAGGCTACTTGAGCGTATTGCAACGTTGATGGGAGGACGGGCGGCAGAAGATATTGTTTCCGGAGAATACACGACAGGGGCTGCCAGCGATTTGGAAATTGCCAGCAATATTGCGCGGGAAATGGTGACGCAGTTCGGGATGAGTGATCTTGGCCCGACGATTTTTACACCTAGACCGCAATTTGGCATGTGGCCGGGGATGGGAGAAGGATCGCAGGTTTCTCCAGAACTTTCTGCAAAAATAGATAAAGAGATTTCTAAAATAATTGATTTAGGCTATAAAAATGCAAAAGACTTGCTTACTAAGTACAGAAATAATCTGGATAAAGTTGCCGAAACTTTGCTTGAGAAAGAAACGCTGGACCGCGACCAGTTTGAAAAGTTAGTCGGCAAGCCGATGAGTGACGGGGAAATAAAGTTTAAGTCGAAGCCGAAATCAAAATCTATCCAAGCATGATGTATAATTAAATTATGGCAGAGGTTGGTCAAGTAGAAGGCGAAGCTAGTGTTTCTAGTCTTTTTGATTCGACAAAAGACAGAGTTTTCAATTTTGGAAGAGGGAAATCTCCAGCCGATATAATTACAATTGTAAATCGTAGATTGGCCCAAGTTGGTCCCGGTGACGCTTCAAGGGAACAGGTCAAAGCGGTTTTAGAATCTGTTCCGGAAATTTTTCCAGAAGATTGGAAAGCGCCTATTGGGCAAAGTAATATTGTTGTCCGTAGCTTGACTGAAGCTCAGCGAGAGGTTTTTGCGAGATTACAAACCTTAGGACCAAAGAGAATATCTGCACCCAAAATTCAAGCAGTAATTGAAAGCGGGATGCATTTTAGAGACAACTTCTCAGATTAAACCCTATTAGCTTCACTTATGCTAGAATTTCTTCGTCCCTCGACAAACTCGGGATAAATTATGGCTCGAGATAAAGCCTCAAAAAAACTCCTCCTGATTGACGGAAACTCGCTTTTTCATCGCGCTTATCATGCACTGCCGCCGATAACGGATAGATCTGGTGAAGTTGCTAATGCGGTTTTTGGATTTTCCAATATGCTGCTTAAGGCGATAAATGAAGTTAATCCTGATTATATTGCCTGTGCTTTTGATACGGCAGCACCGACTTTTCGCCACATCGAGTTTGAAAAGTATAAGGCGCAGAGAGTTGAGCCGCCGCCTGATCTTTACCCACAACTTCCCAAAGTTAAAAAAGTTTTAGATGCATTTGGCATTAAGTATTTTGAAAAAGAAGGGTATGAGGCAGATGATGTGCTTGCCACTTTGGCAAGCAAGTGCAAAGGGAAAAGTGCAAAGGGAAAAGTTGATCAAGTAGTGATTCTTAGTGGCGACAGGGATACTTTGCAGCTGGTTGATGGTGACATTAAGGTTCAGATGCCCTCCTTCACTTCCGCCTCCGCTAAAGCTACGGCGGACAAGAAAGCTACGGAGGGTAAACCCGGTTGGGGTGAGTTGGTGGGTGAAAAAGAGGTAAAGGAAAAATATGGAATTACGCCTGCGCAAATGGTGGATTTTAAATCTTTAATGGGGGATGCATCCGACAATATTCCGGGAATTGCCGGTATTGGGCCGAAAACAGCTTCAACTTTACTTCAAAAATATCGAACTCTTGAGAATCTTTTCAGACACGTCAAGGAGACTCCTTTAAAGGTACGGGAGAAGCTTGAAGCCGGGAAAGATGATGCATTGAAGGCAAAACAACTAGTTGAATTAGATCGGGATGTCGATTTACGATTTACGATTAACGATTTACGCTTCGATCCAAATTGGGAACGGGTAAGAGCCGAATATCAGCAACTCGGATTTAAGTCAATTGTTGCGAAAATCCCCGGTGGTGGTGACACCTCCGAGGTGAAGTCGGGGCGAAACCAAGAGAACACCTCGGAGGTGGGAAAAGTGAAAAAGAAGCGTCTGACTACCGATTCTAATCAACTCGAACTTATCTAATGTCTTCCAAACTTAAAGCAATTATATTTGATCTTGATGGGTTGCTGGTTGATACTGAACCGCTTTGGGTGAAAGCCTACGCTAAATGGTTAAAAAAACACAACGCTAAAAACGATCCTGTTATCTACAAAAAAATGATCGGAAGAGGGCTCAAGGAAAATATGATTATGGCCAAGAAATATTTAGGGGTGAAAGGAGAGGCAGAGAATTTGCTAGGTGATCTGCGCGAAATTTTATATAATTTGGTTTCGCAAAAGGAGGATATTTTGATGCCGGGAGTTTTGGAATTACTACCAAAATTAAAAACTTATAAATTAGCAGTCACTACTGGAGGCCACAATCAGAAGGGTGCAGAAAAAATGCTAATTGATTCAGGGGTTAGAAAATATTTCGAAACAGTAGTTTCCAGTGATGATGTCAAGCGTGGTAAGCCAGCACCAGACGTGTATTTTGAAGCCGCTAGACAGTTAGGAGTTAAACTCCAAAGCTGCGTGGTAATTGAGGATTCGGTTAATGGAGTTGAAGCTGGTATATCGGCAGGAATGAGTGTTATTGGTGTAAATGCTAATTTACAAGATAGAAATGCGTTAGCAGAGGCGGGAGCAGACAAAGTTTATTCTAGTTTGAAAGAAGTGGAATTATGAAAGTTGCTTTAGTTCATGATTTCTTGGTTGAGTTTGGCGGGGCAGAGAGAGTTTTAGAAGCTCTATGTGAAATCTATCCCAAAGCGCCGATTTATACGGCTTTTTATAAAAAGGGCTCAACAGCATACAAGAGATTTAAAGACAAAAAAATAATTGCTTCTTGGGCACAAAATGTGCCCCTTTTTGCCAGTCGTCTTCACAGCCCTCTGCGGTTTTTAGCTCCTTTAATTTGGGGGAGATTTTCCACCAAAGGACCATCCTTTGGATGGGATTTTTCAGGTTTTGACCTCGTAATTACTTCTGCAAGTTGGTATGTGACAAAGGGGGTTAAGAGGAGAGGCCCTTCGACCCATTCGGTAAACTCAGGGTCTTCGACTTGCTCCGCTCGCTCAGGGTCTCAACATACTGTTGAGGTTTGCTATTGTCATACGCCACCGAGATATCTTTATGGTTATAGAACTTCTGTTGACTATAAGAAAAACCCATTGATTCAAGCGTATGCAGTTTTTATTAATCACTTTGTGCGAATGTATGATTATGAGGCTGCACAAAGAGTTGATTATTTTATTGCTAACAGCGAAGAGGTTAAAAGAAGGATTCAAAAATTTTACAGACGCGAGAGCAAAGTAATTTATCCGCCGGTGGATGTAAGGCGCTTCGCGCGCAAAACGCAAAACGCAAAACGACTAAAGCAGAAAAAAGCATTAGACATTAGCCATTCGTCGTTAAGCAATTATTTTTTAACTGTTTCGCGGCTGGCTGGGGCAAAAAATATCGACTTGATTGTTGAAGTTTGTAAAAATTTGAAACTGCCGCTTAAGGTGGTGGGAACAGGTAGAGATGAAGCTAAGTTAAGGGAAATGGCCGAAGGATCAGCTGTTAAGATTTTGGGTGAGGTTGCCGATCAAGAACTCATTGAACTTTATCAAAACTGCAGGGCTGTAATTTTTGCGGCTAGTGAAGAGGATTTTGGGATTGTGCCGGTTGAGGCGATGGCAGCAGGAAAGCCAGTTATTGCGCTTGCCCAAGGCGGGGTATTGGAGACAGTCGTCGATGGAAAAACAGGCGTATATTTTGATCAGGCGACTGCGGGATCTTTAACACAGGCAATCAATAATTTTCAAAAGCTGGAGAAAAAGGAGGCGTTCGATTCTAAATTGATCAAAGCTCATGCCCAAAAATTTTCCAAAGAGCGCTTCAAGCGTGAGATCGAGAAGTTTGTGGAAGGGAAAATTAAGTGAATTTTCCAAAAATCAGAACAAATTTAACAAAAGTTTACGATGGTCTTGCCGAGTATTGGGGGACTGATAAAACGCTCCACGATTGGGGACAAGATGATCTTGTTAAATTCGCGAAGCTGGTTGGCAAAGGTGCAAAAGTACTAGATTTGGGTTGTGCCTCCGGTTATCAATCACAACTTTTGAAAGATTTAGGGCTTAAAGTTGTTGGTCTTGATTTGTCGCCGAAAATGATTGCTGCTGCTAAAAAACTGGTACCTAAAGCTAAGTTTTTGGTTGGGGATATGACAGAAATGGATTTTGCTGATCGCTCATTCGACGGTGTTTATGCTAGGGCATCGCTTCTTCATATTCCCAAAAATCTTATTCCTAAAGTTTTAACTTCTGTGAATATAATTCTAAAAAATGGTGGTCATTTTTACCTAGCTCTAAAGGAAGGAAATGGTGAAGGCGAAATAGAAGATAATAGGCACGGAATTAAGGTGCATAGATTCTTTTCTTTTTTTAGAAAGCAGGAGATTATTGATTTATTGGAAGATACAGGTTTTAGAGTTGAGGATGTTACTTTTCACCAAAGAGATAACGGAATGACTAAATGGATTAAAATATTTTCAACGAAAACTTAAACACGAGATTTTGAAGTTTGTAAATCAAAAGCTAAATAATTCTCAAACATGAGCGAAATAAATCTCCAACGTAAGGAGCTAATTAATCTTTTAAACAGATGGGATCCGATAGGTGTTTATCCTTTTGAAGGTGGTCCGCAAGACGAGTATGAATGTTTTGTCAAGCCGATTCTGTCGCTGTTAGTTAATGGAAAAGGCAAGCGAGATATTATTGTTTTCTTAAAGAAACATTTAGAACATCATGTGGGTGTCACATCCGCATCTAATGATGTAAATAACTTTGCGGAAGAAATTTTATTGTGGTGGATAAGAACAAAGCCATAAATGGCAGATTTTAAAGTATATTTCTTTCGAACTGCGCGTGGGACACATCCTGTGAAGGAATTTATGGAGGAGCAAAGCGAGGAGATTTATGCTAGGATTTTGCGTTCTATTAAACTGCTTAGGGAAGGTGGTCCTTTTTTGAAACCTCCTGATGCAAAGAAAATCGACAAAAATCTTCATGAGTTGAGGATCAGAGGAAAAGAAGCTGTCAGAATTTTCTACACAAAAACAGATCAAGGTTTTCTCCTCCTTCACGCTTTTAAAAAGAAGACACAGAAGATTCCGAGAAAAGAGCTGAAGTTAGCGATTGACAGGATGAAGCAATTAGTATAACATATATGTTATGAAAAGGAAGCATTTAGATTTTGACATTTACTTAAAAGAAGCTCTTAAAAATCCCAAAATTAAGGCCGAGTATGATAAGCTTGAGCCAGAATTTGCAGTCATTGAAGCAATTTTGGAGGCAAGAGTTAAAAAACACATGACCCAGGAGGAGTTAGCACAGAAAATCGGAACTAAACAATCAGCAATCGCCAGAATCGAATCCGGTAACGCTAATCCTTCTATTGGATTCTTACAAAAGCTTGCCGAAGCTTTGGGTAAAAAACTTGTGATTCAGTTTAAATAAATTCCCCCAATTCCTTACAAATAGATTTTAGACCCGAATTTTATGTAGAATTTAGCAGATGGAGATGGATTTAAAGCAGATAGAAAAATTTGCAGAAAGTGAAGAAAATTCTAGAATCCGCGCTGAACTCTGGGGAGATTTTGTAGGGTGGGACAATAGACGAAGAGGAGAAGATGGGTGGCTTCTGAATCAGTTAAGTGCTTTTAAGGAAGGAAAAGTTTTAGATATAGCTTTGGGTGACGGTGTTGATACAATCTATCTTCTACAACAGGGATTTGATGTTTCTTGCAACGAATTGGATGATGCGTTTCGTGCAAAAGCAATAGAAAATGCGACAAAGCAAGGCTTTAAAATCAAACCTACAAATTTAGACTGGCGGAAATTGTCTTCAGAATATCAAATAGGGTTTTTCGATGTGGTTTTTTGTCTGGGTAATTCATTAACGTGTCTGTTTGGCCGTGATAACCAACTTGCGGCTCTGCGCCAATTTCATAAAATTTTGCAGCGGGGGGGGGCATTGCTGATTGATGAGCGAAACTTCCAAAGGATGCTGGACAATCGCGAGGCAACTTTAGCCGGTACATTACAATCGAATGCAAATAAGGTTTATACAGGGACAAATAAAGTAAAAGCTAGGTTTTTAAAATTAAATGATTCCGTGATGATTGCCCAATATACACATTTAGAAAGTGGAAAGAGTGCTTATTACAAGGGTTATCCATTCAAAAGAGGAGAATTATTCGGTCTGTTAAAGGAGGCCGGTTTTTCGAAAATAGAACAATTTAGTGATTACGAAGAAGGTGATAACCCAGATGCGGATTTTTATCAGTATGTCTGTGGAAAATAATATTTAATTTTCCTTGCATTAAATTTCCCTTCGCGCTAGGCTGGAAGTAGGATGCCTGCCCAAGAACGGGAAATAGATCAAATTGTAGTGGATACGTCTGAAATGTCGGTTGATGAAGTGCTTAGTTTGGTACCACCAAAGCGAAAGATTGGCCAGATCTCAGGTGAGAGCAGTCGCAGATTAGTGCTGCCCGCTGAGTCGATCCCAGTCGAGGAATTGGCGAGAGATCCTTTTGCGACGCCCCAAAAATTAATGGAGTAAATAGCGATTGTTTTGCGCTTTCCTTCTAAGTTAGAATAGCTTTCATAATGCCTGAACTTCCTGAGGTTACTGTTATCGTCAATAGTCTCAACAAAAAAATTAAGGGTTTGGTCTTAAGGTCAATTGAATATGACTGGCCAAAGAAGTTTTATTGGGGAGATTTTTCAATCGATGATTTGCGCGGTGCAGAAGTTTCCGGAGTTGAGAGAAGAGGGAAGATAGTTGTAATAAATTTAGAAACTTCTGCTCGGGGTCCTGTCACCAGTTTCCCTCCCGCCAGTGCTCGCTCGAGGCTTAAATCGAATGGTACTCAGAAAGACAATGTCGAGCTGCGCGCTGTCGGGAACCCTTCCACTGGCGCCACCCCTGGCACTAATTTGATAGCGATTCTAATCCATCTCAAACTCACAGGCCAGTTGATTTATCAAGACAAAAAAACTCGCATTGCCGGCGGTCATCCACTACCGCCTTTAAATTTACCTGTTCCTAATAAGACAACTAGAGTTACGTTCGAGTTTACTAATGGTGCCCACCTTTATTTTAACGATGTTAGGAAATTCGGGTGGGTGAAGATAGTTTTAAATAGAGAGGATGGAGTCAAAAAGGCGATTGGCATGGAATTGGGGCCGGACCCTTTAGTTATGAGTTATGAGCAGTTTAGAGAATGCTTAGGAAAGAAAAAACAAGGGCGTATAAAAAAAACTTTGATGGACCAGTCTGTTATTGCCGGAGTAGGTAATATTTACAGTGATGAGGCGCTGTGGCGCGCTAAAATTCATCCAAAAAGGCAGGTTGCCAGTTTAGGTGAAGTTGAACTTAAGGCTTTATATAAAGGTTTGAGAGAGAGTTTACAGATATCTATAGAAAAAGGCGGCTCCAGCGCCAACTCGTTTGTGGACAGCGGCGGCGAGCGTGGGCTTTATCTTTCGTTTGGGAAAGCTTACCATATGACAGGCAAACCGTGTGCTCGGTGCAAAACCCCAATTAAGCGAGAAAAGATGGATGGCCGAAGCGCACATTTCTGTCCCGCCTGCCAACGACTAAACTAATGATTTCAGTCTCCGGATCCTATATCGAAGTTCTAAAGCGTAGAGATTTTTTGGCTCTTACCCTAATGGTTTTTTTCGGGCAAATGGCTTCTGCCCTTTTAATACTTTCTCTAATAGTTTCGGTTTTTTCCCAGACAGGCAGTACTTTTGGAGTTTCCGGTGTGGTTCTTTCATTTACGATACCGGCTTTTTTGTTAATGGTATTTGCAGGACTAGCAGCAGATATTTTTGACAGAAAAAAAATCATGATTGTTGCCTATTGCGCAACATCACTAGTTGTTTTATTTATTTTAATTACCGGCCAAGCAGTAGCTGCTTCGATTCCGCTTTCATTTGTGTATTTTGCCGGCAACACTTTTTTTATTCCTTCATCTTCTGCCGCGACTGCGCAAGTTGTTAAGCGCGAGCAGTTGCTAGTTGCCAATTCAATCTTTATTTTTACGCTCTCGACGGCACTGCTAGCCGGTTTTTTCCTGGCTTCCGTTATTCACTTTTTCTTTGGAAGCACGGTGACCTTGTCTGTTTGTTTAGCACTCTTGCTGTTGTCAATAATTCTTGGCGTAACATTGCCCAAGCTGGAACCGTTAAGACAAAATCACCCCACCTTAGCTAAAAAAATTAAGAATATTTTGAGCGGTTTTAAATTTGTTATGAAATCTAAAACAGTTTGGTACTTCTTTTCGATTTTTGTGCTGATTCAGGGATTAGTATTTTTCGCAGTTACCCTGGCTCCTGAATTTTTTTCAGAAATCGTGGGGATTCCCATCGACAAGAGCCCAATTCTGGTAATGCCTTTAATTGGTTTGGGTGTAGTTATTGGCTCGATATTTGTCCACAGGCCGGAATTGAGTGAGGGACTGCTAATTAGCATAGGTCTGAGCATTGTGGGCATGGTATCTGTACTTTTGGGTTTAGCGCTTATGCTTGATTTAATTATCGGAAGCTTACTTTTGGTTTACATTGTATTTGGTTTAATATTTTTGGGTTTCGGGGCTGTTATTATAATGGTGGCTGCCAGAACTGTTATCCAGAAGAAGGTGCCACACAGTAATTTGGGGATTGTTTTTGCAGCAAGCATGATTGCGACTTCTTTTTTGTCGGCAGTGCTTTCCCCTTTGGCGGCCCTGCTTGAGGCAACTATTGGTTTTGTAAATATTTTTGTTTACGGCGGGTTATTGCTACTTGTTATTTCGGCTACATACGCATATTTGGGTAATCGATGGAAATTTTAGATTTAAGTTTATTAAACTTTCGTAACTTCACATCTCGCAAATTTGTATTTGACAAGAATTTAACGGTAATAATTGGCGCCAATGGAGCCGGCAAAAGTAATATTTTGGAAGCGATTTCGCTTGTTTGCGGCGTTAGACCTACTCATATTGAGAGTGATTTGGATTTGGTTCGCTTTGGCAAAAGCGAAGCGAAAATAGGGTCTAGGGTTCAGGCCTTCGGCTCTGAGGTCTTCGACGATGAGCTCAGACGAATCGCTCAGGCTCGAAGAGGTATAGGTTTTAGTAGAGAATTGGTTATAAACTTTCAGGTAATAGACGAGCGCGTGATTCGAAAATCTTATTTAATTGACGGTTTAAAAAAAAGATACGCTAATTTTTTGGAAATTCTTTCCATTGTTGTTTTTCATCCTGAAGATTTGGATTTTGTTGCCGGCTCGCCAAGTTTAAGACGGCATCATTTGGATAGTATTTTGTCCATCAGTGATAAAGATTATTGGCGAAATATTTCTTCATATGGCAAAGTTGTGACTAGGAGAAATAGGATTTTAAATCGGGTTGCCGAAGGTAAATCAAAGCCACTGGAGCTTAATTTCTGGGACCAAAGGTTGCTTGAACACGGTAAATACGTTTCCAAAAAGCGTGAGGAGTTTATAAACTTTGTGAACCTGATGGAATCAGCCAGCTTCACCTCCGAGGTGAAAAATTCTAACACCTCGGAGGTGTTTTTCGGAGGACTAAGGTTTGAACTCAAGCAAAGTTTGATAAGTGAGGAGAAACTTTTAAAAAATCGTGAACGTGATATTGCGGCAGGTGTTACGCTTTCGGGGCCGCATCGGGATGATTTCAGGTTCATATTTAAAGATAAAGATTTGGCGTATTTTGGATCGCGGGGAGAGCAGAGGATGGCGGTTCTAGCGCTAAAACTTTCGGAGCTGGAATACCTGAAAGTCCAGAGAGGAGCAAGGCCGATTTTGGCGCTTGATGATATATTTTCCGAACTCGACTGGGAGCATCGGGCAACAGTACTTTCGGTAATTGGTAATCAACAGACAATAATTACTGCGGCTGAAAAAGACTCGGTTCCCAAGAATCTTTTAAAAAAAGCGAAAGTTATTAAGTTATATTAAAGGTTGATATCAAGACCTATAATTGGTATAATTTCCTTTAAAATGGCAATAGAAACATTACCTATAGCTAAAATAAAGGAACTTAGAGCGGCTGCTGCCGTAAAGGCTAGGAAGATCGTGATTAACAGATTAAAGGAGATAGAGCCCGAAGATTTCCCTAAATTCTGGTTTTCAATAGATGGCACTGATATGCAAAAAAAGCCGGGAATTCTAGTTGGACGTAGCCAAGGCCGATTATTAATCTTAGGGCCAAGCGGTTTTTATAGGACCTGGTCTGATTACGTAAGGATTTATCATATACCTAGATATCGAGAGGATCCGGAAGAAGTAGAAGATGAGGTTTACCTCGAGTGTGGAGTCGGTTCTTTGATAACTTTAGAAATGGTGTTGAAAGATCCGCGGTGGGTACCATCTCCAGATTACCCTAAATAAATTGATTCTTGCGGGAAATATGCGATAATTAGGTTGTGTCCTTCGATAAAACTCAGAATGACATAAGATGTCATATTCTCCCAAATTTTCCATAACCAATACAATTCTTAAGTTTATTGGTCGGATTGAGGCGGCGCGGGATTTTATTGAAAATGCGCCGCTGGTGCCTGCTTATGAGGCGAAATTCCGGCAGGAAGCGATTATTCGTACTGTTCATCACGGAACGCACATTGAGGGAAATCAGCTTGATACTGGGGAAGTAGTGGCCGTACTTGGCGGCGAGAAAATCGATGCTCGAGATCGAGATGTTCAGGAGATCCTTAATTACCGCGAGGTTTTGAAGTTTATTGATAAATATCAAATATCAAATATCAAATATCAAAAATTTACAGAGAGAGAATTACTTGGCCTTCACAAACTGGTTGTTAATAAGATTTTGTCTGCCGATAAGTCTGGAAAGTTTCGCACGACTCAGGTTGTTGTTAAGAATTCAAAGACGGGAGAAATTTCTTTTAAGCCTCCACCTGCAGAGCAGGTTAAGAGTCTAATTAAAGATTTTCTCGGTTGGCTTAATACTGAAAATGCAGAAGACGTGTACTCTGTTTTGAAAGCCGGAATCGTCCATTATGTTTTGGCTTTTATTCACCCTTTTGTTGATGGTAATGGAAGAACTGCCAGAGCTTTTGCAACGTTGGTTTTGTTTAGCGAGGGCTATGATATTAAGAAGTTTTTTTCACTGGAGGAGTATTTTGACCGCGACGCCAAAAGATATTACAAAACTTTGCAAACGGTTTCGAACCAAAAAGTTTCGAGTTTGTCAGACCGTGATTTAACAAGTTGGCTTGAATATTTCTGCGAAGGGCTGGCAGAGGAATTGGAAAGAGTGAAAAAACGAGTTCAGAAGTTGTCACTTGACTCAAAACTCAAGGGAAGAACCGGCCAAATAGCTTTATCTGAGCGTCAAATGAAGCTGGTGGAATATATTGAAGCTAATGGATCTGTCAATAATCAGACATGGCGGCGACTACTACCAGAATTTTCCGATGATACGGTCCTTCGTGACCTTAAAGATCTACAAAAGAAAGGTTTGATAAAAAAGAAAGGCTCAACTAAAGGGGCAGTTTACGTTTTGAGGTGAGAAATGGAAGAAACCGGCGTAGAAACCTTAGAGGCTGAACAGCCACAGGTAGAAATTGTGGATATTTTAAGTGGAAAATATAAATTCCATAAGGCAAATTTTGGGAAACTCCCTAGAATTCTATCCAGAGGTATTTACTCTCCTGAATTCGCAAAGCGAATTAAAGATGAAAAATATAAAGATCGATCCGGTTTTAACTTTAGATCAGTCTTTTTAACTTCCAATCCTGAAGAACTGTGGGCTGGTGACCCAAAGATAGAAGTAGGAATCATGGTAGACGTTTCCCAAGAAGGTGTAGTTCCCCTAAGAATTGCGCCGCATCAATTTGTCGGTTTAGTTCTTGCTGACGAGAAACTATCTGAAGATTTTCTATTAAGAAGAATTGAACAAATCAAGCAGGTTTTTGAAAAAGAAGAGACAAAAACAAGGCTACTACCGATCTATGGTACATCAGGTGATTTAATTTGGCCAAAGCGAATGTCTCATGAGGAAATTGTGCGGATGTTGAGGGAAAGGCAAAAAGTTCAGGAATAAAACTCTTTTTGTTTAAACAGTCTGCGAATTCTTTTGTTCGCTTTTCTTCTAAGCCAAGGACTCACGTGTTTATTCCAACCAGCACCGCCAGCAACTTGCGCCCACTTTAGGTATTTTACAGGTAATATATTCACGAAAGTTATTTTGATCTACGGGGTTTTTTGGACAGAAGATAGACGATGTACATAAGCAAAATTATTATTAGTACGACTCCCGTCGCTATTTGACTATTAGTAGTGATGTTTACGAAATCATTCATTTTTGCTTAAGCTTTCGATAAAAACTGTTATTGCAAAGAAAACTATACCAAAAAGTATATTTCTAATCAAGAAAAGAATGGCTTCGGCGTTGTTCACATTGGCAAAATTAGGAGTTATAAAGGCAAGTGCAAATGACCCAGCCGAAAGATTTATAGAAAGTCCAGAAAAGGCCTTAAGCCACGACTTACTAAATAATTTTTCCATGACTAGCGGATTTTATCACAATTCAAATAGCTTGCAATTTTAGCCTCGAATGAGTTAAAATATTCCGTTATTATGATTGAACAGAAAAATGGGCGTAGGGCCCATGATTCCCTTCTAAAAGTAGAAAATCTGGTAATTCTAACAGCTGTTGAGCATCTGGTAAACGGTAGTACCCCTCCAAGCCTAAGGATGCGAGAGTCGTATTCAGTTCCTCACGGAATAATAGACGGGCTCATTGATCCCGAGGAGCTAGTGAGACTAAGAGAAGCTCAGAGATTTATCCCAGCACAAGATGTGTCTGAACATTTTCTTGGGCCAGATGGTGCACGCTTAAGAACTGTGATATTGCGACTACCTGATATTGATCCTGTGAGTTGTGAAGCTGAAGGTTTTCCAACCCTGCATGGATTATTTATTGCTGATGATGAGGAAGGCAGGTTCGGGAGATTAGTTACTGATCCAAGAAAGCTAAGATCGCTGGGTTTGAGGTCTGAAGCGGTTCAATCATACCTTGCTGATAAAATTGCTACTTGGGTTAATGGTAATCATTCACCTGAATAATAACCACACTTTTTATTGACAAAAACCCCTTAAAGATTTAGGCTTCTTTTGAATTCCTCAAATGAAATTTTCTAAGCTTGCTGAATATTACGAAAAGTTGGAGGGGACGAGTAAGAGACTTGAGCTTGTGGATATTCTTTCCAAACTTTTTAAAGAGAGTAAAAGCGGTGAAATAGGCAATATTTGTTACCTAATTCAGGGAAGAGTCGCGCCATTTTTTGAACCGGTGGAAATTGGCATGGCGGAAATGACTGTCGCCCAAGCAGTTGGAAGAGCGTTTGGGAAATCCAAAGACAAAGTAATAAAGCTGTATCGGTCAAAGGGTAATATGGGGAAAGCAGCAAGTCAGCTTGCACGAAACACGAAACAGGAAACAGGAAACAGGAAACTTTCGGTAAATGAGGTGTTCGCAAAACTGTTGGAGATTGCGAAATTTTCGGGTGAGGGAACTGTTGAGAAAAAGGTTTCAACGCTCGCAAATATTTTGACGAAGCTCGATACGATTTCTGTTAAGCACGTTGTTAACATTCCTTTGGGAACTTTGAGGCTGGGAATTGGCGACCCGACCGTTATGGACGCACTTTCTCTGGCTAAAGTCGGCAAAAAGGATTTAAGGCCAGTTATTGAGGAAGCATATAACAAGACTTCGGATCTTGGATATGTTGCCGAAACTTTCTGGCAAAAGGGCGAGGAAGGTTTGAAAAATATCCATTTAGTTATCGGTAAACCGGTGCGTCCGGCTCTGGCTGAGCGGCTTCCCAATGCGGATGAGGTCATTAAAAGGGTGGGTAATAAATTTGCGGCTGAGCCTAAATTTGACGGATTTCGTGTGCAGGTGCATTTGGATCGGAAACAAGCGCTTTTTACGGGTCCTGTCAGCGGTTTCCCTCCCGCCAGTGCTCGCTCGATACAGAAATCGGTTGTTGATCAAAAAGACAATGTCGAGCTGCGCGCTGTCGGGAACCCTTCCTCCGCTGCCACCCGTAAATTAGATAAACAACATGTCCGGATCTTTTCAAGAAACTTGGAAGATATGACGCATGCCTTTCCGGATTTAGTAGCAGGAGTTAGTAAAGAAGTTAATGCAAAAAGTGCAATTTTAGAAGGTGAGGCGATTGCTTACAATCCGCTTACCTCCGAATTTTTGCCGTTTCAAGAAACCACAAAAAGACGCCGCAAGTACAAAATTGAGGAAAAAGCAAAAGAGCTGCCTTTGGTTATGTTTGCGTTTGATGTTTTGTTTTTAGATGGCAAGGATATTACCCAAAAACCATACAGCGAGCGCCGGAAGCTTTTGGAAAAGATCATAAAAGCAAATAGTTCTCGAGTAATTCGGCTGGCCGAGGAGAGGATTTTAACTAATGCAAAACAACCTCTGAATTTTTGCCGTTTCAGGAAAGCACAAAAAGACGCCGCAAGTACAAAATTGAGGAGAAAGCAAAAGAGCTGCCTTTAGTTATGTTTGCGTTTGATGCCTTGTATTTAGACGGAAAAGATATCACTCAGAAACCTTATAGCGAACGCCGGAAAAATCTGGAAAAAATCCTGCCTGTCGGCGGGCAGGTATCCTTGAATCAGACGATACGTCTTGCCGAAGAAAAAATTCTGACAAATTCCAAGCAAATTCTGGAGTTTTTTAACGAGTCGGTTTCGGAAGGACTCGAGGGAATTATGATTAAAAAACTTGATTCGCCATATAAAGCCGGTGGCCGGGGATTTCACTGGATTAAGTTTAAAAGGGCTCAATCAGGTGAGCTTAGCGACACTGTAGACTGTGTGCTTTTGGGGGTTTATGCAGGACGTGGAAAAAGGACGGAGTTTGGGGTAGGAGGTTTACTGGTCGGGGTTTATGACAAGAAGAAAGATGAATTTGTGACGATTTCCAGAGTTGGAACAGGGCTAACGGATGAGGAGTTTAGAAAAGTAAACACGCTGGCGAAACATTTAAAAGTTTCTCATAAACCGGCTCGGGTCAATTCCAAAGTTGAGCCGAGCTATTGGGTAGAACCGAAGGTAGTTTTGGAAATTAATGCTGATGAAATTACCAGATCGCCAATTCACACCGCCGGATGGGATTCCGATACCGGATCGGGATTTGCTTTAAGGTTTCCGAGGTTGGTCAAATTTCGTGAGGCTGACAAACGTGCTGAGGATTGTACAACAGTTGAAGAGGTAAAGAAGCTCTACGAAAATCAGTATAAGAAAAAATGATTTTGACACACATACTAATTTAGTCTATTCTTTGCAGTATGGATGAAAGAACATTTGGTGAAGGTGAGAGCCAAATTAAGTTTACACAATTTTCTGATGGTGAAATTGAGATAAGCAGCGGAAGAAGGAAAGTTTTACTACTAAGGGCTAGGAAGGGTAACGATAATTACGAAAGATTATTTAATAGAGCTGTTAATGCTTATTTTGAATTCTCACAGAGTGGTTCGAAAGCACATGCAACTTTTGCTGAAGATCCGAGTTCTCGCGCAGCTTGGTCGATTTCAAGGCCGACAGAATTATTTTCTGGAAGCGCTATTCCTTCAATTCGTTCATCAAAACCTCTTGAGCCACAACCTCAATCTCTTGATAGAGAATCAGTAGAAACTACCCTAAGAGAATGTGATGCAGTTGCTGTACTGCAAATTACGGAGGAAGGTTGGTTTGGTGCTTCTGCATTTTTGTTTGCCGCAGAATCTTCTGAAAGTATAGAAAGAATGGATATGGATCTCAAGCGGTTGGCTGTTCAGTATGTACAAACAGCAGGTTGGGTAGATGTAGCTCGAGCTTCATAAAATTTATTCAATTTACTCTCTAGACACACGTTAATCTTTTCATCTAAATTGTAAAGCGATGAGGAAAGATTCCTATGAAATTTCCCAGAAGGATTTAAGGGCGGTTTTTGGTTACATTGAAGTTTATTGGCCGAAGTTAATCCGCGAAAATAAGCGCGATCACGGATCACTCATTGGTCTTCCGAATCCTTACATTGTGCCTTCGGACACAGAAGTTTTTCAGGAGCAATATTATTGGGATTCGTATCCAATTGTCCGGGCATTAATTGACCATCCTAAATATTCTCAGGTTGCAATTGGGATGGTGGAAAATCTGCTTCATTTAGTTGAGCGCTTTGGAATCGTTCCCAATGCATCGCGGTTCTATTTTTTATCTCGTAGCCAACCGCCACTTCTTTCCAGTATGGTTTTTATAGTTTATGAAAGAACTGGGGATAAAAAGTGGTTTAAGCGAGCGATCTCTTTAGTTGAGAAAGAATATAGAGATGTATGGATGGGCAAAACTCATCTTGCTAATTTCCGATTAGTTTGGCATGGACTGTCGCGCTACTACGATATCAACGCTATCGATTCCCTCGCCGAAACCGAATCCGGATGGGATATGACAGCACGATTTATGGGCAGATGTATGGATTTTCTGCCGGTCGATTTAAATTGCCTTTTGTACCTATATGAAAAAGATTTTGAAAAGGCTTATCAACTTTTAGGCGACAGGAAGAAAGTTATTTTTTACAAAAAGGCGGCAGAGAAGCGCTCAGCAGCAATTAATGATCTGATGTGGGATGAGAAAGCAGGTTACTATTTTGATTACGATTTTTTGCAGCACAGGCGCAGTCATTTGATAACCGTTGCCGGTGTGTATCCGATGAATGTGGGAATTGCCACAAAGCATCAGTCTGAAAGGATGGTTGGTGTCATCGAGCGGGTTTTGCAGAAAAAATATGGTGTAGCGCAATCGGTCAGGTTTGTCGAAAATAAGCAGTGGGACTGGCCCAACGGATGGGCGCCGATTCAGATGAGAGTTGCTGAAGGGCTGATGCGGTATGGTTATAACCGTTTGGCATTAAGGCTGGTTAAGAAATGGCTTTATTTGAATGTTAATTTATTTCGCAAGACAAATAAGCTTTGGGAAAAGTATGATGTGGTTCACGGGACAATTGGTATGCCGGACAGATACCCCACACCGCATGGATTTGCCTGGACCAATGCTTGTTTTTTGACTCTTGGCCAGATCAAAGAATTTTTGGAAGGTTCTTCCCATGAGTGGGCAACGCCCGTTTGGCTGGTGAGGCATCTTGGTTGGCACTAAAGCGCAATTTTATTTGACATCTTCTTTTTCATAGATCACAATTGTTTCGACATTTAATTACTCTAGGGCAGGATGAAGTTCGTTGCTGATTTGCATTTGCACTCCAAATATTCTCGTGCTGTTTCACCAGACATGGTTCTTTCCAAAATGGCAGATTGGGCAAAGATGAAGGGAATCAACGTTATCGCATGCGGTGATTTTACCCACCCGTTTTGGTTTGATCAGTTGAAAAACGAGCTGGAAGATACAGGCAAAGGCCTGTATCAACTCAAAACAATAAACAAGCAACAAGAAACTGAAGTTTATTTCTTGTTGTCCTGTGAGATTTCTTCAATTTACAGTCAGGGCGGCAGGGGTAGGAGAATCCATAATTTAGTTTTCTTTCCGTCTTTAAAATCAGTTGAAAAATTCAATGATGCTCTTTTAAAAAGAGGCGCTAATCTGCGTTCTGACGGTAGGCCGATTGTGGGAATGTCTGCCAGAGATTTAGCACAAATTGCATTTGAGACGGACGAAAAAGCGCTGGTAGTTCCGGCACACGTTTGGACCCCATGGTTTTCACTTTTTGGATCTATGTCAGGATTTGACAGCGTTGAAGAATGTTTTGGGGATATGGCCAAATATATCTATGGAATTGAAACCGGACTTTCCAGCGATCCGGCCATGAACTGGAGAGTTGAAGATTTAGACAGCCGGGCAGTCCTTTCTTTTTCGGACGCGCATAGTTTGGAGAAAATGGGTAGGGAAGCGACAGTTTTTGAGGCGAATGAGATTAGTTATGAATCGATTTATGAAGCAATAACTCTGTCTCCTCGGGGTCCTGTCACCAGTTTCCCTCCCGCCAGTGCTCGCTCGAAACTCAAACCAAAAGGTAATCAAAAAGACAATGTCGAGCTGCGCGCTGTCGGGAGCCCTTCCACTGGTGCCACCCCTCGCGTCGCTTTCACTATTGAATTTCACCCGGAAGAAGGAAAGTATCATTACACTGGCCACAGGGATTGTAACTTTAGTCAAAATGTCACTGAAAGTGCAAAAAATGGCGATATCTGTCCAGTTTGTAAGCGCAAATTAACCATAGGAGTAGTGCATCGAGTAGAAGATTTGGCAACACGAAACACGAAACACGAAACACGAAACATAAACGGGGTTAATTGGAATTTCGCAGACGGTATGACGCGGTCGCCATTTGTTTCTTTGGTTCCTTTGGCAGAAATAATTGCTGAGGTTGAAGGGAGCGCTATTAAAACCAAAAAAGTCTTCGACCAATATAGCGCCCTTGTTCATGGAATCGGCAGTGAATTTAGTGTGCTTTTAAAAGCTGGTTTGGACGAGCTAAGACAGTATGCTTCGGCGAAAGTTGTTGAGGGAATCGAAAAAGTAAGACGAGGGGATATTAAAATCGACCCGGGTTATGACGGGAAATTCGGGAAGGTGCAAATTTGGCAAGACGAGCAAAGTGCGGATAGAAAAGAATCAAAAGGAGATGATGAAGAAGCTCAGCTTAATTTATTTGCGGGGTGAGGCTGGAGGGAGGTGAAAAGTGGCGTCAAATGATTCAAACAGAAATCTTGTGGCAGCACTGTCTTATTTTATTTTCTTTATAACCGGCATCGTGATACTTTTTGTTGAAAAAGACGATAAATTTATCAGATTTCATGCAATGCAGTCGACCATAGTTTTTGGCGGTCTTTTTACTGTTAATTTGGTGTTTCAATTATTACTCGAGCCGATTGCCATAATAGGCTTTTTGGCACCAGCTGTAGGTCTTTTAATTTCAATCTTGGCAATAATCATCTGGCTGGTTTCAATGGTTAAGGCTTATCAGGGTCAAATGTTTAAGTGGCCGATTGCGGGCGGTATAGCCGAGAGGCAGGTGAAATGAATGGTCTTTGCCAACAGGAAAGAAGCAGGCGAGCTTTTAGCCCTCGAATTTAAAAAAAGAAATCTTAACTCCTCCCAAACATTAATTGTGGCGGTTCCCAGAGGCGGAATTTTGGTAGCAAAAGAAATTGCTGCCGTGTTTAACTTTCCATTAACTGTTCTAGTTATTAAAAAAATAGGAGCTCCCAATAACAGCGAATTGGCAATAGGCGCAACTGCTTCATTTGGAAAACCCGTTCTGGACAGGTGGTTGATTGCCGACCTTAATGTTTCTGGGGACTATTTAAAGAAGGAAACAGTAACTAAAAAAAAAGAGGCGAAGGCGCGCGAAAAGTTTTTGGGAGTTGAAACTGATCCGGAGAGATTTAGAGGTAGGGTTGTGATTGTTGTTGACGACGGGTTGGCAACAGGGCAAACTGCCAAACTGGCAGCCAAAGTTCTTCGCACGTTTGGTGTAAGAAAGCTGATTTTAGCTGTTGCTTGTGCAGCACCCAGCGTTATTGAGGAAATGAAAAAGGAATATGATGAGGTAATTTGTCTGCAAATTAGCCCTGAATTTATGGCCGTTGGACAATTTTATCGAGACTTTTCACCTGTTGAAGACGAAGAAGTAAAAGAAATCCTGGCAAAATATTCTTACAATTAACATTTGACATCTGACAGTTAACTATTAACAATTAACAATGAACAATGAACTTGATTGTAGGTTTGGGAAATCCCGGCAAAAAATACGCTGACACCCGCCATAATTTTGGTTTTGTGATTGTTGATAAGTTTGCTAAAGAACGCGGGCTTTCTTGGCGATACAATCTAGACTGGACTGCATATTATATTAAGACTGACGACTTTGTGCTTTTAAAGCCCGTAACTTTTATGAACAAATCAGGGGTTTCGGTTGCCGCAGCATCGCGCTTTTTTAAAATCGATAAGAAAGATATTTTAATTATTCACGACGAAATTGATTTGCCTCTTGGTAAAATCAGAATTTCCTTTGACAGTTT
>CAYMIE010000006.1:0-23152 GCA_964390405.1 uncultured Gammaproteobacteria bacterium | reverse complement strand
AATTGCACCTTGGAGGCTTCTGCCGTGAGCTCAGCCGAATCGGTGTAATAGGTAGACACCGAGTCAAACTCGGTAAGTCGCGTTTGACGCGACACCTCGGGTTTTTACCCTTGATTTTTAACTCTAGCAACCCTGGCAAGGTTTCTCCTTGCTAGAATAAACGGTGAGTTGACAGTTAAGTCATATGGTAATAAAATATTACTAGTATGAAAGTAGGTACAATTACTACACCAAACGCTAAAGGGCAAATCGTCATACCTAAAGCAATGAGAGAAACTTTGGGAATTGATGCTCAAACCCATGTGAATCTGGTTTTGAGAGGGGGCGGGATTTATATTTATCCGGTGAACGAAGTAATCACCAAACACGAAACTGACAATTCTTATCTTAAGATCCTGGAAAAAACAAGAGGGGCTTTTAGAGATGATAAGAATTGGGAAACTGTTCAAAAACAAAGAAGGAAGTTGGAGCTTGAAGCCACAAGAAAGAACAAACGCGCGTGGTAGTTTTGGACACTAGCATCATTATTGACCATTTAAGACAACACCCCAGTGCAGAAACCCATCTGGATAAAATCGTAAAGAAAATGCCCAAAGAATCATTGGCAGTAGCAATGATTACTATCCAAGAACTTTACATCGGAACGAGTACCACGAACGAGCAAGCTGAACAATTACTTCTTGCAACCATCACCCCTTTGAAGATTTTAGCGTATACCTATGAAATAGCCCAATTAGCTGGTGAGATTGCCAGAGATATTAAAAGACCAATTGAGTTTGCGGATGCAGCTATTGCAGCTACGGCAATAGTTAATGGCTTTCAACTAGCAACGCTAAATAAAAAGGACTTTGCGCAAATTGAGGGTTTGGAGATAATCTAACCCTTCACTCCTCCACTTTTACAAAGGAGGATCCTTGGTAAAAGCATCTTGAAAAGCAATTTCAATTAGTGTTAATCTAAATTTACTTACTAAATCCCTTTTGCGGGGAATCCAGTGTAACTCTGGAACTGTGCCGCAACGGTAATTTAGTTTCTAGTACTGAGTTCATAGATCATAGAAGCTACGAACTATGAACTAAAGCGAAGCGTACTACTAACTATTAAGTCCGAATACCGCAAAGGGTCCTCCGTCGCGCAAGGCTATGGAGAATTAAATCAATAAAAGTCCCGAGCAGGATGCACTGCTAAAAACAACGGCAAACCTTCTTGGGATTCAAGGAGGTTTTTTTGAACCCAGAGCGAGCACCCGCCCACAAAGCCATAACCCGAAAAACAGACCAATTCCCAACCTATACCACTCCCGATGTGGATAAATATCGCCACGCTAGACCAATTCTTGGCTATGATCCGCTCTTTGACACCCAAGTATATCGGGAGCTGGCTTCCCAAAAAAAATCGCTAACCCAAGAAGAATTTGTAAGACGAAAAGCTCAAATTAATTTGCGCACCCGACACAATTTAGAAACTGCTCTTGGTGAAAGATTCAAAGTCGAAATCTCACAAGTAAACTACCAAGTTATTGACGGCCACTTGCAAAGTCCCGAACATGACGGACCCTTTGTTGAAATCGTAAAGCATGGCCAAAAATATCGCCAGAAAAACGATTCGAAGGAGACTGCGCGTGAACTAGCCGAAGTTGAAGGTTTTACGCGCGCCGAAAAAATTCTAACCGACCCACAATTTGATGGAGTTAAGATTATAATCATTTCTCCTCGCGGTCAAAATGGCTCAATATACCAACACAACTTCTTCGATATCTGGGAAAAACGTGGGGATTGTGTCACCATGTCCAGATACACCACTTCTGCAACCTATGAGCAGCTCAGGGAAGCTGCCGCAGCTGTTGACCAGTTTAACAATCTACCTCAAAATCCCGCTGATGCCGATTTCCTCAAAACCCCACTGCTCGCTTACAAAAGTCTTGAGCAAATACTTTCTCTTTTTCCTCCAGACGAAGGCATAATTACCCGCCAAGAGCTTGAAGAAATCACTGCAATCTGCAGTCAGCTTATCATCAACTACGTTAATAATCCGTTACTCAAAACATACATTGCCCTTTTAAACTTCGCCGATGCATTGGTCAAAAAAGCACCAAGTTTAGAAACCTTAATCCGAGAAACTGCCCATTTCCAAACCTACTCCACTCCCGATGTGGGGAGTAGAATAAATCAACTGATAAACTATTTTGGCAACTTTCCTGTTCGCCAGGTTGCAGCCGGCTGCGGATTGCAAGGCGATCCATCCCCAATTTTCAATTTTCAATTTTCAATTTTCAATTTTAATCCCTATTCCGTTGCTGAATTCGGCAAAAACTGCCCAGAATGTCACGCCAGTGCTGATCATTTCCATTGTCCACGAGATAAAGGTGGTTGTGGAGGCAAAATTCCATCCGGAGCCGGAATTACTAAATGCCCATATTGCAGCTTAACCAAAGAACAGGCAGGGTCAAATTGTTGACGCATACACATACACATAATATAATTAGAATACTATGTTAAATAAAAGAACCAACATATTATTTGACGACAAACTCTGGCAAGTTTTAACTCGAAAAGCCAAGACCAATAAAACCTCTGTAGGTGAACTAGTCCGTAAGGCCGTGAAGCAAACATATCTTGGAGAAAAAGATCAAAAAACTATCGCAAAAGCCATAGAAACAACTAAGAAAATAAGAAAAACATTCAAAGGTCGGGTAGATTATAAAGAACTGATAAACTATGGCCGAAAATATTAACGAAGAATATGTAGTTGATGCCTCATTCGTTATATCTTTTCTACTTCCAGATGAACGTGTATTAGAAGTTGATCGGAAGTTCGAACTTTATTCACAAAATGCGATTCATTTTGTGTCAACCTATCTTCTTCCATTTGAAGTTTTGAACGGATTAAAAAACGCTGTCATAAGAAAGCGTATAAATGATAATCTCGCGACTAAACTAGCTTCAATCTTTTTTGATTATAAAATCAGACTAATTAAAATTGAGCTATACAAAACTTTTTTGCTCGCATTAAAGCAAAACCTGTCTGTCTATGATGCATCTTACGTTTACCTTGCTAAAAGTCAAAACATGAGTCTTCTCACACAAGACAAACGATTAACTCTGATCAATTGACTATGAACTCAATTTAGACTTAAGATTAGATTAGGTCAGTCTGCAATGATAAAAATAGCTGCCATAAAAGCGTTAGTCGTTCGACGTTGGTCGTTAGTCGCCTTTATTTTTCTAATCTCACTACTCACTATTCACTACTCACTATTCACTAACTCCGTCCATGCTCGGGAATGCGACGTAGACGCTAATATATCCGCCCAGGAAGCTGTTGACCAAATCAACAAGTGCGCCATCGAAAAAAATGTTTTTGACGACAAAATCTTTAACTTAAACCAAATTGCCGGCACAGCCGACAGTCTCTACAATATGTTAACCGGGGAATCCACTCTTCATCCGGATACGAACTCTGTTACCCAAAAATCCGGAGCGCTGGCAGCCAGTAGTAATTTAGTAGCATTAATGTACTCCGCGCCACCTGTTTCCGGCGTTGAATATTTTGCCCAAAAATTTAGAGACATTAATCCTGTCCAGCCGGTTTACGCGCAATCTTCAACAACCGGTTTTGCTGCCCTGCAGCCTGTTCAGGCTCTTTGGAGCGTATTTAGAAACATCTCCTACATTGGCTTTGTCATAGTATTTGTAATCATGGGCTTTATGATCATGTTCAGGGCTCATATCTCTCCGCAGGCGGTCGCCACTGTTCAGGATTCAATTCCCAGAATCATTATCGCCCTTGTTTTGGTTACTTTCAGCTACGCCATAGCCGGTCTGCTAATTGACGTTATGTTTTTAGTACTTAACATATTTATTCGTGCTTTAGAAGGAGCCGGACTTCTAACAGGAGGAGATTTTGTCTTTACAGAAAACGTGTTTGGCATTATATTCAATTCTTGGGGTGGTGTTTTTGATGCAGTATTCAAAAGCGTTAAAACAGTCATAGATCAGGTTCTCGACATTAATGCTGCACTGGATGCAGTTATTAGTTTTTTCGGTGGCACTATTGCAGGCTTGGTTATTGGTATTGCGATGCTTTTTATTATGTTCAGGATTTTCTTTATGTTACTCATGGCCTATGCTATGATCATCATTTTAACTATGGTTGCCCCATTCTTCTTTTTGGTGCAATCCCTTCCGGGTAGAAACGGGGCCGGTGAATGGTTTAAACAAATGGCTTCCCAAGTTGCAGTCTTCCCAACCGTTGCCATGATGTTCATTTTTGCCGGCATTTTGGGGGGAATTCCGGAATTAGGTGGAGCAAACTCAGGTGCGATTGGTAGCGGGCAAGTCGGCGTTTTCCCGCTTCTTTCAGGCAGAATAAATTCGGATGTTATCGGAGGCCTAATCGGTATCGGTATTTTGATGCTAACCCCACAAGCTGCCGAACTTGTTAAAAATGCTATCGGTGTCAAAGGCCCGCAACTTGGCGCAGGCGCCATGGCCGGCGCAGCAGCAGGCGGAGCCGTAGTTGGTGCAGGGTTAAGTAGAGGCGGTAAGTACGCCGGTGACTATGCAAATACTAAGAACCCAATTGCTAGGTGGGGAGCAATTCAAAAACAAAAAGAGCAGGATAGAACAATTATAGCTGCAAGGTCAGGTCCTATGGAAAGCGCGGATAAAGAAAAACTTGGAATTAGAACAACAGGATAGAACAATTATAGCTGCAAGGTCAGGTGCTGTATCTGTTGAGGATAGAGAAAAACTTCACAGTTACCGGGGTTCGTAATTTTTAGGGAATATTTTAAAGATTATTTAACGTTGCCCACCACTTGCTTGTTTAACGCTTTGTCTTAAAAATTCAGTAAAACCACCCCATATAAAACCAAATATTGCAAAAAGTGGTAGTACAACCGGTGCTTCTTTAGCCTCCCAAGCTGCTTTTCTGCCTAATTCTAAATATTGGCGAGTTCTTCTAAATGGAGCTGTACCCAGTAGTGCACCCACTGTACCGGGTGTTTCAAAGTTTGCTATTTTTGGTATTCCCATAGATCCGCCAATGTTTACTCCTTTAAATCCTAAATTCTTTCTCTTTTCATGTTCTGCTTGTTTGCGCTCCATATCACCCCTAGTTTCAAGTAGATCATAAGTATGTTCCATTTGGCCGGAATTTAAATCTGGTACGTTAAATAGCCGTAATCGGTGATTGCTATTTACATCCCAATGCGCCCGGGTCGCCAACGTCATCCACGGAAACTGTCTTGTAGCACGCGTAGAATAGAAAACTTTTGTCTTATCGTTGATTTCAACAAATCTATCATCTGTCGGATTCGAAAGATACGCCTGAAAAGCTTGCGGTCCTGCATATTCTTTATGCTTATTGCGATCAACGAACACGTCAATCATTTCAAATTTTCTAATCTTTCCAGCCTTAACAACTTCACTAAACTTTTTCTTATTATCTGCAGCCGACATTGAAACCTCTCCGCTTTCGATCATATCCATCATTGCCGCGTTTCTCATCCAACCTACGTAATCCTCGTGATATTTTTCGTTATCAAAATCGTACTGTTTCATCATTTCTTGTGTTCGCCTTTTAAGTGTAGCTTTTTGCTCATCACTCATAAAATTTTCTGTCCACCGGACCATCGTAGAATTTTGAGGGAATAAATAATGGTGTTTACCGGGCAAATACTGTTTCCAGATTCTGTTAACGTCATTTTCTTTAGGCCGACCGCGACTTTCATTGGTGTCGTGATAAAACTCCCAGATGTGATCGATGTGCCTACCATAAAACATATTCGTACCTTGATGGAAAACTAAACTTTCAAAATCATCATCAAGATTGCTTTGTGTGTCGCGACTGTAAATACGGATTCCATCGTAATTTGACCATTCAAACATCCAAGTTGTGTAATAGGCGTTTGAATCAACAGACTCTAAAAATCCTGATTGCATTAAATCGTTAAGGTCTAGTTTGCGAGTAGCACCATCTTCCAAATCAACCCGTACATCCTGCTCATCTAACTCTCTCTCTAATTCTTGAAGCATTTCACCGCGCCTTATTTGCAGGAAATCCTTGTTTAAAAATTTCCCCCTAGCTTTCTCAATATCAACTTTATTGTTAGGATCCATCCCGAAGTGAATCATCAAATCCTTCAAATCTTTTTCACTAACATTGCCAAAAGCGCCCTGCAGTGTTTCTTTACCACTCCAGTCCTGAACAATTTGATGAGTAATGCCACTAAAACCTCTCAGGCACTCAACGCCGTTTATTTGTCTTTTTCTTCCCCAAACTTCATCTACGCTGCGTCCTTTTAACTCCTGTGTCTCATCAATTTTTTCTTGAGTTTTCCTGACAAAATATTGGCGCAGGTTTTCAAGATCTGCTTTTTGTTCAGCCGAGAGCCTAATGCGCATACCTTTTTCGATTTCGTGAGTTGTACCTGCACCTAGCGGATTTTCAATTGCATGTTTAGTCAGCTCTTCGACCATATTCATTTTTATTCTTTCTTGCCTTAATCTTTCAGAATACTGAGAAAAAGCGATGTCGAATACGTTAATGTTCTCACGCGCAGCAGCATTTTCATCTTTCGTAACGTTCCCTTCTTTGTCTAAGAAATTCCCTTGCTCATCTTTTTTAAGAACTAAGAAATCCCTTGACTGAGAATCTCTAGCAAATCTTTCAGCAAAATGCTGCCATGTTTCATCATCAAAATATGTCTTGAAAATTTCCAGCATCCTCTCAGGATCCATGTCATTCCTTTCCATCGTTATGCGCATAGAATGAAAACCCCGAAATGCTTCCAGTTGGTCAACCAACTTATCTCTTAATTCCCTTCCCTCAGGATTGTCCGGAGTAACCGACCTGACCAATTGAATTGCCTGGTTGGTAACCACCTGCAACTCTTCTACAGTAAAGTCCATACTTTCCATTTGTGTATAAACGCTCGCAAGCTTATTTGGCACTTCCTGCCAGATAACAGGAGTTTCAGTCAGCTGCTGAACACGAATAGATTCATCTAAACTTTCAATTGACCTGAGAGCTCGCCACTCACGAATACCCTGAGGATCTTCCCCTTGAGCTCTTTGCCAAATGGACCTTTTAGCCCGGTCAATACCAACACCGTAACCTGCAGTTATCTGCTTAAGGTAAAGTGCGGCATCACTATCAATATCGCCAACCAAAGCATGTTGTTCTTGTTTATTTTTAGAATTTAGTAGTGCCTGGAACTTATGATCCAAAGTTTTGAGATGAATTTCCGCAGATTTGAGTTCATTTCGGATAGTTTCCCCAGGCAATTTGTCAAAACCGTCGATATTTCTGGCGATAGCATCTCTAATCCCCTTGGTAATATTGTGAGCTTGACCGTAATTTTTCGGCTGAGGAGCATCTGCTAAATCCTTAACCTGTTGAACCATTTCCTTAACATTTTTGAGAGCTTCATCCCACTCAGCTCCGGATGCCTTACCTTCTTTTGCAAAACTGAGAAGCTTATCGCAAGCCTCTTTGGCATTAATTTCTAACTGATTCTTTTCAAACATCGGTACTCTCCCCAGCTCATCTTCCATATAGCCAGCTCCTCCTGAATCTCGCAAAGTCTGTCTGCCTGTTGCCGATAAACCTTCTGAAATTGCCTCTTGAACTTGGTTAATAGAGGCTTCATTTGCGGTTATTTCACCTTTGACTAGAGCTGAAGTTAAATTCTCGTCTATATTTTGAAGAGCGCTGTACTTATCTTGAGATGCCCTTTCTCCCCTGCCAATTTTTTCTATTTCACGAATGTAATTAGCAAGATCAGAACTAACTTCACTTGAATCAGGAAGTTTTTCTAGCCAATCAGATGCTTCATCCTCACCATTGGCCCCAGCGATTGCTGGGATTACCTCAATTCCTTGTTTCCGAAGCCAAGATCTTTTTTCAGGAGAAGAACGCTTGTTCCAGTCTTTTGGAAATTCTATTTGCAACTTGATACCTTGCTCCTCGAAAATGTTCTGTAGATGCTCTTTGTCTAAACTGGTAACACCGCTAACAAAATATTTGCCGTCTTCAGTCTTTAATGACTCAACGCGCCCATCTGAAAGTGTCTTAAATTTATCAGTATTTACTAGCTGAAATCTTGTTTTATCTGCTGCTGAAGTTTGAGCCTCAGGATCATGTACGCCAAAGGTTTCGTACATTTGCGCACGAACTTTATCTATCTTAGCTTGATCAACTTGCGGCTGTTCGTGATCTTTTTTGTCTTTCTTTTGGCTCCCACCACTGTCATCCTTACCGCTCTCGTCACCACGGGTTTCGTCATCTTGCGAATGAACATTTAATTCGTCAGGACTTTTTCCTTTTTCGGCTGGTGCAGGCATACTATTATTTTAACATTAATCCAGCTTCTCACATCTATCTTCCAACTTCAAAACCTTAACGTATCAATCAATATCAAAATTATCCGTGAAAAAATTCTACTTTTGCGTCCATGTTTCATATGCTATGGTGGCTATAAGCCTCGCTTAACGCAATAAGACTAACTTTCATATTATGCTTTAGTCGTTAAGCTTTAAGCGTTTAGCGTACTTTATGCAGCAACATTCTGTCCCGCAAAACATAGCATCTTTCAAATTTAAGCTCTTTGGCAGCTTAACTGCCCGACAATTTTTCACCCTTATAATCCCTCTGTCTCTGGCTGCAGTCCTTTTCTTTTCAGGCGTCCCGTCTTTAATTAGAATCCCACTATCCTTTACAATCGGCGGCTTTGCGTTTTTTATCGCACTGGTGCCTGTTGGAGGGAGGCCTTTTGACCAATGGGCTGTTGCTTTTATTAAGGCTGTAATGTCCCCAACTCAAAGGGTCTGGGTCAAAGAGAAAAAGATCCCTGAATTTCTGACCATGATCATTACTCCACCAATCGACAACCAGCAGATTCCTGAAGAATTTACCACCAAAAAGAAGGAGAAATTGATCGCCTACCTTAAAACTTTGCCCAAAGAAAATGCTTCCCCGCTTGATGTTAAAGAAGAAATCGCTCTTCAGGATATTGATTATTCAACTCAAGCAGCTGCTTCACTAGAACCCGCAAAACCAATTCTCTCGGATGGTTTACCTCCACCAATAATCTGGCCAAAAGTAATCATTCAACAACGACAGCAACCTAAAATTACCTCAACATTTGCACCCGCCGATGTTAAACTGCCATCCACGCCAATACCCTACCTTGAACAAGCCCCTCAACCTGCTCAACCAAAAGTTTCGCTTCACGCCAAACCTTATATTCTTGCCGGAGTTGAAAAAAGAATAGCGGCAACAAAACCTGCTGAACATGAATACGTCGAACTTGTCAGTGAACCCACCGTAAGTCTGGCATCAGATATAAACTATTCGATAGATAATATAATTCCCGTAAGAACTTGGGACAACAAAATAAAACTTGTCCATGGGATAGGCACGACCCGCGCCCGCAAGCTCCACTTTGCACCTCCTGTAAATTTCGATATTTCAAAACTGCCAATTCGCGGGGAAAAAAGGTTTGAAATTTCGGACGAACTCAAAAAGCATTACCAATTCGAAGATATAAACCCACCGGTAGTACTGCCTATTGAAAGGGAACCAGGCCTGATACCACAGGTAACAAGGCCGCTGATTCAACAAAGACCTCAAAATATTCCTCAGGAAGCAAAAGGCGCACCCGGCCCAACAGGTCAACAAATACCCACTACCGCTCCCGCATCTCAGAAGAGTGACTCTTCTCAGTTTTCTATCACCGACCTTAAAAAACAGAATCTAGCAAAAAAACAATTTTCCAGCGCCGAAATCGTCCCTTTAACCAAAACCCCCAACGTCGTCTCCGGGCAAGTAGTAGACACTAGTGGTGCTGCAATTGCCGGAGCTGTCCTTGTTATTAGAAACGAGCAGGGCATTCCGGTTAGAGCCCTTAAAACCAATAAGCTCGGGCAGTTTCTTTCTGCAACCCCGCTAACAAGCGGCACCTATAACATTGAAACCGAAAGCGAACTTGCAAATTTTAACCCTTTCTCAATCAGCCTTAAAAACCAAATCGTTTCGCCAATTGCCATAATTGCTGCAGGAGCAGCAAATTAGAAATTTAGTGATGAGTAAAGATAAAACAAAGGCTTCGACTCAAGAACATTTGGATATCGAGGATATCACCGAAAACATGGTCATTTTAAAAGGTGGCAACGTTGCCATGATTATGTCCACTTCGGCTGTAAACTTCGATATCCTCTCGGAAGCCGAACAGGACGCTACCATATATGCCTATGCTGCTTTTCTAAACTCCCTATCATTTCCTCTGCAAATCATGATCAGATCCAAAAAGGCCGATATCACCAGCTACTATCAGCACTTAGAAACCTCTATGAAAGAACAACCTAATCCTGATCTCAAACGGCAGATTCAAAAATATATGGAGTTTATCCAGTCAACTGTACAGCAAAAAACAATTCTGGATAAACAATTTTACCTGATTATTACTTTTTCTCCGCTGGAACTTGGGCTTCGGGGCTTGAAAAAACAACCGGCCAACAGAAACAAATCTAAGGCTCAGGTTATTTCTGAAGCAAGGATCAACCTGTTCCCCAAAAGAGACCACATTATCAAACAAAACGCTCGTCTTGGCCTAATTGCAGTGCAGCTTTCGACAAAAGATTTAATCGAACTTTTCTACGATATTTATAACCCGGCACCAACAGGTACCCAAAGGATTATTTTAGACACCGCCTCATATACCGCTCCTATGGTCAAACCGGCTATCGAATCACCAATGCCAGCCCCACTGTCGAACGTGGGTGGGACGTCTGACGTCCCTCCATTTCAGAATGAAACAGCACAACAGGTCGCACAACCCTCAGAGCCGGCAAGCCAGCAAGAAGCTCTAAAAAATCTTCAGCAGGCGACTGCCAGTGCCGCCCAGTTTGTTTCCCAGCGTCAGCAGACTATCGCTCCAGACCAACCGGTTGCCGCTCCACCCAATACCAATCAAGCAGTACAACCAAATCCTTATAATGAAACTCAATGAAACTCAATAAATTTATCACCCAGCTTAATCCAAAAGCAAAACCGCTAGCAAGTCAGGAAGAAGAATGGAGCAAAGCCCTTGCTGCCGGCATTGTTTCTGTTAAAGACATCATCGCTCCTCCGGCAATAGAGGTCGATTTCGATTTTATAAAAATAGGCACGACGTACTATCGAACAATCTTCGTAATTGGCTACCCAAGATATGTACAGGCAAATTGGCTCTCGCCTCTAATAAATTTTGAACACACCCTTAGTACTTCCATGTACGTCTACCCGATCGAAGCCAAAGGGGTACTTGACGATTTAAAACGCAAGATTACCGAAATGGAAGCAACTATTACTTCCGATATCCAGCACGGCCATGTAATTGACCCTTCAGTTCAAGCTGCTCTGGATGATGCCCAGGTTTTGCAGGATGAACTCGTCAAAGGCCAGGAAAGATTTTTTCAATTCGGCTTGTATGTCACAATCCCCGCCGACACCTTGGAAGAACTGGACACATTTTCCAAGCAGGTAGAATCAACGCTGGGCTCACTTTCACTCGTTCCTAAACACGCCACGCTGCAAATGGAAGACGCTTTCAAAACCACTCTACCGGAGGGAATCGACCACCTCTATATAACCCGCAATATGGACACAACTTCTCTGGCAACAACCTTCCCTTTCACTTCCTCATCATTAACTTCAAACACCGGTGTCATGTATGGGATCAACGAGCACAACGGCTCGTTGGTAATCTTCGACCGTTTTACGCAGGAAAATGCCAATTCGGTTATCTTTGCTAAATCTGGCGCCGGCAAATCCTATATGGTCAAGCTTGAAGCCTTAAGATCACTCATGTTTGGTACGGAAATTATCATCATCGACCCCGAGGAAGAATACAAAAGTCTTTCAGATGCAATTGGCGGTGAATACATTTCATTTGATTTTGATAGCCCGGCTAAAATAAACCCCTTTGATCTTTCGGGAGTTTACGAGGAAGACGAAAACGAACTTGGCCTAAAAATTCTTTCCCTGCACGGTTTTCTCAAAGTAGTAATGGGTAAATTAACACCGACCGAAGACGCCATTATCGACAGGGCATTAGTTGCTACATACAAGGCTAAGGGTATAACCCCTGACCCTACAACCCAAAAAAAAGAGCCGCCCTTAATGGAAGATCTTTACAAAGCCTTAATCGGCATGGAAGAACCTCAGGCCAAAGGACTCGCCGACAGGCTGGAAAAATTCGTCAAAGGTTCTTTAATTGGCATTTTTAACCAACAGTCAAACATCGATATCAAAAATACATTCACTGTCTTTTCAGTCAAAAACCTAGAAGAAGAGCTGCGGCCAATTGCCATGCACCTTATTTTGGATTTTATCTGGACCAGAGTTAAAAATGATATTAAAAAACGCCTGCTGATTGTCGACGAGGCCTGGTATATGATGCAGCATGCCGACAGTGCCACTTTTATGTACAGCATCGCCAAACGTGCCAGAAAATATTACCTTGGTTTAACTACAATATCTCAGGATGTCGAAGACATTCTTGCTAGCGACTACGGCAAGGCTATAGTTACTAACTCATCAATTCAGATTCTGCTTAAACAATCACCGGCCTCCATTGATAAACTTGGGGAAGTTTTCTATCTTTCAGAAGGGGAAAAACATTTGCTTCTTGCCTCCGACGTTGGCGAAGGCATTTTCTTCGCCGGCCCAAACCATGTCGCTATCCGTGTTATTGCCGCGCCAGACGAACACGCTCTCGTAACCACAGATCCAAAGGAACTTTTAGAAATGAGGCAAAAAAGCCAGGATGTTCTCAAGCAGTTCGAAGAGCCTACTGGCGAGCAACCACAGCCAGCCGTTCAACCTCAAGTGCAGCAAGCTCGAGCCCCTGTTGAGCAACCTCAAACAATTCCAGTACCACCTCAACCTCAAGTGCAAAATCAACCCCAACCAACCCCAAATCCCCAACAAACTATCGATCTACCCAACTAACTATCCATCTATCTTTTTGCTATCATTTAATTAGGCCTGCGCTTATTGTCTAACGGCTATTGTCTAATTCTTTTTTTCTGCTTTAGGCCTTAGTCATTCAGCGTTCAGCCTTTACTAGATGCCTGCACCAGCTGCCGCTCAAGTTAAAGCGCTCGTAAACAGTAGCTACAATCGTGTCGCTCCAGCATTGTCACAAACATTAAATGCTGAACTCGGCTCAATACTAAAATCAATCCCGACCTTAAAAGGTCAAAATATTGCCCCCATATCTCAGGCAATTGCCGAAAGCGCATCAAAGGATATTCTCAAAAGCTTAGGCAGCATCCACGACGTACGCGATATATCCAAAGTTATTACGGTTGAGACTATCAGGAATGTTGAAGCAAATGAAGCAGTCAACCCCGGCCTCGAGGATATCGACTTAGAGGGTATCTTCAAACAAATAAATAAGCGGGCGGAGGAAATTGCCAAACAAAACGGTTTAAGTGAACACGCAGCGCTGCAGGGTATCTCAGACACGCTGGACCTTCCCCAAAAAGGCGCTGAGGAAACCGCTCTCGTTTCCAAAGAAGCAGAAATTTACGCCAGAGAAGAACATCTTATCGGAACTGGAGAAACCGCAGAAAGCTTAAAAAAGCACTCAAAGGAAATAGCTGAAGCTTATCACAATGAATTCGCAAACCAAGCAGCACTACTTATGGGAGGTAGATCCGCGCCTACCTTAGAGCAACTCAGAAAAGCCAAAGAAGAAGCTTACAACAGGGCCTATAGCGCAATAGTAGCTAATCTTAATAAAACGAGTAAGTACCAGGAGCACCTTAGAGATTTTAGCCAGAATGTCATGCCAATGCTTGGCTACAAACCACTGTCCCCGAGAGAAGAAGAAGAACTTGGTGTTGGAGCTGCCGAACCGAATCTGACCTCATTTATACGCAAAACTAAATTTAGCGCAACAGGCGTAGGTTTGGCACTGACCACCAGCCCTCGCGCTCAAAAAGAAGCATTTTATTCCCTTCTTACCCACAACCAAACCCAATTCGAAGCTGATTATAAAGAAGTCTCAAACCAAGTCAAACAATTTAGCGAGTCGCGCGGCTCGCTAACTCACAATCAGCGAAAAGCGTACGTTGACGCTAGAAAAAGATACGCGATCCTTAGAAATGCCCGCAGTTTTAGTGAGAATAATCCCGGCAAAGTAGCAACTTACATCGACACTTTCCAATCAATGGAAGCAGGCTACAGGGCAAATTGGGCCGGGCGTATGGCCAGAGCTACTCTGAACACCTTCACAGGTAGAGTCCCTGGAGTTCACATGCCTGTGATGTCGCAACAGGTAAGAGACAGTTTTATGTCTAAAAGATTCTTCGGAGGGCTTGCATTTAGAAAAGGTAGTTCTTCACTTGGAAGTGCCAAAGGGCTTGGACAATTAGCACAAGGTGCCAAAATGGCGAATCCCGAGCTCATGATTGCTAACAAAGCATTGGGATGGGGTAAAAAATTCGTTGCTTTAAATCTTGCCGGATTGTTTGGTCTTGGCATGTACTTTTTGGCGCTTGGCAAAGCTGTCTTTATGGGCTTTATGATCGGCGCTATGGCCGGCGGCACGGTCGGTGCAATTGCAGGAGGCATTATTGGATTTCAGATCGGTCTGGCCTTAGCACCATTCACTTTTGGTTTATCCATTCCTATCTTCACAGGCTTGGGCATAATGGTGGGCGGAGCAGCCGGCGCTTTCTTGGGTGGAGTTGCCGGTGGCTTTATTGCTTATGGACTTCACACCGGTGGTGCCACGGCAATTATGACCGGGACAGGTGTCGGTGTTGGTGGAGTTGTCGGTGGCGTAGCCGGTGGAATTATTGGTGGCGCCCTCGTCGGAGCAATTCCTGTTATCGGACCAGTTTTAGCACCTCTCGGAGTTTTGGTCGGTGCTACAGTTGGTGCTTACGTCGGCGCAGCTGTCGGTGGTTATGCCGGCTATCTATACGGTCATTATGTAGTCGGCACCATTGGAGCGCAGGCAACAGGCGCTTTAACCGGAGCCGCAATCGGTACACTGATTGCCCCCGGAATTGGCACAGTAATCGGCGCAGGTATTGGTTGGCTAATATCTGGCGGTTGGGTTACAGTTAAAAACTTTTTTGCCGGCGCTTTTGCCGGAACTACTGCAACTGCCGGTGGAATTCTTGGCGCAATTACCGGTGCTGCTGCTGCTGTCTGGAGCGGACTTTCCGGCGCAGGCGGTGCTGTTTTGGGATTTTTGGGCAATGTTGGCGGCGCAATCTGGGGAGGATTGGGCGGTGTTGGTGTTTCTGCATCAACTGCACTAACTCCGGTTGCTGCTACTTTCGGTGCAATAACAACAGTAGGATTAATCGGTGGTACTATAACCGCTGCCACATTTTTCAACCCCGAACCTGGCGACGGTCAATTTACTCCGGGGATCACCGAAAATCAATTTTTTACATTAGAAAAAACTGCCGAACCCAATCGCATATTAGACGAGACTCAACTACCTTCGCAAATAACATTCACTATTAAATTAGAAGCTAAAGAACAAGATTTAACTGATATAAACATCAGTGACCAATTGAGAATTGAGGGTCAAAACAGCCCCCCACCACCCTCCACTGACAATGAAGGAAGACCGATTTCTGCGCCATGCGGTGGTTTTACAGCAGAAACTCTGCCTGCAAGAACGTCGTGGACGTGTACATATACTATTACCGCCGACATAAGTTGGTTAAATACCTCAGTAATAAATACTGTAACCGTTCGAGCTAACCCGCCGATACCTTTTGACACTGTTACTGACTCCACAACTGCCATCGTACCAATTGGCAACCCACCCGAATGTGCACCTGATGGAATACCTCTCAATAGTCCTTGGAAGTTAACGTCTGAATTCGGCCCCAGTCATCCTTTGGGTGTCGACATAGCAGACGGAACAGGCACTACTATATTGTCAACATTCCCATGTTCAGCCACAGTTGTCTACGCAGATTGGCTTGACCCTAGAGGAAGCGACGGCTATGGCTATGCAGTTATCCTACAAAGCGGACCTTATGAAACTATTTCCGGCCATATGGACAGAATTACGGTAAGTGTAGGTGATCAAATACCACCTTATGGGCAAATTGGACCATTAGGAGACACAGGATTCTCCTTTGGAGCACATGTACACTATGAAGTGCACGTAGATGGGGCACTCGCCAACCCCCATGACTACGGAATTCCTAACGTACCATTAAATACATACCAGTGACATATGGCAACACTTGCATCTATCCAGAGGTTAAAACCGATATTTTTCTTCGGTTCAGCAATAACAATAGTCTTATTGTTAATAATTCTAATATTTTTAAGATATACTGCATTTGAAACTCAAAAATTACCGCAGCAAAATCAAGCTAATTTAGCTTTTGGTAACCTGCCCTATCCAGAATTTATTCCAAAAACCATCCAACATAAGGTAAAAACAATAACGGTAAGCCTTAAAGTACTTCCCAAAGCAAACGAGAACAACTCTGGTAATGTCTATGAATTAAGTTTAGAATCTAATTCAACTTCAAAAGCCCAGCAATTAGCTTCGGTGTTAGGTTTTTCTGGGAATGCTGAAGTTGATCCCAAGTTTATGAGATGGTCTGAAGGCCAAAAAACCTTGACGTTTGATACTACAACAAACCGTATCAACTTCTCAAACAGCTTTAATTCAGACACAGAGAGAACAATATCAACCCCACAAGATGCAGAGGTTAAAGCCCGTAACTTCCTAGCACAAACATCTCTTTTACCCTTAAATACCCAAACAAAGATAACTTCTTTGAAAACCCTCGCCTTAAACTTCGTAAGCGCAACCGATGCCAATTCGGCTGATGCTTATGAAATTGATTTTTATGAAACACTAGACAACTTAATTATTTTAGGCCAAAGTCCAAAAACAGGAACGGTTACCGCAATAGTTGATAAAGCAGGAAATCTAATAAAATTATCTACAAGACTATATACTCTAAACCTAGATAATATCGGTAGGTATCCTTTACGCAACATCCAACAAGCCTCCATTGATGTAAAAACTGAAGGTGTTGTCGTGGAAGTGGATATTCCCGATGTTGACCCATTGATTGGTGAGGTATTCGACATTAATAATATTAATCTAACCGAATATCAATTAACCTATTTTATAAGTATTTCAGAGAATTATATGCTGCCAATTTATGTATTCGAAGGCGACTTAACATTGGTAGATGGACGTAAAGGAAAGGCAACTGTCTACCTCCCTGCAATCGAGAAACAATACCTCAAAAACTAACCCTCAACCATCATTACCACCTCGGGAGTGTGTTAGCTATGAAAAAGAGCAGATTCCGGATAATTGCTGACGTCCCGTGACATCATAATCCGGCATCAGGATTATGAGGTGGCCTCTTAGAACCTCTTAAAGGCGACGCCTTGTGAGGCTTAATTAAAAACTCCTAAATCTTATTTTCTCCACAACATTTTTTTTAAATGCCCTATTAATGTCCTTTTTTAGCCCGCTTGAAAATGCAACTATTCCCAACTCCCCAAATCAAAAACATCCCAAAGATTGCGCTTAAGAATAACTAATTTACCAGCACAATTTTGGGTCGAATCCAGAAGTTCCCCGAATGAAAGCAGTAGCCCTTTTAAATCATTTTGAGGAATACGTAACCAGATGACTGCAAATATCTCATTTTTAGAATACTCAACAAAATCTTCGTCGTTCGTAACCAAAATTCTCTTCTCGGTTTTTGAAATTACTGCTATTTTTCTATCAGGTGTCGACTTTGGTGCAAGTTTAACATCTAAACCAAGTTTTTTTAAAAACCTGAAAAGCTCTCGGTGAACATTCTCGTCAAGAAGAAATTTGTGGCTGGGTGTTGATGATGACATACCCTTCACGAGTTAAAGAACTGGCGTAATTTAGAGCAGCTTTAATATGCTTTGAGGTTAAACGGGGGAATGCTTCAATAATTTCTTTTGTTTTTGCCCCAGCCTCCAACATCTCCAAAACTTGCCAGACCATAACTCTAGTACCATTGAAAGTTGGTTTTCCATGACAAATTTGAGGGTCAGCTACAATATATTGGTTGATCACGACCTTCTTCATTGCGAGTAATTATATCACGAAGCCTTAAACCTTATTTTCTCAACAACATTTTTTTTAAATGCCCTGTTAATGTCCTTTTTTAGCCCGTCAGAGCGCGCGTGAAGCTCGGCGGAAAGTAAATTAGGTGCAATTACAACAAGCACTCCATTCTTAAAACTTTTAACCTTAATTTTCTTGCTTAAATCTTCAGGATATTCTCTTAAAATTTTACCCAAACTTTCTTTTGAAATCTGCCTTACCTGAAGAGCCAGAAACGCATCCGGAGATCTTGACCGCTTTGGAGTTGTCTTTAAGATGGAGCCAATCCTTGTAAACACAAGCAAAGTATACTAAATACAATATACTTAATACATAATACTTTTTACGCCTGCAGCCTGACCGGCATTATTATGTGGAAATATGGGTCTTTAGGATCCAAACCGGTTATCTTCCCGGGATTTAAACTCTCATTCATTTCAAAATTAATTTCCTCATCATCAATTGCCAAAAGCACCTCTGTTAGATATCGATAGTTAAAAGCTATTTCCCCTCCCTTGCCGACTATACCAACTTCACAACTTACATCGCTTGAACCAACTTGGCTGCTTGTAGCCAGCACGCTAAGCTTCCCGCTCTTCCCGCTTCCAGTAGGTTCAAATTTTAGCTTTATAATATTGCCGGATTCTCTGGCAAATATCGAAGTAATTTTTACCAGTTTAATAAGCTCGGCCCTGTTAATGGTTACTTTTGTATTAAAAGTGGAAGGAATTATCTTTTGCCAGTTAGGATATTCTCCTTCTATAAGCCTGGAGGTAAATTCGACTCCGTTTATTTTAAAATTAATCTGATTCAGGGCATCGGAAATTAATATATTTATTTTATCTTTTGCTTTACCTTTTTCATCTTCATGATCTCGAGAGTTATCCTCAGCTATTATCTTGGCTACCTCGCTTAACGCCCTTGCGGGAACATTAATTTTTATGTTTGGTAAATTTTTAGGTGAGTCCATAGCCACTTCTTCGTAGCCCAGCCTATACCCGTCTGTTACCACTATTCTCATTCTATTCTTGTTTATTTCACACAGCGCTCCGGTTAAAATCGGCCTTCCTTCATCGGCTGCAGCGCTAAATATTATTTTCAGTACCCTTTCAGCAAATTCTACTGAATCAACTTCCAAGCTTATGCCTTTTTCTATTTTTGGTATTGCTGGGAATTCTTCAGGCGGCATTGTCGGGAACCTCCCGCTGTATCCTTTTGTGGTTATGATCACCTCTTCCCCAAGCTTCTCGAACTTTACCTCTCCCTCCGGCAGCTGGGAAACAAACTCAAGAATCATCTTGCCGCTCAACGTTATTTCCCCAAAGGCACCGACTTTCCCCCCTACCTGCACTTTCGTTGCTGTCTCCAGGTTGGTAGAGACGATTTCTATGCCTTTCGTGCTCGCTTTTATCAAAACATTTGATAGTATTGGTAAATTCGCGCGGGAAAGAATGGATTTGCCGCAGGTTAAAAGAGCTTTAGAAAATTCTGGTTGCAAAACTTTGAAATCCATATATAAAAGGGGCAGATCAGCAAAACCTATCGCAGGAGTAAAATGATTATAACAGCGTCTTATTTTTTTTTAAATACTCAATAAAATATAGTAATAGTAAATGATAATTGTTTATTAAATAGTAATAGTAGTTATAGTTATGTTCATAAGTGGAAAAGCAAACCCAAGCGAGGTGCAGAAAAGTGTTTAAAAACCCCTTAAAAAATTGTAAAGAATGTTAATAAAAAGAAGGAAGGTGTGGATAAATAAGAATTATTTGTTGATAACCTCTTTGATTCTCAAAACCTCATCTCTAAATCCTGAATCGCTGGCAATAGATTTTCTCACCTTTTCAACACCGTGAATAACAGTGGAGTGGTCACGCCCCCCGACAATTTCACCAATTCCGGAAAGTGAAAGACCAACTTCCAAGCGCAGCAAATACATTAATATTTGCCTGGCGCCAACTATTGAAGCTTTTCTCGAAGACCCCCTAATTTGTTCCTCGCCAACTCTGAAAAATCGGCAAACAGCAGTAATGACATTTTTAGGCGAAGGAGCAGATACTTTGTTTAGGCTTGTACTGGCGACTAGTTTTTTCAATTCAATAGGTTCGAATTTACCGCCTGATAATTTTATTTTGGCCATAGTTGAAGTCAACACACCTTCAAGCTCCCTTGCTCCACCGCTACTTTCCCGAGCGATAAATTCAACAATACTGGTGTCAAGATTAATATTTTTCTCCCCGCATTTTGCGCGAATTATAGCCATCCTCATTTCAATATCCGGGTAACTAATGTCAGCAACCATACCGCCCAAAAATCTACTGGCAAGTCTCTCTTTAAGTTGTCCTAATTCTTTGGGGTGCCGATCAGAGGCAGCAACTACTTGTCTGCCGGAAAGGGTGAGTTCATTAAAACAATGAAAGAATTCATCTTGAGTACTTTCTTTACCGGCCAAAAATTGAATGTCATCAATTAGCAAAACATCAACATTTCTGTATTTTTGCCTGAAAAGCTGTTGAGTCCTATTGTTTAAAGACTGGATATATTCATTAGTGAATTTTTCGCTGGTGGTGTAAAGTACTTTAATGTCGATTGTCTTATCAATAGCCTCATTGCCAATTGCGTGAAGCAAGTGAGTTTTACCAACGCCGGTTGGCCCGTAAATTAAAAGCGGGTTATAAGCCTGGCCTAAATTTTTAGCAACCTGGCTAGCCGCAACATGCGCCAAATTGTTGGCAGCCCCAACCACAAAATTACCAAAAATGTAGTTTGGGTTTAAAGCCTCAAATTTGCGGAATGTTGGGCTTAGTCTTTGGGGCTCACCAGTAAAAAGAGGACCATTGCCGATAGAGCTCACGCTTTCTCTTTGGGAAACCACAAATATTACTTCAAGGTCAAGGTAGCCTTTTTTATTTTTAACCTCAGTTATTACAGGTGAATATCTACCCTCCACCTGTTCCTTCAAAAAGCTGTTCTTAAGGCCTATTATTAGTATGTTTTTACCTTCTGTTTTCTTGAAATCAATTACATATGACCCGGAAAACCAGGTTTTGAAAGTCGAAAGCGACACTTGTAATTTAATTCCAGCGAGAATCTCGCTCCAGAGCTTTTGTCCGTTTTTTTCCATAAAACACCCCAATTAAAATTTTTTATATAGATTTGTTAGTGCAAGATAGTTAAATTGCAAGCGGTGTCCCAAATGACACCTTACAGGCTAGAATCTGAGCCAATTTTTTTGCAGGCTTACCTTTCTTTATTAAAGAAGGGTTGGAGAAAACAGATTAATTTTAAAGGTAATAACCATCATTGCAAAACTTATCAACAGTTGTCAAGAAAGCAAAGTGTTTGTGGATAATTTGCCTGCGCAGACTACGACTGCAGCTTGATATCTACAATTAATTCTAGTAATCTAATGGTCTGGACAATTGGGTAGACAAAAAACCCACATAGCATGCCAAAAAGAACCTATCAGCCAAAAAAAAGAAAAAGGGCCAAAAAGCACGGTTTTATAAAACGGATGAGAAATACTGGCGGCCAAAAGGTCATCAAAAGAAGAAGGGCGAAAAAGCGAAGCAAGCTGACTGTTTAATGCTACTAGCTAACAGTCGGTCTAATTCGTCGAAGTTCCCAAAGCAAGATTTTAGAGGCAAAAAAGTAACAAGTGAAGATTTGGTTTTAATTGCCAAAAATAAAGAAGAAGGGTTAAAGCTAACAGTCTCGATAAGTAAAAAAGTTGCCGCCAGAGCTGTTGATAGAAATAGGATAAAAAGAATTATTAAAGAAAGCATGAGGAGCAATACGGGATTTAAAGGCGAAGTTTTGATAATAGTCAAAAAAAACTTATCTCACCTTAAAATGCCGGAAATAAGAGTTAAACTAGAAAATTTATTTAAAAAACTATGAACACAGTTTTTGTCATTCTTTTTAGAATTTATCAGATAGTCTTTAGAACTAGTGTGGCTTCTTGCAGGTTCGAACCTACTTGCTCTCAGTATTTAATTGACGCCACCAAAAAACATGGAACAGTTAAAGGTTTATACTTGGCCTTAAAAAGATTACTCTCTTGCCATCCGTTATCAAAAAGACCTTATTATGACCCAGCGTAAAGCGAAGATTTGTCAACTTATAACTTGTCCTGAGCGACTGGGAGGAGTCGAAGGATGAATCCATTCGACACATTTTTAATTCATCCGATACTTAATGCTCTTATAATTTTTTACACCATATTTGTATCTATTGGTTTGCCCGGTGCATTGGGGCTTTCAATAATCCTGTTGACAGTGGTTATCCGGCTGGCACTTTGGCCGCTGACGGCAACCCAGCTTAAAAGCACCCAGAAAATGGCTGCTCTTCGTCCCCATATGGACAGAATTAAACAAGAGCATGGCCACGATAAAGTACGTCACCAGCAAGAAATATCCAAGCTTTATAAGGAACACGGAGTAAATCCGCTTGCCGGCTGTTTGCCTCTCCTGCTGCAGATACCGGTTTTTATTGCTCTTTATCAGGTGCTTCTCAGAATTATTGATTTAAATAACGGCGATTTCATTGGGCGTATTAATAGCCAATTGTATTTTCAGTGGATGCATCTTGAAAAACTTCCCAGTACAAACTTTTTAGGGCTTAGTTTAGCATCAAAGCCTAACGAGTGGGCCCAAATTGGCATATTCATTTTGGCAATCCCCATAATTACCGGCCTTTTGCAGTACATCCAGTCAAAGATGCTTACCCCACAACAAGCGCAAAATAAAGCTGTCGTCAAAAAGGATTCTAAGAAAAAAGAAGGTAAAGAAAGTATGGAAGATACTATGGCTTCGATGCAGTCCCAAATGACCTTAATCATGCCGTTGATGATCGCTTTCTTTTCTTACGGTTTCCCGCTTGGCCTTTCACTTTACTGGAACACGTTTACAATTATCGGCATTATCCAGCAATACAAAATTTCAGGCGCAGGCGCGATGAATAAATTCCTACCAGAAAAATGGCAAAAGCAAAGTTAGACGAAAATTTAGT
>CAYMIE010000005.1:0-26933 GCA_964390405.1 uncultured Gammaproteobacteria bacterium | reverse complement strand
ACTGGCGAAATATTTAATATAGGAAATCCTGACGAAAGATCAATTATTGATTTTGCTGAAATAATTAAAAGACTAACACGGAGTAAAAGCATAATTAAATTTTCACAAGAATTACCTGAAGATGATCCTCTTCAGAGAAAACCTGATATATCAAAAGCAAAAAAAAATCTCGGATGGGAGCCTTTAATTGGTCTCGAGGCAGGTTTAGAGAAAACAATAAGATATTTTAAAAACGAATTGAATTTAAGATAGTTTACAATTGTTATCATTGCCCCCCGTTATTTTTAATTGCAATTGTCCTTGTGTAAATGAAACTTTTTGATATAATTTGTTGCTAAACGTATAACATGAGTTCGGCAAATATAAAAACAATCATATTGAGCGGAGGGACGGGATACCGTTTAAAGGAAGAAACGGAATTTAAACCCAAACCAATGGTAGAAATAGGTGGAAAGCCTATCTTGTGGCACATTATGAAAATCTATGAACATTTCGGTTTCAGGGATTTTATTATTGCTTTGGGGTATAAAGGTAATTTGATCAAAGATTATTTTGTAAACAAAAAATATTACGACGATGATTTTACGCTATATACAGATACACATAAAATACAACATCTCCATCGTCAGGTAAAAGATTATTTTAATATTACATTCGTCGATACAGGTCTTGAAACGTTAACAGGTGAAAGGGTTAGACGATTAAAAAAATACATAAAAGAAGATAATTTCATGGTTACTTATGGGGACGGTCTAGCGGATATAAACATCAAAAAATTAATGAAATTTCACCAAGATAATAAAAAAATAGGCACTGTAACAGGTGTATATCCAAAACTGAGATATGGTGGACTTGAAAGCGACAAAAAAAATTTAGTCTCTGTCTTTGAAATGAAAACTAGAGTGAGACAGTTAATAAATGGTGGCTTTATGGTTTTTAAGAAAGAAGTTTTTAAACAAATTAAACCTAATTCCGTAATAGAAGACGTTTATTTCCCCCTGATTAGAAAAAAACAACTAGCCCTATATGAACACAAAGGTTTTTTCCAGTCAATGGATACATACCAGGATATGACCGATTTAAATGAAATGTGGCGAAAAAAGCCTAATTGGAAATTATGGATCTAAAGGACAAAAACTTTCTTGTAACCGGGGGGACCGGGTTTATCGGAAGCCATCTAGTAGAAGAACTAATATCTCAAAAAAGTAACGTAATAGTGCCTTATATCAGCTACGATTCAAAATCATATTTTTTTGAAAAAGGGTTACATAAAAAAAGCACGTTGGTCTCCGTAGACAAAAAAGATTTTAGAGGAATTGCTAATACAATATCAAAATATAAAATAGATTACGTTTTTGATCTTGCAGCTCAAACTATTGTAGAAACTGCGTATCAAAACCCTTTTGAAACATTCGCAACAAATATTATGGGTACCGTTAATGTTTTAGAGTCGGCGAGGCTATACGGTAATGTTTCAGGAATTATTGTGATTTCATCTGATAAAGCTTACGGAAAAATACCAAAGGCAAATGAGAATAGCCCACTATCCGGAGATCATCCTTATGAGACGTCTAAAGCATCCGCAGACTTAATAGCTAAAACTTACTTTAAAACTTATAAGATGCCGATCGTGACGTGTAGATTCGGAAACGTATATGGAGAGGGTGACACAAACTTTAGTCGCATTATACCCGGCATAATGCGAGCCATAGTATTAAATCAAACATTGAGATTAAGAAGCGATGGGCAGTATATTCGAGACTATGTATATGTTAAGGACATAATTGACGCTTTAATTTTAGTTCTAAAAAATATCCGCTCAACAAAGGGGGAATCATTCAACGTTTCATCTAAGGAAAACCTTTCAGTAATTGAGTTAATTAAAATATTAGAAAAAACTTTAGGAAGGAAAATAAACTACAAAATACTAAATATAGCGATCAATGAAATTCCGAAACAATCGATAGATTACAAAAAAATTTCAACATCTTTAAACTGGAAACCAAAATATAAATTGAGTAGTAAGGTGCAGGATATATTAAGCTGGTACTCTTCTTACCATGCTCAATAATATTAAATAACCATGTACGAATTTATAACCAATAAATTGCATTCCCAAACAACCCCCATCGACTTGATTGTAGTGGGTTTGGGCTTTATGGGTTTTGGGTTTATTTCTTATCTAAAACATATTCAGGGAATTAGAGTATCTGTGCTTATAACGAGAAGGGTAAATGATTCTGCAAGGCTTCTAACACAAAAGGGCTTTAAAGTTAAAATTGTTAGCGGTAAAAATCAAATCAATAAATATGCCAATAAGAATTTTATATGCATTAGCGATAATTTAAACATTATTAATAGTTACAAAAACAAAATTGTATTGGAAATGACTGGAAGTATAGGATATGGTTGTGAAGTTGCTTTAAGAGCAATTAATTCAGGAAAAGATCTCGTTACGATGAACGTCGAATTGCAGGCAACGGTAGGGTCAAAACTTTTAAGTATCGCAAATAAAGAGGGCGTGCTCATTACAGACACAATCGGTGATCAGCCAGGCAGTCTGGCAAGGATGATCTACGAATCAAGATTAATGGGTTTTGAGGTATTAATTGCAGGAAACATTAAACGGTATTTGGATAAGCATGCTACAAATAAAAAAATGGCACCGTGGGCTAAAGATAAAGGATTAAATGTTACCCAAACGACATCTTTTACAGATGGAACTAAACAAGCTCTGGAAATGTCCTTAGTTGCAAATTATTTTCAAATGGGTCTTATGAAAAATATGGCAGGGCCTAGTGTTAAAGAGATAAAGGATACATTGAATTCTTTTAATCTGAATAATATTCCTCGAAAGGGAATTGTCGACTATATTGTAGGCAAAAACCTTTTCCCCGGAATATTTCTAGTAGTAAAGCATAAAGATAAAAATCAACAAAAATATTTGCGATATCTAAGTTTGGGCGAAGGCCCTTATTACGTACTTTTCGAACCTTATCATTTGTGCCACTTAGAAATTTTGGAGACTATTTTAGGAGTCTTATTTTTTAAATCAGTAACCATAAATAATTCCACTCGGCCTAAAGTTCAAACCATTGCAATAGCAAAATCTAATTTGCCCAAAAATAAAATCCTCAGTGGTATCGGCGGAGACGACGTATATGGTCAAATAGCTCTTATTAGTAAAACTGGAAATTATTTACCAGTAGGTCTTGCAGAAAATGCGCGATTAAAACGAGACCTGAAGCAAGATGAACCGATCAAAAAAATTGATATAGATGTGGAAGACAATGCAGCCACTAGATTATTCGGATTAATAAACCCTGATTAGCTTTTATGCAGAAACGTAAAATACTTCTCACTGGAGGAAATGGATTCATAAGCAAAAATATTCGGGAACAATTATCAAAAAAATACCGAATATTATCTCCTAAGAAAACAGAGGTAGACCTCTTAAAACCAAAAGACGTTAATAATTATTTCAAAAAGCATAATTATTTTGATGTTGTTATTCATGCTGCAAATGTCGGTGGGAAAAGGAATAAAAAGGATAATGCTGATGTAGTCTATCAAAATTGCTTAATGTTTTTTAATTTGGTCAAGAATAAGAATTATTTCAACAAAATAATAAATCTTGGCTCGGGCGCCGAATATAGTAAAGACAGATCACTTGAAAAAGTTACGGAAAATGAATTCGACGAACTAATCCCTGGAGACTATTATGGTTTTTCTAAATTCATTATAGCTAAGTTTTTAGAAGAGGCTCAGATTGGTGTAAATTTAAGACTTTTTGGAGTTTATGGTAAGTATGAAGATTATAGAATTCGATTTATTTCCTATGTGATACTTAGGATAATTAAAAAAAAGAATATTGATATAAACAAAAATGTGGTATTTGATTACTTGTACGTTGATGATTTAATGCAAATTTTGGAATATTTTATAAAAAATGATGTAAAGTACGTTTCCTATAATGTTGGGGTGGGGAAACCGTTAAGTCTATTGACGATTGCAAACAAAATAAAACAGGGCCTGAATAGTAAATCAAGAATTAATTTAAAATCGAAAGTGTTAGGTTATGAGTATAGCTGCAACAATAATAGGTTACTTAACGAAACTGGTAAGCTTAAGTTTTCAAATTTTGAGGACTCCGTTAAAAACATGCATGGCTGGCTAATTAATTTAAATTTAAAGTAAAAATTATTCATTATTTGAATCCAATTTTTTGCTTTACTATAAAATTAGGTCTATTTTTGACCTCGTCGTAGATTCGCGATAGATATTCCCCTATTATTCCCCATATGATAAATGACATTCCAAAAAGAAAACTTATTAGAACTACTATCGTGGATATTCCCGGTTGTCCCCTACCAAAGATTAGAAACAGTATTAGTTGATAAATGATAAATAAAAAGGAAATTATAGAAAGTATAAATCCCATTATAGTTACAATTTTTAAAGGTACATAAGAAAATGAAAAAATTCCGTTTAACGCAACCTTTAAAACTGCCAAGAATTTCGCTTTAGACTCGCCGGAATACCTTTTAGTTCTTTTGAATGGAATTCCCGTCTGGTTGAATCCGCTCCATGCGATAAGACCACGCAAGTACTTATTTTTTTCCTCCATTTTATTTATTGTCTTGTAAACTTTTTTATCTATCAACCTGAAATCGGATACATTTTCGGGAAATATATTACCCGTTAGTGAATTTAATAGTTTGTAATAGACAACTGAAGCAAACTTCCGACTCAATGCCACGTTTTTAGATCTTTGCTTAACAATTCCGTAAACTATTTCATACCCTTGTTCCCATTTCCTTAAGAATTTAGAAATTAATTCCGGTGGCTCTTCAAGATCTGCCATTATTATCACAGCTGCATCACCTGATGAATATTGAAGACCAGCTTCTATTGCGGCATCTGCATTACCAAAATTTTTGGAAAGTTGAAGGATTTTTAATTGTTTATCTTTGGCACGTATTTTAAGAAGAGTTTCAAATGTATTGTCCTTAGAACCGTGCTCGACCGTAATTATTTCAAAATTATATTTTTTTTCAAGTTTTATCAATTTAGATAATTCTTTATAGAGTGGTTGGATATTCTCTTCTTCGTTGTAGATTGGAATTACAATACTAATCGTTTTTTTCATTTAACAGGCTATTTCGAAATACTTTTTCTAATCTAGAAGTATAATGCTTATAATTGTTATTTTTAAGTACATACTTTCTTGCGTTATCTCCGATTTTAGAAATTTCCTTTTTGTTCTTTATTAATCTTTTGATTTCCGACACAATTTTTTTGTAATTATGAGGGGGTACTAATATCGCATTTTTATTATTGACAAAAGGTTGTTCTAATACACCATAGGAATCAGTAAATATTACGGTTTTTGCGCAACTCATGGCTCTTAGTATTGTACTAGACCCAGCAAATCTGTAGTTCTGTTTTGATAAGATAACAATCAGAAGTGACTTCCTGATATACGCTCTGACTTCCCCTATTGGTAAATTGTAGAGGATTTTTACATTATCGGGCATTTTTATTTTTAGTTGATCGGGAGATGCAATGATGACGAATTTTATTTTCGGAAGGTTTTCAGCAATTTTTTTAAATGTCTTCCAATCTCTTTTAAAATCGGCGCCCACTGTTAAAATAAAATCTTGTTTTATTTCACTATCAAATTTGGGTTTGAAATAACTTGTATCAACTCCATAGTTGATTTGTGCCAATTTGCTCTTTGGTAAATGAAGATCTCTAGACATAAGTTTACACTCATTTTTAACCCCGGAGACTACAATAGAAACGTTTCCAAATAGTTTTCTGCACATCTTTCGATATATCTGAGATTTTGATTCTTTATATCCATCAAAAAAACCGCCAGTATTAATAATAATCGGTTTATTGATAATCTTTAATTGTTTGAGAAGAAGTAGGGGTATACCAAATGAGTCTGTCGTAGCAAATAAAACGTCCGCTTTTCTAATTTCTGGTAATTGATAAGCAACCGAAAAAAATGAAAATCCGATATTCATAATAGGATAAGTCGCTTTAATGATTAATTGATCAATAATTGAAACAATTTTATTTGAAAACACTTTTTCTGTCATGGTCACACTAAATTTTTTACTTAATCGGGTATAAGCGAAAAAATAATCGTGAGGAATTTTGCCTTGATCTGCTTTTTTTAGATCTTGACTTACAGGTCTACGAAATAAATAATGAACTTTTAATCTATTCATGCTGATTGATTTAAGTGTCTAAACTATCGTTTTGAATGTTTATTCTAATCACTTTATTTGAGAAAGTGCAAATTTGGATCTGTCCAGTTAATTGGAGTACAATATCGACCTTGCTTTAATGACTAGAAAAAAAGTTAGGGTTGGCATTATTGGAACTGGCAATATCGGGAGTGATCTACTAATAAAAATCCTGCGCTCTGAATGGCTTAAGTGCGGAATATTTACCGGGCAGAACCCTTTATCCCAAAATATACGTAGAGCTAAAAATTTGGGCGTTCCGACTTCCGCAGAATCGCTAAACGCAATTTTAAAAAATCCTAAGTGTTGCGACATCGTGTTTGATGCAACAACGGCAGAATCTCACCTTAAGCATGCTCCAATTTTAAATAAATTAAATAAATTTACAATAGATATGACGCCTTCCGGAGTGGGCAAAATGTGCATTCCAATCATTAACATGGAAGATTGTTTGAAAGTTAAAAACATTAACATGATTTCGTGTGGTGGTCAGGATACAACACCAATTGTCAAAGCCATTGTCGACGTCCACCCTGAAACACAATACGTTGAAATCGTAGCTCACATTGCTTCAAAATCCGCAGGGATTGGCACAAGAGATAATATAGATGAATATACTCAGACTACCTGTGATGGCATAAGACTATTTACTCATGTCCCTAGAGCAAAAGCGATAATTATTTTAAATCCTGCCGAACCTCCAATTATTATGCATAATACAATTTTTGCGCAAATTACAAACCCCAATTTAAAATTGTTAAAATCTCGGATAACTGATGTCGTTAATAAAATCAGAAGCTATGTTCCTGGGTACAAGCTTACTTTGGGGCCTATTTTTGAAAACGGACGGCTAATAGTAATGAATGAGGTCGAAGGAAGCGGGGATTTTTTACCTAAGTATGCGGGTAATCTAGATATTATTAATTGTGCCGCAATTGCTGTTGCCGAAGAGTATGCAAGAAGGAAATTGAAAGCATCATGAATGATATATTGATTATTGATTCTACGCTTAGAGACGGATCACACGCAATAAGGCATCAATTTGATAAACAAACCATTAGAAAATATGCCTCTGGTGCGGAAAAAGCCAAAATTCCCATCCTAATAGTCGGACATGGAAATGGTTTAGGAGCTTCTTCACTTCAACTAGGACTATCAAAACTAAGTGATTCCCAAATGCTTAAAATTGCAAAAGGTCAACTTAAAAAAACTCGACTCGGCGTATTTCTGATTCCCGGGTTTGGCACAATAAAAAATGATCTTGAGCCCGCAATAAAAATCGGCGTGGATGTTTTGATGGTGGCTTCCCACTGCACTGAGGCTAATATTACCCGTCAGCATATTGAATACGGAGTAAAAAAACGTCTTGAAGTTTATGGAGTTTTGATGATGTCTCATATGTTAGGCGCAAAAGATTTGCTTGTACAAGCCGAGTTAATGCAGAGCTATGGCGCAATGGGAGTAGTTATCATGGATTCTGCTGGGGCATATCTGCCAGAGGATGTAACAAAAAAAATCAGTGTGCTTGCAAACAAATTAAAAATTGACGTTGGCTTTCATGCTCATAATAATTTAGGTATGACGATTGCAAATTCTGTCGCAGCGGTAAGAGCTGGAGCAAAAATTATAGATGGAACTTCAAGAGGACTCGGGGCAGGTGCAGGTAACTGCCAGCTGGAAGTTATAGTTGCAGTACTTTTAAAAATGGGCTATAAACTGGACCTTGATCTATTTCAGTTGATGGATAATAGTGAAAAGATAATTGCAAATATTATGATAAAACCACAGGAAATCAGCTCTGTCAGTTTAACTAGCGGACTTGCTGGTGTCTTTAGCGGATTTGCACCTCATGTAAAAATGGCTGCTGAAAGATTTGGCGTTGACATGCGAGATATTTTAATTGAGCTTGGGCGCAAAAAAATCGTAGCCGGGCAGGAGGATATTATTGTTGACATAGCTGCAAATTTAAAACAAAGGAAAAAAGCAGGTAGTGAGGAAAATCCTATTGAGGCTTTAATCTAAAACTGTGATAGTTGCTGATTACATAGTAAATTTTTTACAAAAAAAAGGTGTCGCTACAATCTTTATGATTACAGGCGGACAAGCTATGTTCTTAAATGACGCTGTCTTTCGGGCCCCAAAAATAAAACCGATATTTACCCATCACGAACAGGCAGCTGGGATGTCAGCAGAGGCTTATAGTAGAATCGGCGGCAGACTCGGAGTTTGTATGGTTACCGCCGGTCCCGGTGCGATCAATGCTCTAAATGGAGTTGTGGGAGCATATGTTGACTCAGCACCCTTAATGATTATTTCCGGACAATCTTCATATGCAACCGTATCGTATATGCAGGAGACAAAAATCAGGCAATTTGGGCTTCAGGGAATAAATATTGCTCCGATTGCAAAATCCATAACTAAGTATTTCAAAACAGTCGATGATCCAGCAAAAATTCAATATTATCTTGAGGAGGCATACTTTCAGGCAATGTCTTCAAGAAAAGGCCCTGTTTGGATAGAGGTTCCTTTAGACATTCAACGAATGGAAGTACCTGTAAAACTGCTTGAGGAATTTAAACTACCGAAAACTGTCAAGCTAGGCAGTTCCTTAAAAAAAGAAACATCCAAGACTCTAGAATTATTGTATCAATCACAAAGGCCTCTTTTTTTAATTGGACAAGGAGTGAGAGTCGCTGGGGCTCAAAATGAATTTTCAAAAATTATAAAAGAGGCAAAAGTTCCTGTCGTCACAACTAGACTCGGAATAGACTTAATTGAAAACGACAATCCCCTATTTGTCGGCAGACCAGGGTTATACCCAGACAGAGCCTCGAATTTGGCTATACAAAATGCGGATCTGATAATTTGTGTTGGTGTCAGGCTTGACACAGGAATAGTCGGTTATGATGCTAAAGATTGGGGTAGACATGCTAAAAAAGTCGTAGTAGATTTGGACATTGAAGAACTTAACAAGCCTGGCATAAATATCGATTTAAAAATTAATAAAGATCTGAGGGATTTTCTAAGAGAATTGGTCTTAGAGCTTGATATCAAAAGATTACCAAAATTTGATAAGTGGGCTAGTATTTGCTCTTCATGGAGAAAATATTACCCTATGGTCTTACCAAGTTATAAAAAAGAAAAATTAGTTAATTCTTACTATTTTACCCAACGGTTATCGAGACAGACCGAAAGTGACGACACTATAGTAGTTGATACCAGTTCCCCTTTTCATGTTGTTTGTCAAACGTGGGAAATTAAAAAAGGTCAAAGGTTTTTAACAACAGGTGGAATTTCGACAATGGGTTATTGGCCAGCTAGTATCGGTGCATGTCTGGCAGCAAAAGGAAAAAGAACGCTAGTTATTACTGGTGATGGCAGTCTGCAGATGAACATACAGGAGCTAGCAACTATCAAACAAAACAAATTACCTATAAAAATTTTTGTCATTAACAACAAAGGTTACCTTCTAATCAGACATACACAAAAAACACATATGGAAGGAAGGTTGATGGGCGAAAGTCCGAAAACAGGTCTTTGGTGTCCGGATATTTCAAAAGTTGCAGATGCTTACAAAATTCACTCGATTATTATTAGCAATACTTCTGAACTTGATGGAAAAATAAAAAAAGCATTAGCTTATCCCGGACCGGTTTTGGTCGATGTTAAATCACCAGAGTGGCAACTTGTAATACCCAGAATTTCATCGACAAGAAAACCAGACGGTTCAATGGCTTCCCGCCCCTATGAAGATTTGTATCCATTTTTATCAACTCAAGAACTGAGATCTAATATGATAGCCGAATATCAAAATAAAGATAAATAGTTTGAATTGAACATGTATAAACCAAAAGAATTAATACTAACTGCCGGTCCTTCTATTTCAAAAAAAGAAATCGATTATGTTACCGATGCCGTTAAAAACGGCTGGAATTTCCACATGTTCGATTATAAAGACAAACTTGAAAAAAAATTTGCCAAGTATATAGGAGCGAGGTATGCAATGGGAACTTCAGGTGCAACGGGAGCAATGCAACTTGCGCTTGCGTGCTTGGATATTGGTCCTGGGGATGAGGTAATACTACCTGACTTATGTTTTTATGCCGCTTCAGATGTTGTAATGCATCGAAGGGCTAAGCCGGTTTTTGTAGATGTGTTAGCTGATACCTGGTGTATAGACCCTGACAAAATTAAAAAAGCTATCACTAGAAAAACAAAGGCAATTATGCCAGTTTACATGTATGGAAACTTGTGCGAAATGGATGAAATTGTAGCAATTTCTAAAAAATATGGTCTTTCTATATTTGAAGATGCCGCCCCTGCTCTAGGATCGATTTATAAAGGCAAAAAGCCGGGAACTTTCGGGGCCTTTGGCGCATACAGTTTTCAGGGCGCAAAAATAGCAGTTTCGGGAATAGGCGGCATGTTAATTACCAATAATAAAAAATACTTGGAAAAAGTTTCTATGCTCAATGCTCACGGACAAGATCCCAAAAGGAAATTCTGGCAAATTCAAGTCGCGTATAGTTTTCATATGTCAAATTTGCAGGCTTCTCTTGCTTTGGCCCAACTTGAACGCATTGAAGAGTTTGTTGCCAAAAAGAATCAGATATTTAAATGGTATAAGAATGGACTTTCTAAAGTTGAGGGTATCTCCATGAATCCTGATAAACCTAAGCCTCGATCAAATAAGTGGATGTCATCTATTGTGTTAAATCGAAAATTTAAATTCACGCGAGATCAGCTGATTAAAGAGCTTGGAAAAAATCTTATTGATGCCAGGCCGTTTTTTTATCCGGTTAGTATGTTTGGGATGTACAAAGAACAAAATACCCCAGTTGCTCATCACTTAGGATTAAATGGTATTAACCTGCCAAGCGGCATTAATCTAAAAAAAGAGCAAGTTGATTATATCTGTGACGTTTTAATCAAATTGTTAATTTAATCTAGATAATATTAATGTCAAAATATGCAAAGCAGCTTCGTAGACTCAAAATCAACCATGGATTCAAAATTAAAGTTGGCAATTATGAATCTCTCACAATCAATCTTAGAGTTTTGTCTAGTGCTGATTTAAATAATAAATATCTTATAAAAAAGTTATCTGAGTGGAGACATAGAGAATCTCATTGGTTTGCGAGTCAATTTAGTGTTACATTCTCTAGGACTAAAAATTGGCTGCGCGAGTCTGTTATTAATAACCCAGATAGGATTTTGTTCACTATAGAAGATAACAAAGGTAAATTTTATGGACACCTTGGGTATTACAGATATAGAAGTAGTGACAATTCATGTGAACTTGATAACGTTGTGAGAGGACTTAATGAAATTCCGGGACTCATGACTGATAGCGTCAATGCACTAATTAGCTGGGGTTTTAAAAATTTAGGAGTTGATCTAATGTATTTAACTACTTTTTCCGATAACGAAAGAGCAATTAATTTATACAGACGCAATGGTTTTAGGATAACTAGAAAAATTCCACTCAAAAAAATTCAGAAAAATAATGAAATCCAATGGGTTAAAATTCCCATCAATGAAAAAACTGGGGCTCAGAGATATTACACAAGAATGGTTATAGACAGAGAACAATCGATAGTTTAGAGACCAATTTTTTTATTAATTATGAAAGTGGGTCTTTTTTTAACTTCGTCATAGATTCTCACTATATACTCCCCAATTACTCCTAAAATTATAAATGTCATTCCAAACAAAAAACTAATGAGTACTACTATTGTCAAAACTCCCTGCGCTTCTCTACCGAATACTAAAAATAATATGAGTTCTAACACTAAGGTTGAAAACGAAATAATGGCTACTACAAATCCTAGTATAGTAACAAGTCTAAGTGGAACATAAGAGAAAGAAAGAATTCCGTTAGTCGCTACTTTTAAAACTGTTAGAAAATCTGCCTTTGAATCTCCGGAAAAACGTTGTGATCGATTGTAGGAAATACCGATCTGCTTGAATCCTGTCCAAAATGTTAACCCTTTTAAATATTTATTCCTTTCTTCCATTTTGTTAATAGTTTCGTACACCTTTTTATCTATTAGACGGTAATCAGATGCGTTTTTAGGAAGTATATTGCCTGTGAATAAGCTCAGGAGTTTGTAGAATAAGAGTGAATTAATTTTGCGAATTAAAGAAATATCAGCCCTTTTTTTGATTATCCCGTAAACTATCCCATACCCTTGCTCCCATTTCCTTAAGAATTTAGATATTAATGCAGGTGGCTCCTGTAAGTCCCCCATCAGTATTACGGCTGCATTGCCTTTTGAAAATTTGAGACCTGCAGAAATTGCTGCGTCGACATTGCCGAAGTTACGGGAAAGCTGCAAAATTTTAAAATTTTTGTTTTTCTTTCGGATTTTTAGAAGTTTTGAAAAAGTTGCATCAGTTGACCCATGTTCAACTGTTATCACTTCAAAGTTATATTTCTTTTCTTCTCTAAACAGTTGATTTAATTGCCTGCATAGTTCATCAACATTTCCTTCCTCATTATAAAGAGGGATAACTATAGAGATTGTTTTTTTCATACTTCTAGCAAGGTACAAATATCACAGAGCACACAGATAATCAAGCTAATAAGGTAAGAAGTTAAAATGTTGTGTGGTTTATCTTTCCGTTTTTCTAAAAACGATATGTTTTTTATTTCTCTTTAGCAAAAGTTTAAGTTATAATTTTGATCTTGATGAACGAGACAAAATTAGTAAAAAAATTGGTTAAAGACTACTACGAAAGTCACCATAAAAAAACTTTTACTCCCGAAATAGATCAAGTTAGGGTTTCAGGGAGAGTATTTGGGCCAGAGGAAATTGAAAACGCAGTTTTCGCTTCTTTAGAATTTTGGCTGACAGAAGGGCATTTTACAGAAGAATTTACTTCTAAATTTGCAAAGTTTTTAGGAGTAAAGTACGCAACTATAACAAACTCTGGATCAAGTGCGAACTTAGCTGCCTTTTCGGCGCTTACATCTCCTAAATTAGGAAAAAGAAGAATAAAAAAAGGGGATGAAGTTATTACCGTAGCTTGCTCATTTCCCACAACAATAAATCCCATTATTCAGTATGGAGCTATTCCAGTATTTGTTGATGTGGACATAACTACTCGAAATGCAAAAGTTGAATCAATTGAAAAAGCAATTACAAAAAAAACTAAAGCTATTATGATGGCTCATACTTTGGGAAATCCATTTGATATTGATGAAGTAATGAAGGTTGCAAAAAAATATAATCTTTGGATTATTGAAGACTGCTGTGATGCACTTGGTTCAAAATATAAGCAGCGCTTGCGATCCTCTCCCGCGATGCGAGATTCGGGTCTAAATGGCAAATACGTTGGGACTTTCGGGGATTTAGCAACTTTTTCGTTTTATCCTGCACACCAAATCACTATGGGAGAAGGTGGCGCTGTGGTTACTAATAACCCTAATCTTTATGTTATCGTCAACTCCTTTTGCGATTGGGGAAGAGATTGCTGGTGCAGGCCGGGACAAGACAATAGATGCGGAAGAAGATTCAAATTCAAACTTGGTAAACTACCCTACGGTTATGACCATAAATATATCTATTCTCACATTGGATATAATTTGAAAGCTACAGATATTCAAGCAGCTATTGGAATTGCTCAACTTAGAAAACTTCCTAGATTCATAAGGAAGCGACAAGAAAATTTTAATTTTTTACACAAACATTTAGAAAAATTTGGTAAATATTTAATATTGCCTCAATATGACCAACAGCGATCTAGTCCAAGCTGGTTTGGATTTATGATAGTAATTAAAAAGGGTTCACCGTTTACGCGTCTTGATTTGGTAAATTATCTTCTGCTAAACAAAATAGAAACCAGAAGTCTGTTTTCCGGTAATTTATTAAAACATCCTGCATATTTAAATATTCGGCATAGAGTAGTTGGGAGTTTGGCAAATTCCGATCTGATTGCTAATAATGGCTTTTGGATAGGAGTGTATCCTGGTATAGACAAAAAACAATTACGATATGTAATAAGTAAATTTGATGAATTTTTCGAAAAATACAGTTAATATTATCTTCCTATTAATTATTTTTACTGGTCTGGGTTTACGAGGTATTAATTTGACTGTTGGCTTCCCTATGCTTTATTTGTCAAACGATGAAGCAGTGTATCATTTCAGCGCACTAAACATGATAGCCAACAAGACTCTATTCACTTTAGGAAATTATGGTCCTCTTGGTTCGTACATTCAAATTCCATTTTTAGCTCTCGGATATGTGGTTCTATATTTGAGTGGAAAGGTCGATTCCATTGCGGGTATGCAATTATTGCTAACGACACAAGAAGGCTATTTTTTATTTGTACCAAGAATAATTTCAGCTCTTTTTGGAACTTTAACTATCCTATCTACATATAAAATAAGTCTTGAGCTATTTAAAAATAAATATGCTGCGCTATGGTCAGGATTTTTAGTGGCAGTCTCTTTTAGTTTAGTTCACGTATCACATTTGGCGAGACCTTGGTCTCCCGCATTGCTTTTTTCATCACTGACAATTCTGTTTGCTATTAAAAGCATTGATCATAAAAGAAGAAATTTCAGAAATACTTTACTAGCCTTTGTATTTTCTGCCATTGCATTTGGTTTTCATCAAATTACCGGACTCGTCGTTATCTTTTTAATTTTAGTATATGTAAAAAAACCACTTACAAGTACATTTTCAAAAAAATACATTTTTTCTTTTTCGACATGGATTTTTCTGATTATTGTATTTAATTATTTGAGCTTGGGTGGAAATATTTTTCAAGTATTTGGGCATCAAAATACCTCTAGTTTAAACCTCATAAGATCACCAAGTTATTGGTTTACACAAAGTCCTAACGAATTGCTCTCAACTTTGGTTGGTAATTTGAAAGTCTTTTGGAATTTAATTTTGGCTGAAGGATTAATTTTGCTATTAGCGCTATACGGTTTTTTCAAGGAGAAAATTCATAGCCACTTCAAAATCGGTTTTATATTTTTATTTATTACAAATATATTTTTAGCCTTGTTCATTTTTCCTGCTATTTTACGTTATCTTCTACCTTCAATAGTTTTATTGCCTATTTTTGCCGGTATTGCTATGCATCGCTTATTAAAAAATAGAAGCCTAGTTTTTGTCGCATTTATTATTTTTTTAGCATCCTTTAACTCAATTTACTGGAATTATTTAATAACTAGAACACCCACTTTTATGCAGATGCGTCAGTGGCTGGATAACAATATAGATGCTAAAACCCCTATTGCCTCTACTTCTTATAGAAAAGTCGGTTATGTACCTTCCGCTGAAGCATCTGAGCCAATTAGAAAATTTAGGCCAGGATATTATATGAAAGCTGCAAATTTGATTAAGGCTAACGATTACCCTTACAATGTTCGAAATATATTATATTTAGAATCGTTTAATCGCAAAACAAAACTAGAAAATTTAGATGCAGGACTAACAGTTTTCCCAGCCGAATACATTATAGATGCTTATTTTAAAAACACTGATAGACTATTGGACATGAGAACTGATTTTGAGTTAATTGCCCACTTCTCTCCAACGGATAATTCAATTCATGAACAAAGAATTCCTGAATTATTTTTTGATTCGGGGCATGTTTTCCCTCTATTTATTCTAGATAGACCCGGGCCTTATTTTGACATAATTAAAATAAAATAATGCTAAAACACCTAAAGGAACTTTATAAATTCAGAGAGCTCTTGATGGCTTTTACCTTAAGAGAAATTAAGGTTCGTTACAAGCAAACAATTCTCGGAGCTTCCTGGGCGATCCTTCAGCCGGTAGCTCTTACCTTGATTTTTACGATTGTTTTCGGAGTTTTTTTAAAAGTTAAGTCTGGCACCATTCCCTATCCGATTTTTGCCTACAGCGCGCTCCTTCCCTGGACATTTTTTTCAACCTCTATTACCTTTGGGTCACTGTCTATCGTAAATAATGGCAATCTAATTTCCAGGATTTATTTTCCAAGAGAGGCTATGCCTATCGCATCTATGGGCGCTGCCCTCTTTGATTTTTTAATAGCCAGCATAATTTTTATTTTGATGATGTTTTTTTATCACGTGAAGATATCTGAAAATATATTACTGCTTGCAGTTATAATCCCCACAATTGTTGTGTTTACTTTAGGCATATCATTAATTTTATCTGCATTAAATGTAATTTTTAGAGATATAAAATTTATAGTTCCATTAGGTTTACAGGTATGGCTATATATTTCTCCAGTCATATACTCGCTAAATCAGGTTCCGGATAATATTCGAAAATTTTATATCATTAACCCAATGGCTGTACTTCTACAATCTTTTAGAGATGTAACTGTTGCTGGATCAGCCCCCAATATTAAAGAACTTTTTTTAGCTATAGTTATTTCTATTTCTACTTTAATTGTAGGTTATATATTTTTTAAACATAAAGAAAAAATCTTTGCAGATGTCATCTAAATGAAAAGTACAATAATATTTAATAATGTATCAAAATCATATATTAAAACAAAAGGTAAATACGGACTTTTAACAGATGCGATTGGGGAGAACATGTTTGGCTTTTTCAAACAGAAGCGACGCGAGAATAATGTTGTCAGGGCTCTAAATAATATTTCATTTAAACTAAAAAGTGGTGATGTTCTGGGTATAATCGGTAAAAACGGGGCAGGAAAATCGACGATTTTAAAACTTATATCGAAAATAACATTTCCTGATAAAGGCAGTGTCTATGCCGATGGGAGGATTGGTGCTTTCATAGAGCTGGGTGCAGGGTTGCATGTCGAGTTGACAGGAAGAGAAAATATCTACCTTTACGGAGCAATTCTGGGAATGAAAAAAAAGGAGATCGATAGTAAATTTAAGGAAATAGTTGATTTTGCCGAAATTCACAGGTTTTTAGACACACCAATAAAAAGATTTTCTACAGGTATGTATTCAAGACTGGGATTCTCTGTTTGTGCATTTTGTGATACTGAAATATTGCTTGTCGACGAAGTGTTAGCTGTAGGCGATATAAACTTCCAAAAAAAGTGTCTTCAGAAAATGCAGTCGTTTGCCAAAAGTAATAAAACTATAGTTTTCATTTCTCACGACTTAAATGCAATTAATAAAATTTGCACAAGGGTCATGCTACTCGATCATGGAAAAATTATTAGTGAAGGAGTACCATCCAAAATCATAGACGATTATCTTAAAAAATATGCGGTGACGGGATTGGGCTAATCATAGCATACAAGTTTGCGTTCTCATGCTGGTCTTATTAAAATACGCCTATAGTGAAACATCAATCGATAGCATTGATCCCTGCACGTGGAGGATCAAAAAGAATCCCAAGGAAGAATCTAGTTACGCTTGGCGGTATACCTCTGGTAGCTCACTCCATATTGTCAGCTAAAAAATCAAAGTATTTAAAAAATCGAATTTTTGTTTCAACAGAAGATAGTGAGATTGCAAAAGTTGCCCAAAAATACGGCGCACGAGTAATTAATAGACCGAAAGTTTTGGCAACAGATAAAGTAAGGACTCTTAGCATTTTAAAACACACAGTCGAAGTTCTAGAAAAAGAGAAGGTAAAATTTGACACGGTTGTTCTTTTGCAAACTACAAGTCCTTTTAGAAAAACAGCGACTATTGATAAAGGTATCAAAAAACTTTGGGATAATTGGAATAAATACAAGTTAATTTTATCTGTTAAGCCAAGCAAATTCCCTCCAAACTGGCTTTTGAGAATTAAAGATGAAAATTTAGAATTCATACTTCCTAATGATTTTTCGAGTATAAGGTCACAAGATTTTGAAAAAACTTATGAGATAGATGGCGTTTTATACGTGTATAATAAGGATCATTTAATGAACTCTAAAATATATCCCTTTACGCCAAATGAATCTGGATACATAGTGACTACTAAATTCGAAACGATGGATATAGATGATCAAGAGGACTTGACAATTGCCAGGAAATTAGTGCGATGAGTAATCAAATTATTAAAGTAGGCAATAGATTGATTGGCAACGGTTACCCTTGTTTTATCGTCGCAGAAGCCGGTGTTAATCATAATGGGTCACTGCGGCTAGCTAAAAGATTAATTGATCAAGCAAAAGCTGTTGGTGCGGACGCCGTAAAGTTTCAAATATTCGTGCCAGATGAGATCGCTACAAGGAATGCAGCTAAAGGAAATTATCAAAAAGAAACAACCGGCAGTGACGAAAACCAATATCAAATGTTAAAAAGGTTAGCTCTTTCTGAGAAAGATTTCGCTAAGCTTAAGGATTACTCAAAGAAAAGGGGGATTATCTTCTTTGCGTCGCTCCACGATTTGGCCAGTGTAGATATTTTTTCGAAGCTGGATTTGCCAATTATTAAAATTGCATCTCCTGATTTAAATAATGGACTCTTACTCTATAAGATTACTAAAAACCGAAAACTCGCTAAAAAACCTCTTTTTCTTTCGACTGGGGGAGGAACTTTGAAAGATGTTAAAAAATCGCTTGAGTTTTTAAGAGACCATGGTTTTAGGGGGCCTATTTTAGTTTATCAATGCACATCTTCTTATCCGACACCAACAAATGAACAGAATCTTGCGGTTATAAAAACATTTTGGAAACAAATCGCACCAAAATTTGGAGCGGTTATAGGTTTTTCTGACAACGGTAATGATATTAATGTTCCTGTTGACGCCGTAATTTTGGGAGCGGTTTCCGTTGAAAAACACATGACTCTTAATAAAAATAATGTTGGCCCAGATCATAAAGCTTCATTAGAAGACACAGAATTTTTGGAAATGGTGAGAAAAATTAGAGAAGTAGAATATTCAAAAACCCGAAGTATTAAGGTTAAAGATGCATTTGGTGATGGGATAAAAAGGATTCAACCTTCCGAATCAAACAATATTGACATATTTAGAAAAGCGGTGAGAGCACGAATAGATTTACCGAAAGGAACGTTAATTTCTGTCAAAGTATTAAATGCCAAAAGAACAAGAGGAGATTTTAATCCTCTCGAGTTTGAGAAATTATTGGGTAAGAAATTGAGACAAGATGTAAGGGCTGATCAGGAAATTACTCCTGATCTTGTTTTATGAGAATTCTTATTGTTTCTGCCCATCCTGATGATGAAACAATTGGCATGGGTGGAACTATTGCCAAATTTAAAAACCAAGAACACAAGTTATTTTGGCTTGTATTAACTCGAGCATTTAGTCCCCGTTGGTCAAAATCAATAGTTGCCAGAAAACTTGATGAAGCTAAAGAGGTTGCTAAATTTTACAAATTTGACGGTTTTTATCATGCTAAATTTAAAGCTGCTTCTCTTTCGATCTATCCCCAACATCAAATTATTGACAGTACGACTAAAATTGTTGAAAAAATTAAACCCCAAATCGTATATTTGCCACCGCTTGTGGATATGCATGATGACCATGAAATAGCCGCCAAAGCTGGTCTTATTGCCGCTAGATATAAAAACTTCATCGAAAAAGTCTTTAGTTACGAAATTCCCGTGACTACTTTATTTTCCAAAATTCGCGCTAGTCAAACTGACTACAATTATTTCGTCGATATTAGTGATTTCATCGATACTAAAGTAATGGCTATGAGATTATACAAAACAGAGTTAAAAACATTACCTCACCCAAGATCGACTGAGGGTTTGAAAATACTGGCTAGAGAACGTGGGTTAGTTTCTGGTTTTGAATATGCGGAAAGATTCCGTTTGCTTTTTGCAAGAGAAAATTGATATGCGAGTGATCTTTATCGGTAGTATTGAATTTTCTTGGCACTGCTTAGCAGAAATTCTTGAGAAAAAATTAGCAAATGTTGTAGGAATTTTTAACGTCCTTCCAAAATACAACAAAGATATTTCGGATTATCGGGATCAAAAAGACTTAGCTCAAACATACCACAGTCCCCATTTTTGGTTTAAAAATATTAATGATTCAAAAACGGTGCTTTCCATCAAAAAATTGACCCCAGATCTTATTTTGTTATTTGGCCTTTCCCAAATTGTCAAAAAAGAAATTCTTGAAATCCCGAGAATTGGAATTTTGGGGACCCATCCAACACTTTTACCAAAAAACCGCGGAAGGGCACCAATACCATGGTCAATCTTGAAAGGTTTGAAAAAATCAGGTCTAACCTTTTTTTACCTTGATCAGTCGGCCGATACCGGTGATATTGTCGATCAGATGAGCTGGAAAATTACGGGGCGGAACGACGCTACGTCACTTTACAGAAAAATGACTTTCGCTGGGAAGAAAATGCTCGTTAGAACTTTGCCAAAAATCGCTAAAGGAATTGAAAGACGAACTCCTCAACCGCAAAAAAGTAACTACTGGCCTGCTAGAAAGCCTTCGGATGGTAAAATTTCCTGGAACAAATCTTATTTGAGAGTCGATAGGCTAATCAGAGCAACCACTAAACCCTATCCTGGGGCGTTTTGTTTCTGGAATGGATATAAGATTATCATTTGGAAATCGAAACCTCTAGATAACAATTTAAGTTTTAAAGTAGGTACTGTTATCAGATTAAAAAAAGAGGGTTTTCTTGTAAAAGCTTCTAGAGGAATAGTAAAAGTCCAAGATTGGGAACCAAAAAGTTTAGCAATTGCCGAAGGGGATATTTTAAGATGAAAAAAAGGAAGATAGCTATATTTACCGGGAGCCGAGCTGAGTACGGAATTCTAAGACCAATAATTAGAAAAGTAATAGATTCTCCTAATTTGGATTTGCAACTTGTAGTTTCGGCTGTTCATTTCATCAATAAATTTGGATCCACTTCTTCAGATATATATAAGGACAAATTCCCGGTAGTGGCAAAGATTTCAATGACATTGCCAAATGAAACTGAGGGAAAAATGGGATTCGAAGTCGGTGATGGAGTCATGAAATTAACTAAATTATTTCTAAAGCTTCAGCCTGATATTTTACTTCTTACCGGAGATCGGAGTGAAACATTTGCTGCAGCTATCGCTGGTGCTTTATTACCCATACCGGTCGCACATATTCATGGTGGTGAAATCTCAAAAGCTGGCATTGATGAGTCTATGCGTCATGCAATCACTAAATTAGCTCACCTGCATTTCGCGACCAGCAAGAAGAGTAAGTCTAATATCATCCAAATGGGAGAAAATCCTGAAAATGTATTTTTGGTTGGCGCGCCAGGTCTTGATGAATTTGTAGCTTGTGAAAAAATTAACGAAAAGCAATTGTCCAGAAAGTTAAAAATTATAATTAAGCATCCGCTTCTTGTAATTTTACAACATCCCATAACGACTTCAGTGACAGACAGTTCGCTGGATATGCGCAAAACATTGCGATCGTTAAATACTTTCAATGGTACAAAAATTCTGATATATCCAAATGGTGATCCAGGATCTGAAGCTATGATAGTAGAAATAGAAAAGTATCGAAAAAAGAAGGGTCTCTACGTTTTTCAAAGTATAGGAAGATTCGAGTATATAAATCTTTTAAGGGCTGCAGACGTCTTGGTCGGTAATTCATCTGGAGGTATTATAGAAACTGCTTCGTGCGGTTTGCCTACCGTAAATATTGGTCCTCGCCAGGAAGGAAGAGAAAGGAATACAAACATCGTTGATGTAAATTCCAATGAAAAAGAGATTCTTATAGCTATTACTAAATGCCTAAAGGATCAAAACTTTATAAGTAAGGTGCAGAAAATTAGAAACGTTTATGGCGATGGTAATGCTTCTGGAGGAATTGTTAAAATTCTTTCGGAAATTGAATTGGAAAAAGGTTTAATCCAAAAACAATTTTATGCTACCAAGAATTAATAAGTTGCCAGTAAATTATGTTCCTCTTTCACCTCCTTACTTGACAGTCGACGAGGAAAAGGTCTTATCAAAAGTTTTGCGGTCAGGAATTTTAGCCCTCGGACCATATTTGGAATTATTTGAAAAATCATTCGCGAAATTTATTGGAACTCGTTTCGCTGTAACTACTTCGTCTGGTACTGCTGGATTGCATCTGGCATTGGTAGCATTAGGAATAAAAACAGGTGATGAGGTTGTTACCTCGCCCTTCTCTTTTGTTGCTTCAGCGAATGCCATTCTCTACTGCGGTGCAAAAGTTGTATTTGTCGACATTGACCCCGTGACATTTAATATCGATCCAAACAAGATTGAACGTGTGATTACGAAGAACACGAAGGCTATCTTACCTATACATGTTTTTGGTTATCCAATAAATTACGATAATATTATGACCATTGCAAAAAAATATAATTTAAAAGTCGTCGAGGATGCTTGTCAATCGCTGGGTGCAGTATACAATGGGAAAATGGTTGGTAATTTTGGGAACATGGCGATTTTCGCCTTTTATCCTAATAAACAAATTACTACAGGAGAAGGAGGAATAGTTACAACCAATAGCAAAAAACAACACGGACTTTTAAAGAGCTTGGTTAATCAAGGTCGAAACGATGATGGACAATGGCTGGTACATAATAAATTAGGATACAACTATCGAATGGACGAGATAAGCGCTGCTCTAGGTTATATTCAAATGAAGAAGATAAAACAGATTCTAAAATCTAGAAAGTTAGCAGCTAAGACTTATCAAGAATATCTAAAAAATGTTAATAATGTTTCGACTCTTGCTAAAGATAATGAAAAGTCTAAAAGGAGCTGGCAAACTTTTATAGTTATGTTAGATAAAAGTATTAACAGGGATAAAGTTATGGAGATTTTGATCTCAAAGAAAATTCAGTGTAAACCATATCTACCTTCGATTCACCTTCAGCCTTATTGGAGAAAACAATTTAAATATAAGGAAAACACATTCCCTGTAAGCGAATCGGTGAGTAAAAGAAGCTTAGCTTTACCTCTATTCACACTTATGCCAAAAAAAATGATTGAGAGAGTTTGTTTTGAACTTGAGAAAGCAATCAAAAGATCAAGAATTATCCATAGATGATAAAATCAAGATTTGTAAATTGGAAGTTTCCAAGATTTGATAAAAATAATATGACCCGCTGGCAATGGATGTGCCAAAATCGAAATGGTTTAAAACTTGGCAAAAATACAGATATTGGTGCTTTCACATTTATCAATGCTAAAAACGGTGTAACAATCGAAGAAAATGTTCAAATTGGATCTCATTGCTCGATATACTCAGATTCGACCATTGATAATAAATCAGGACCTGTAAAAATCTGCAAAAATGCAAAAATTGGTAGTCATACGAGTATCATGCCTAATGTAACGATCGGGCAAAATAGTATTATTGGAGCTCATAGTTTCGTTAATAAAAATATACCCCCAAATAAAATGGCTTTCGGGGTACCAGTAAAAATAGTTGGAAATATATAACCTAAATCTACGAAAATTCTGCTCAGCGTTTCTATATAAACTTATGTTATACTTAAAAACTTTCTGAAATATTGTGGCTAATGTTGTAAAAATTTGAAAGTTATAGGATTATATTTAAAAATGAAGAAATCAGAAAAACTATCCAATAGACAAATTGCAAAAAATATCAATGGAAAAGTTGTAGTGGTAACTGGAGGTACTGGATCCATAGGCAGTGAAATCGTTAGACAACTGCTTAATTTTTCACCAAAGCAAATTAGGGTTTATTCCAGAGATGAAACAAAGCATTTTTTTTTGCAAAAAGAATTGGATGAAATTAAGACTAAAGTCGATGTGCGATATCTGATTGGTGATATTCGTGATAAAGAAAGATTAAGTAAAGCTCTTGTTGGAGCAAATATTGTTTTTCATGCTGCGGCCTTAAAGCATGTTCCATACTGTGAATATAATCCTTTTGAAGCTATTAAAACAAATGTGTACGGTACACAAAACTTAATAGACCTCTCAATTGATCACGATGTTGATAAAGTCATTGCAATCTCTACAGATAAAGCTGTTTACCCGAACACTTTGATGGGTATTACTAAATTATTAATGGAGAGAATGATAGTTGGTGCACCGAGTTATACGGGAGATGCTAAAACAAAATTTTGCGTAGTTAGATTTGGTAATGTAATAAACTCTAGAGGTTCAGTTATTCCAACATGGATTGAGCAAATAAAAAAGGGTGGGCCCGTCACCGTAACTAACAAACATATGACAAGATTTTTTATGAGTATTAATGAAGCAGTTGATCTTATTTTTAGAGCTTTTTCTGATATGAAGGGGCAGGAAATTTTCGTACTTAAGATGATTGAACACAATATATTAGAATTAGCAAATAAGACGATAAATGAAAATGCGAACGGAAAAACAATTAAAATTAAATTTACTGGCCGTAGGAATAGAGAAAAAATTAAAGAGCAACTTTATACGGAAGAAGAAAGGGATACAATGATTGACCATAAAGATTACTTTATTATTTTGCCAAATAAAATAATATTTAGTAAATTAATTGGTGACAACCGTTTTCGCTTCAAATAAATTTAATGACGCTAATAACACATTTGATTATAGTATCAAATGAAATTGAAGCTAAAAAAGTCGTCCAATATTTAAAAAGGAAAGATACCTTAATTCTTTCAACTTCACTGGAAGCTGAATTCTCCATCAAGCAACAGAATCCGTCATATGAAAATCCTATTTATAATTTTCTAAATAAAGACGCTTCATTTATTCCCCGAAAGTACACTTTCCCAAATTTTAAAGTATCTTACAAATTCTGTGAAGATCATAATATTCGTTACGCGAGAGATAGGATTGGAGATTATTTAGCTGAGCTTGATAGATCTATAGATTTTGCAAAATTAGTACTTTCAAAAGTAAAACCGCAAAAGGTAACTGTAGGATCTATTAGAGATTACTCAGGATCATCAGTAATAGATGCAAATCTTAAGCCACACGCTTTCTATTTAATTTGTAAAGAAAAGCACATCAACGTAAAGGTACTCATGAGACCAGATGATTCTATTACTATCAAAAGAAAAATAGGAGAATTTATTCAAAAAATAAGATCTTTTAAAAAGCAAAAATTAAAAAATAGAAACACTGATCTATTAATCCTTGCAACACCTAGACATTTAATTCAAATGAATAATGTAATTAATAGTCTTAAAAAATCGGGGTTAATGGTTGAAATATTAACATATAGTGTGAATGTTAAATACAAGTTTATTTTAGATTCACTATATAAAAGGTATTATGAAAAAAATAAATTAGTAGAAAATAAATTTTGGCATTACGCATATAAAAAGAGGGGGGGCTTAATTGAAAATAAGGTATGGAATAATTTTTCCCACATCAAATATAAAGGCGATCCAATAATACTTAAATATATGCGCAGTAAAATTAAGAATATTATTGAAACAGAAATTGTAGAAACTTTTCTTGACAAACATATTGCCCAAAAAGTGTTAATGGAATTAAAACCAAAAGCACTATTAACAACTACGGATCCTGATGCAAAAATACTACCCTACGTCGATACCGCAAAAAGTTTGAATATGAAGACGATTTGTATACAACATGGTGCTTTTGATGGATCTGGTTCCCCAGCTATTTACCCCACCAGTGATTATTTTATTACGTGGAGTAATTATTTTAAAAAAACGTTTTTAAAAATAAATCACTTTAAAAAAAGACATTTATTGGTTGGACATTCACCATTTCATAAACAGATATATTTAAAAGCTAAACCGCGATCCGAATTGATTAAAATACTTTTTCTTGCCTCTATCGAAATAACTGATAATAACATCGTGGATTTTTACTATAAAAAATTGTTCGATCTTCTTGAAACTTACGATAATGTGAAATTGTATATCAGAGTACACCCGTATCAAAATACTCGCGATTTACATTCACTTATAAAAAATTCCAACTTAGAATCATCTTTTGAAAATGAAGTGCCATTAATAGATATTATAAAGCAAGTGGACATCGTAATTTTTCAAAATACAACTGCTGGTTTTGATGCAATGCTTTATGGGAAACCGACTATTTTTTTTAATCCTCATGGACGAAAAGATTTTTATAATGCAGGAAGAAATGAAGCTTGTCTATCCATTTTATCCGATAACGATTTTGATAAGATAGCAAATTTTATAGATAATATTGAATTAAGAAATAAATACTCGAAAAATGCTCGTGCGTTCGCAATGACACTTTTGGGTTTAAATAATTCATCAAAAAATAAAATTTCAGCAATTCTTAAAAATCTTTTAAGAACTTAATTCACTTTAAATAACTCCAAGCTATCATCCTCTTTTTCATGTACAAAGTAATCAAGTTTAAAATTGCTAGATATACTATCTTTTGAACACCGATTAATTTCCCCCACAATTATTGTTTTGTCAATTTCTTTCCAGACTATATTACCCACTGTATATCTTGATAAATCAACAATATTCTTTTTTATTTCTTTATCAGAATAATATTTAAGAAGAGAACAAACTCTTTGAATTCTCTCTGCCTGTGGAATAATTGTTCTATCTGCGGAACCAAGATATACCCATCTACCGGTTTGGCCAGTAATATTTTGCATGACATTTGGGTTTATTGAAGCAATTACTGCGTCTTTGTCTGTGTCTTTTTTGATTTTTCTAATTAATTCTGAATAATTGGGATCTGCTTTTAAATTCTTTTTATTCAGCTCAATCCATGATACTTGTTTGATTGTACCTATCAGTAAAACCGCCAAAAAAACAACCAGCCAAAAAATATTTTTAATATTTAATTTTAGTCTCAAAATTTCATTT
>CAYMIE010000004.1:19603-27218 GCA_964390405.1 uncultured Gammaproteobacteria bacterium | reverse complement strand
TTTGAGATAGATTTAGTTTACGGTAAGCCTTTTAGTGTTTATTTGGGGTATTTGATTAGTTTGGGGACTATTGGATGGGTTGTTTTTAGGTTTAGAAAAACTAAAATTGTCAAAGCTGGTTTTGAGCACGTCACTAACTGATTTTTGATCTTCCTCCAGATTTTTATTGGCAAAGGTGATATAGGCAAAGATGGCGCCAATTGAAAATCCGGCCGTGAACATTCCCCAGTATAAAAGCATTCAAACCTTTCTGCAGGCGAGCATAAGGCTGTAGTTGCAAGATAGGGAAATTAATTAGAGGTGTTTAAAGATTGATCAAAGCTATGTTAAGAGAAATGAATGATTATAACAAGTACGATAATCTATATCGTACTATAAACTTCTGCAGCTTAAGGCTGGAGTTTTTCTCAAGTTTACATGAACTCTGCTGGAGAATACAAACTAATAATATATAAGGGAACCGAGATTTTTTAGGTAAGTGTTAAATTAATTTCTTTTCCTTGTATTCCGGGAAAAATTCTTTTTTAGATTAGGGTAATAAAGCTGTTAACGACTGTTGTCGATACCGGAGCGGCATGGTAGTATTGGCGGATGTTGAGGAAAGAACCGCTTGTAACTAATCACATATACCATATTTTTAATAGAGGAGTTAATAAAGGCGAGATATTTTTTTCAGATGTTGATTACCAACGTTTTCTTTATTCCGCCGCCCATTATTTAGTAAATTCTACAAAGTTTAGTCATAGATCCAAACTTTCCGATACCGGAGCGGAAAGTAGTAAAGTGGGTTTAAGTGAACCTAAGGTTCAGATTCTTGCTTACTGTTTGATGCCTAATCATTTCCACTTTTTGGTAAACCAATTAATAGAGAATGGAATTACTGCATATATGAGCCGTTTAAATAATAGCTATTCACATTATGTGAATGTTAAATATAAGAGAGTGGGGCCCTTGTTTCAGGGCCGATTTAAAAATGTGTTAATTGATACTGATGAACAATTAATCCATACCTCGCGATATATTCATCTTAACCCTCTTGTTTCGAGCATAATTTCTAAAGTTGAAGATTATAAATGGTCTTCTTATTTAAGTTATATTTCCGAAGATGAAGCTATGGGTAAATTTGGGTTATGTGATCCCAACCCAATATTAAGCCATTTCAATTCGAAAGATGATTATAAGAAGTTTGTGCTGGATCAAGAAGATTATGGGCGTAAGTTAGAACAAATAAAACATCTTACTTATGATTACGAAGGGTGATTTTTTGGATGAAGGCGTTATGTTGCAATACCGCTCTGCAATACCGCTCCGGTATCGGAATAATCGGAATAAGGAATAGGGAATAAAAGATATCAAGAGGAGAGTAGAAGTTATTAAATTAATCTTCTTTCTTTATATTCCGGGAAGAATTCTTTTTTGAGGGTTGGGTACTTAAGATGAGCTCTTCGAAGAATCCTGATAATCACTCCTGCGCCGATGATATTGACCCTCTCTTCGCTAATTAAGTACTTGATAAATTGAATCAAATCCAAGTCGGCTTCAGAAAACAAGCGCCGGTTAGTTCCGGTTCTATGGGGTTGAATTAAACCCTCTTTTTCATAGAGCATTAATGTTCGAGGGTGAACTTTTAGTAAAGTGGCAGCAACTGAGAGGGTTAGAATAGGTCTATCTTTGGCCATATTTTTTAATTATGATTATAATTCACACTACTATATGCATTAAGTGTTGTCAACTTTTCTTTGAGAGTAATTTTCCCGAGAGGACGAAAATTGAAGTCGGAAAAATTATAGGATATAGGTTTTTGGAACAATTACTGATGTTTGGTTCGCTTAAATAACTATAAGATAGTGTGTTTTATAAAGAAATTAAAAATGTTAGTTTTGTAAACAGTATAATGAACGCAACTAAAAGGGTAAAATTTTCTATGATAACCAATACATTAATTGTGTAATTAACAAGTTATTAAAAAATAAAGATAATGTTAAGTTTGTACATATTATTATTAGGTTATTTGTGGGTCTATTTATTCGTACATATTATATATTAAAATTATAACGAATATAAAGATAAAATGATTCTGAAATTAGATCTAATGTTATACGGATTTAAAATACTGAAAAATTGCATAAAAATTTGCTTTTTTTTAAAAAGATTTCCAAAAAATGTCTAATTATTTTTTTGTAAATATTTTTTATTGTGTTGCTAAGTTTTTCCAAAGAATTAATAAATCTATTGTCAGAATATGTAATTTATATTCACGTTGCTGAAAACCTCAGCATTCATGCTGAGGATGAAAGCAAGGGAATACATACTTCTTCAGCAGTGCTCATTAAACTTAAGATAACACTCCAGCTTTTAAGCTGGAGAAGTTTATTAAAAGTGTGTTAGCGGCGATTTAGGGGGCTGCAAATAATTATTCTCAAATTAATCTCTATTTATCATAAAAGCCCCTTATAGACGGTTTGGTAGGTCGTGGACGATTGTTATCAGTATCTTGTCTAATTACCAGCAAATTAGCAGGGATGAGCCTGTTCTGTACTCAATATTTTATTAGATTATTAAAAAACTATTTTATTGTAATAAATTGTTCAGAAAAATAATAACTTTTCTATCCAGTTGGCTAAATTTTTACATAAATGTAACATTAATAAAAGTTCAGCTATAATATATCAATCTATAAATTAACATATCAAACGTCGCCTCGCGCATTTTTCACGGTTTAAAAGAAATGATACTTAGCCATAAATATTCGAAAAGTTTGTCACGCCTGTTTTTTTTGTAAACTTTTATGGGTACTGAACCTGCCCTCTAAATAACAGTTCAAACCTAAATTATTTTCATAAATCACATCTAGTATATTGACAAAGTGTTTCCATAGTTTTTAACATTAAGTTAGTTCGAGTTTCCCTCCTTCGCTCTAAGCAGCAGAGCTTCGGAGGACAAGCAGTCATGCACAAACTTTCTGCCTCAGATAAACTTGCGGCTGTCCGCGAGGTAATAAATAAGAAGAGAAAATTATCTTCTGTTGCCCACAAATACAACTGCAGCCGGCAAAGTCTCCATACTTGGCTTAATAGATACAAAGCTTCTCCCCTAAGAGGCAAACATATCCTTGAGAGTAAATACAGGCGGGGCAGTGCCCATTACAAAAGGCTTCCCTGGAAGATAGAGAAAGTTGTACTTGATTTTGTAGTAAAAAATCCCAGCTTAAGCCTTCGTCAGCTAACGCGCCAAGTAAACAATTCAGGTTACAAGATTTCCCTGAAGGGTGTTTATGGAATTTTAGTTAGACACAATCTGCAGACTTCCGGGCTTCGGCACAATTTTAGCACTTTACATCCTGTTAGAACTTTATTTTCACACGAGTTTTCACCAGCCTACAAGGTGAAAGCTGTGGAGGAATATCAGCAGGACAATCAGCCGATTTCTAAAATCTGTAGAAGATGGAATATCTCGAGGCCAACTTTTTATAGATGGCTTAATGATTACAAACAGGCTGAGGCGACTGGCGCCAACGTTGTCGACGCTTTAGTCCACAAGCACAAGAAAGGATCTGACCATCATCGGTCGCTAAGCACTGAAGCGGAGCGAGTAGTCCTAAAACTCGCTTCAGAAAAGCCAGAATTTTCAGTCCATAAGTTATATGCTGAAGTTCCGAGTGTTGATGGAAAGCCGATTGTTGGTCATCACGGAATTCAAAACATACTTCAGAGGAACAACCTCTCTACCTACAATCAACGACTAGCATACGCTCAAGGCGCGCAAGTTCCAGAACAATTTCCTGTTCCTGTCGAAGCGCCCGCTGTGCCCAGAGGAGCACTTATCCGTATACTTTCACCCTTTGCAACTATTCCAAAAATGGTATCAAACCCGATTACTTGGCCTATTGCGATACCTTTTGTTCTATTTATTTTGTACATCTTTGAAGTTGATAAAATCTTTCGTCCGACAATATTCTTTCCAATCACCGCCTTAACTTTTGGACTTCTGTTTTTTGCATATTCTGCAAAGTACTATGCATCTTTAGTTTTCGTTCTTCGACAAGGTGCCAAACAAGATAGGGATCAGGGAACAGGGAACAGTGATCAGTGGAAAGTGAACAGTGGACAGACGACAGAAAATCAAAGTGCAAATTCAGCTAGTACTAACTTTGCCACAGGTATATTTAAAAAAATATTTAATGGTAAGAAGAATTTTAGCGTCGGTTTGGTTGAAGATTTATCCGGCGTCGAACTTAAATCTGCGCCTTTTGTTTCCGTTCATATTCCTATTTATAACGAAAAACGCGTGGTTGAGCGAATGATCAAGGTCTGCACGGCCCAAGAGTGGTTTGTTGCGGGTCCTGTCGGCAGCTCGTCCCACTCGACGTCCTCGTCCACAGTGGATCCCGACCTTGATTCTGGTGACAATGATGACCTGCGGGCGCTCAGTGGGACTCCCTCCGCTGCCGCCACCCGCAATCCTGAGCGTAGTCGAAGGGCTGCCTACGAACTGGTTATAGTTGACGATTCGACAGATGAGACGACGGAAATTGCCAAAAAAGTAATGAGTGAGGAAGGGAGACAGCTGGTCTTGGAAATATCAGACGAAAACCTGCAGATTTACTCTTCAATTCCCCCTGAAGGCAGTGGTAAGCCAGTTATAAAGTTAATTCACCGGTCTACTCGAGCCGGATTTAAGGGAGCGGCCCTTCGCGAGGCGCTCAGGGTTTCTGACAAGAGGGCAGAGTATATTTTGGTTTTTGATGCCGACTTTGTGCCTTATGGCGATACTATTGAACAGTTTGTCAAGTACTTTGCGCTGGTAGATGCTTCCGATACCGGATCGTCTAATTCCGATCCGGTATCGGAGAAAGAACCCAGCCGCGTAGCGGCGATCCAAGGTTATCAGTGGCATGTTCTTAACAAGAGCGAAAACTGGATTACCCGCGGAGTTCGCAGCGAATACGCGGGTTCTTATGTAGTTGAGAGGTCGGCGATCGAACTTTACGGAGGCCTCAAGATGATTGCCGGTTCTGTTTATGCAATCCGCAGAAGCGTACTTGATAAGTTTGGTTGGGGGACATCAATTACCGAAGATTTTGAACTCACCCTTCGGTTGTACGCTCAGGGTTATAAGGTTGTTTATACTCCCTATATTCAGGCACCGGCAGAGGCAGTAGCCACAATTAAGCGCTTGATTCGCCAGCGCATGCGCTGGGCAGAGGGGCACTCATTTAATATTAAAAAGTATTTATTCGATATAGTTAGATCTCCTCATCTAACTTTTCGTGAAAAATTAGAATTTGCCTTCCTGGCGCCTTACTATCTGCAGGCGGCTTTCTTTGTGGTGGGAACTTTTGCCTGGTTTATTTCGGAAGCTATTTTTAAAGTTAGTTTACCATATTGGACAGTAACTTTAGGCTGGTCACTGGTGTTTAGTAACTTTTTGGCTTTGCCTCTGGTTAATTTACTTGGACTTTTCTTGGAGCAATCCGAAGAAAAAGATTATTTAGGAGTATTCTCATTTATCCTTCTTTCGTATCTAGTAACGCCGTTTCAGGCCTATGCTGCCATTAAAGGTTTCATGGAGAGCGAAGAAGGACCTTGGTTTAGAACACCCAAAACCGGTCACGTTACCGATGTGATCTCAAGAGTTAGACTAGGCTTTTGGTGGAGCAAATTATTTCCCTGGGCAAAACCTGCACCCGTTTTAAATTCAATTTCAAATTTCCAATTTTCTAACCCCCAACCTCTTTTACAAAAGAAAAATCTAAGGTTTATTGGAAATTTTTCCTTAGGTCTAATCATTGTAATTACAGTTTTAATGTCGCTTTTCGCACCCCTTGTCCCAGTTTCAACCTCTTATGCTTCACAGCCAGTTTTGAGAACGGTTGAAGGAATGCAAGAGACAAGTGACAAGCAACAGGAGACAAGTAATCCCAAGAATTCTCCAAATAGGGAAGAAATTATAAAAAATGCAACAGCAAAAGAAATCACCACTCCAAGAGCAGTTAAGAAAACAACCAAAGGCGGTAAAAACTTAGAAGTGATTTTCCATCAAGAACCAAGGATAAGAATTAAGCTAGAAAACCAAGAAATTGAATTTGAAACAAAAACCATTAATGGGGAAAAGGTGAATCCAATCAAATCAACAATTTATCAAGACAAAGAAGTTGTTTATGAAGAAATTATTAAAAATGTTGATTTAAAATATTCGCTAACTAATGATCTTCTAGTTGAGGAATTAATTATTAAAGAGTTAGTATCCATAGAAAAAATTGAGCAGACTTTAAAAACAATCGATGTTAAAGTAATTTGGATTGATAATCAAACTTTTGGTTTTTTCAGTCAGAAAGAGGAAGGCAAAGAACTCTTTAAGCTCTCACAACCCTTTGCAAAAGATTCAAAAGGTAGTGTAAGTAATGACATAAAGCTTACCCTAGACAAAACCCCAACAGGCTACAAGTTGACAAAAACTTTAGGGGAGTCAGCAAAAAGTTGGCTTTCAGATCCTCAAAGAGTTTATCCGATATCAATTGATCCATCTGTTATTGTTTCTGGAGGCATTTTGGAATCTGAAGTTCAATTTGGAGGACTACAAAGAAAGTTAGTTTATGCTTCAAGCAATTGGTATGCCTTCTATGATGACGGTAATGATGTTTGGTACAAAAAGTCTTCAGATGGTGTCAGTTGGGGGACTGCTGTTGATGTTGACTCAACTGATGCTGATAACCGCAACTCCTCTGTTTGGTTAGAAGGAACAACGATTTATGTCGCCTGGATTGATGATAGTGGGGAGGCAATTGAGGTTAATACTATTAATACAGCCTCTGCCGATGCTTTAGGAACCAAATGTACATCCGCAAACCTGGGAATACTCGGTTCAAGCTTTTCAGTTACAGTTTCTGTGGCAGTTGATGATTTTGGTGATGTTTACTTGGCAATGACTGACACAGATGTTAATACTGCATTTGTCATCTTTAATTTAACCTTTTCCGGCTGTACTTTTACTGACATTAGTGCCAATTCCGGCTTAACAGCACTTGATCGGCCGGTTCTTATTGCCCCAGGTGATGGGGTGGCAGTAATTTTTCAGGATGGTGACCTTTCAGTTTCAATTACAGAAGGGGCTGGATCACAAACTCCGGGTGCAACTTGGCCAATTAGTAACAACACAATTGCAACTGTAACCGATAATATTTATGCTGCCACAACAGATGCAGTAACTACTTGGCTTTTGACAGTTTCTGGAACTACTGCCACCAATTTTTACACCCTCGGCCTGCCTTCTTATTCTGATATTGATACTGCTGCTGGTACTAATGTTAATCTTGGCAAAGTCTCAGTCTACTGCCCGGCAGCCGATGCCACTGACTGCAAGGTTGTCTATTCTGATGGTACTGATGGTGACGTTACCTTTGCTGACTGTAATGACGCTGCTTGTTCTGCCCCAACCATAAATGATATTGATACTGATGTTGGTGTTTTTAGCCGAGTCTCAATCTACTGCCCAACAGCCACTGATTGCAAGGTTGCCTATTCTGATGGTACTGATGGTGACATTAGCTTTGCTGACTGTGCCAACGCCGCCTGCAGTTCGTTTGACGGTGGTGGCCCACTCGATATTGATACTG
>CAYMIE010000004.1:5561-19503 GCA_964390405.1 uncultured Gammaproteobacteria bacterium | reverse complement strand
GCCAACGCCGCCTGCAGTTCGTTTGACGGTGGTGGCCCACTCGATATTGATACTGATGTTGGTACTACTGGCCAACCCTCAGTCTACTGCCCAACAGCTGACGATTGCAAGGTTGCCTATTCTGATGGTACTGATGGTGACATTAGCTTTGCTGACTGTGCCAACGCCGCCTGCAGTTCGTTTGACGGTGGTGGCCCACTCGATATTGATACTGCTGCTGGTACTAATGGCCGAGTCTCAGTCTACTGCCCAACAGCCACTGATTGCAAGGTTGCCTATTTTGATGGTACTGATGGTGACATTAGCTTTGCTGACTGTAATGACGCTGCTTGTTCTGCCCCAACCATAAATGATATTGATACTGCTGTTGGTGCTACTGGCGCACCCTCAGTCTACTGCCCAACAGCCACTGATTGCAAGGTTGCCTATTTTGATGTTACTGATGCTGATACTACCTTTGCTGACTGTAATGACGCTGCTTGTTATGCGGCAGCATCTGGTACTGCTCCTTTTTCAGGGGAAACGAATTTGACATCAGTTTCTCTGACCTATGATTCAACCAATGCTGATTTATATGCCCATGTTATTAAAGACACTTCAGAACAAGCCTACTTTAAATCAACTGATGCAGCAACAATTTCTTGGAGTGCTGAGTTCTCTTATGCTTTTACAGCAGGAGATTTAGGTCATATCTCCGCCCCGCTGAGCGGAGCCGGTACTACCCAAGTTGGAGTTGTCTTGCGGCAGGGTTTAAATTTTGAATTCGCAGTCGTGCCTGAAAAGGTGCTGCTTCTGTTAGCAACAACGCCATTCTTAGGAAAGCTAATTAAGAAGTTTAAAAAGAAAAAAGAATGATTCAACCAAAATTTAGAGCAATTTCAGTTTCAAAGGACACTTTTGTCACTCTATTTTTGATTCTGGTTCTAGTTTTGATGTTTTTTCCTTTGATGGCGACTTTTAATGACATCTTAACGAGAATTGTCATTAATTTGCGAGGATATTGGTTTATACGTGAGGTGATTGTGCCTTTTGAAGTGAGAATGGTGGCAGTGGTATTGGCGACTCTTGGTTTTGATGTGGCAGTGACAAGAGAATATGTGGTTTTGGGTGAAACTCAACCCTTTATTGCCGAACTTGTCTGGAATTGTATTGGCTGGCAGTCATTACTCTTTTTTATGATCACCACCTTCGTAGGTCTACAAGGGGATAAATACACAAACTTCTCAAAATTTAAAGCGGCAATATTAGGCGCCTTAGGCACATTCTTGGTAAACATTTTTAGAATTGTGGTTGTGGTTTTGGTTGCCTACTTTTTCGGCCAATCCCCAGCAATAATTGTCCATGACTATGGATCAATATTAGCTGTTATTGCCTGGCTTTTCTTCTTTTGGTGGTTTGCATATAGATTTGTTTTAGATGAACAAACTGGTCACTATAAATAATGTATCCGGTTGCTACTTCATTTATTCCTGTAACTGTTTCTCTGGCACGTTTTGCAGCGGAAAACAGCTGGTTTACTATTTATCCTTATTGGTATCTTGGTTCAACTCCGTTTAATTATTTAACCGGACCTATCGTTCCGACACTTTTGGTTGCTTTGGCCAAGATTTTGCCCAATTTTTCTCTTTTTGACCTTTCTTACTTTATACTTATCACTTCTCACTTTGCACTGTCTTTGGGCTGGGGAGTATTCGGATGGAGTTTGTCGAAGAAGAAAACGATTGGGATTTTAATTTTTTTGATAAGTCTGGTTTTGCCATGGAAGTTAGTATCAAGTTTGGCTTTAAGCGATGTTTCGGCAGTTTTGGCAAGTGCTTTGACGCCGTGGGTGCTAGCCGCTTTCGCGGTAATTTTAAATTTTAAATTTAAAATTTTAAATTTATTACTGCCTGCAGTAGCCTTTGCCTTATTGCTTTTGACCAATACGGTAGCCTCAATACCGGCAATGGTTGGCCTTTTGGTTTTGGGAGTTACGGCTTTTCAAAAGTGGGAAGAGGGTTTGAAAAAAGTTGTGATTGTGGTTTTGGTCGGTTGGGTATTAACACTCTGGTGGTATGAACCTAACTTTTGGCTGACTATTTTTAAAGCGCCTTCTTTTGGCGGGAAAAGTGCTGTTAGCGTGTTTTTATGGCTTTTTAACCTCTTAAGAGGGCTTGTGCCGGTTATTTTAGCAGTTGCAGTAGTTTGGTGGGGGTTTTCTAAAAAAGACAAGTTTTTAAGGTTTAGTATCTCATGGTTTGCAATATTTTTAATTCTAACGATTCTTAGATTTTTGTCTAACCCAGATTTTTGGTTGGATTGGACCAGCTGGATGGGGGAAGTAGAGATTGGATTGGTGCTGCTGGTAGCAAAAAATTTCAAATTTCAAATTTCAAATTTTCAATCAAATCGCAATTTTAAATTAAAAATTGCCAAAACATCTATTTTCTATTTACTATTCACAAGTTACTTTATAGTGGGTTGGTTTTTTGCTTGGCAAAAGAGGGATTTTTGGTTACCGAGAAAAAGTATTGAAGAAACAGCAGAGTACAGGATAGCTAGTTTTTTAAATGAAAATGTTAAATCAGACGAAACGGTATTTCTTTCTGGGACAACTGCTTTTTGGTTGAATAGCTTTTATGATATTAAACAGGTGAGGGGAGGAGCTGATCAAGCGTCGCTGCATTCAACATGGAGAGATGCAGCTTGGGAATTGAGACAAGGAGCAAGTACCCAAAAAGCTGAAATATGGCTTAAAAAACTTGGTATCGACTATATTGTGGTTCATACCAATAAAAGTTCGGAGTTTTATCATGATTTTAAAAATACGGAAAAGTTTGAAAGATCTTCTATCTTGAGAAAGTTTTACGATCAGAGAGGAGATCTGATATACAGAGTGGATGACAACTGACAACTGACAACTGACAACTGACAACTGCTCGTTAACTATGAACTATGAACTATGAACTATGAACTCTAAGCATCCATTCTGGCACACATTGGCGATGATAATTGTGTCGGAAGTTAATAATTTGATATGGTTTGTAAGTGCTATTGTGATCGTCCTTGACGTTTGTTACCAAATTATCTTTTTGTAAACTTTGGCAATTTCTTTATCTTTAGTAATTATGGGAATGTCTAAAATTTTAGCAGTAGCAACTATAACTTTGTCGTGGAGTTCTAGTGTACCTTTAATTCGACGCGTTTCTTCAACAGTTCTAAGATCTAAAGGAACAATAAAGTACTTACTTTTAGGAATTTGGTTCAATAGGATATCGAAATATCTATCTCCTTGCTTTTTTTGGAGAAGACCCGAAAGTTCTAAAAGTACAATTGTAGGTAGAATCAGTTCATCCGCCTCCTCAAGTGTTTTTGTGACTTTTTTGCTTAGCTTAGTTTTTTGGAGAGTAAGAGTCCAAAACAGTACGTGGGTATCGAGTAGAAACTTCATTCTCGATTTGGGTTATCTTACATATTTCTCGACATCAAAGTCAAAGACAGCTTTTTTAGCCTCATCCAAATCCTCATCAGTTATGTTTAACCCTTTCCATAACCCAGCTAATGTACTTTTTTTAGTAACAGCTTTTTTACCTGTCTCTTTAAGAAGGGTTTTAATTTCTTTAAGTTCTTTTTCTAAGTTTTCTAACTTAGTTAACACTAGCCCGTTCATAGTAGCCAAATTTTACACTTTTCTCAAAGGTAGTGTCAATATAAATCTATGAGAAATAAAAACCCGTTTTCGACTATTTTTATATTTGCCGCGCTGGTTTTAATGCTTCTGCCGTTTATCAATACATTTAACGCGTTTTTGACCAGCATTTTTTTGAAGTTTCACTATTACCGGGTTTTGGAAGAATTTGTGGTGCCTTATCAATCCAAAGCTTTGGCTGCCGTACTTTCTCTTTTGCCCGGAGCAATTACCGTTTATCCGGTTGCCAAGGGCGTTTGGTTAAACGGCAGCTTTGTGCAGATGCAATGGAATTGCCTTGGCTGGCAGTCGGTAGTTTTGTTAATCGCTACGTTTTTGACAGGGTTTCAAGGGAAGTTTTCAAAGATGTCGAGATTTGAAACTATAATAATCGGAATGTTGGGTACTTATTTTATTAATTTATTCAGAATATCGTTTGTGGGGTTCCTGGCAATTTATTTGGGAAGATTGTGGGCAGGTTTATTCCATGACTATTTCTCTTTGATTTTGGTAGTTTTATGGTTCTTTTTCTTCTGGTGGTTTTCTTACACTTATGTGCTGGAGGAGAAGATAAAAAGATATGTATTGGATAAAAAAGCATAAAGCCAAAGAAATTATATTTTTTTTAATAGCAGTTTGTCTGCATTGAAATTTTTTATCTTGGTTGCTGGTGCCGTTTTAGTTATTGTAGTTTTAGGTTTTAAAAAATGGAAAAACAAAAGAAGCGTTTAGTTAAAAATCATCCATTCTGGCACACATTGGCAATGATAATTGTATCGGAAGTTAATAATTTGATATGGTTTGTAACTGCTATTGTGATAGCATTTGCCGGTTGGGTGATTTTTAAATTCTCTGTTGCAATGTTTTTTAAATTGGTTGTTGGATTGCCCTTGGGTTTGATCGGTGTCAGTTTGGCTTTGATGAAAATATATGAAATTGTTTTGACGATTGTTGATTCGCGAAGACTTAAGGGAATCTGTACTTATTGCCCCAAAAATAACCCTTAAATTTTTATTGCAGAGTTTTGGTGTAGAAGTTATATTGGTTTAGACTCTAATGCAACCTTTTAAGATTAAGCGTTTTTTGCAGTTTGGTAGAAGCTTTTCTCTTCATGCTGTTTTTATTGGTTCTGTTTTGTATTTTGTTTTTCCAATACTGACTTTATATTGGAACCAAAAGCCGGCAGTCGGGATCGACCTTTTTCTGAGCGTCAATTTTGTAACTTACTTGCAGCATCATTTGACCTGGCCTTTTTTAAGCTGGAAATATATATGGTTTGACGGGACACCAACTGTCCAAACTTATCCGCTTTTGCATTTTTATTTAATTCAACCACTGCTTAGGTGGTTTAGCGCGGTTAGAGCCGTTGAGATATACGCTCTTTTTTCGATGGTGCTTTTTTTTATTTTTTCCTATTTACTTTTTTACTCGCTATCCAGAAGCCGCGGGCTGGCAGTTGTGCTTTCTGTTGCAACTGCATATTCCTATAATATTTGGAGTGCCCTTTACTGGGCAGGTAGTATTCCATATATAGCCACGATTTTTCTTTTACCGCTTTCCCTTTATCTGGTTATACAAGCTTTTGAGAAAGAAAATAAAAAATATATTTATTTTGCGGGTCTTCTTTCGGGACTTTTTATAATGGGGCACCCTCAGAGTTTCATAAGCTACACAGTGCCTTTTACCGCATTACTTATAATTTTTTTCGGTTCAAACAAAATAAAAATGTTCAAATGGGAGAAATTTGGAACGATGTTTGTCTACGGGATGATTATGTTTCTGGTCGGTTTTCCGCAGGCCGGCGTTGGTTTTGGGGTTATTTCCCAATTTTTCAAAGTACTGGGGGGTGCATTTACCGAAGGAGCTGCGGAATTTGCCGATACAACATATGCTACCGCTGCCGGTGAAACGGCAGGATCGCCAATCTTAAGACTGTTTGATATCTATAGAAGGTCTAATCCACTTTTCTTTTGGGGTTTGGGTATTGGATTTGTTTCTGCCTTTTTGACTACTTTTTTGGCGTTTTTAATCAGAGGAAAAGTTAGTTATCAATTAAAGATACTGGTGCCGTTTGTTTTGATGGGCTTGTATCTTTTTCTGTTTTTATATGCGTTTGTTTTGGGAATTAACCCGATAACCGGTGGATGGTTTAGGGCATTTTGGCCGTCGATGACTATTTTTGGCGGGTTAATTGCCGTTTTCTGGAGGGTTTCTGCCAACAATTTAGAAATTCTTGCAGGTAATCTTAAAGATAGAGTCCCTTTTTTTAAATGGGGTAGTTGGATTGTTGGCGGTATTTCCGGCGGAATTGTGCTCTATGTGGGCATAGCATATCTGCAGACGACATATCTGGCTTTTCAAAAAGATACTTTAAGTTATGTTTCCGAAAGTAGTGCTTTTCCGACTGTTATAAGTTTGAATTTGGAGAAAGGGGAGTGGCCGGAAAAGCTGCCGAAGTTAGTGCCAAACTGGCTAGATGCCAATGACTTAAATTACCGGCTTTATGATATGGATGCAACAGTTAACATTTGGTGGAGCTCTGTTTTTAAAATGCCGCTTGCCAGAGGATATTTAGACGCAAGCCCAGGCGGCGAGAGCGGCGAAAATGTTGCCGGCTGGCAATACTGGCGAAATGTGACATTTAGTAAGGATGAAATAGTGGATGTCTGGAAGGTGCCAAAAGAGATGGCTATCAACCAGGCAAAATTCTTACTAGACTGGGGTGCCATAGGATACATGGAGGGGGCGCCCGTTTATGGAAGAAACTATGCAAGTTTACCCTCTACTTACATTAGGGATAATCCGGATATTGTTAAAAAAACTGAATCAGTTTTTACACTAAGACCGGCTAAATACTTTCAGATAGAAGGCAGGGGTTGGGATATACCGGATACCCAGCAAGAGTTGAAATATTTTGAAATTAATAAAGATGTTGTTTCTCCAATTTACAATGCGACTAATGCGCCATCTATCTTAGTTGTTGGAGATGCAATAGGCCAGGATACCATTATGAGAAATGTAGCTTCCTTGGGTTTAGATTCTAAGAAGGTGATTATTGTCCAGTGGAATAAAAACGCAGATAGTTTAAGTGAATCGGATTTAAAAAATTTTGATGTCGTTTTTCTTTATCGTTATAAGTACAAAAATGCAAGGAAGGTTTTTAAACGACTGGAAAATTTCGTAAAAGGTGGAGGAAAGCTATTTATTGAGACTGGTACTGAACAGGTGGAATCTAATGCTTCTTCCCTGCCTGCTATTTTCCCATTTGATTCACAGGAGAGAAAACCACTTGGTCGGGCTTGGGATTTTAAAATGGGGGACAACAATATTACGAAAGGCATAAATTTTAATATATTCAGTGAGCCAATATTTGACGGAAACGAATGGAATTTTAGTTATCCAACTGATTCATTAAGAAGCGGTGCAAACGTACTTATTTATAATCATGGAAAACCGGTGCTTATTGAATATGCCTTGGGTGGAGGTAAGGTTATTTGGAGCGGAATGAATTTTCCGGGACATGTTCAGGGGAATAGGAACATTGAGGAATTAAAGCTTTTTAAAAACATACTTTTTGAATTGCAAGATTTTTCCCAAAATAAAAACCTTAAGGTTAGTTTTGAAAGACCTACGAGTGAGACAGTAATTATTAAAGGCAGTGGTGCGAAGGCAATTCTTTTTAAGGAATCAGCTTATGCTGGCTGGGGTTTGACAGTAAAAGCTGAAGGGAAATCAAGAAGTTTGCCTATTTATGAATCCGGACCGATGGTTCATGGGTATATGTATGCTGTTTTGCCAGATGAGATGAAAAATAAACCGTTTATTGCGGAATTTAAATATCATGGCGAGATGGTTTATAAATTCAATTATTTTATATCATTTGTTGCTACATTTTTGGTTTTCGACTATATTTTTCTTGGAAAGAAATTTTCAGCTTTATTAAAAAGAAGTTATGCATTTTTGCACAGGGGAGCAGGTAAGTGGTGGGAGAGAGAAGATGAAATATAATTAGCCGGAGACCTGGTAAAATTTACTGATCTTTAAATTCATTATAATATTTGTGAATCTTTCGGTTGTTTCTTCCCAGCCTAAGATTTTGGCCTGGGCTAAAGCGTCTTTCTGGAGTTTGTAATATTTTCTTTTATCGTCAAGCAATTGAAGAATTTCTTTGGCAAACATATTTGTGTTTCCAATGGGAACTGTTACAAAACCCCTGTGATAAACATCATTAAATATATCAGAATTATAGCCTATTATTGGCACACCGGCAGCCATTGCTTCTGCAATAGCCAGGCTCCAACCAGCTTCATGATCAGTAAACAGGAATATGCGGGAAGATTTAAGAGTTCGAATTAAATTTTTCTCTGAGAGATAGCCGGATAAGATTAGATTATTTTCCATGTTTGCTTGTTTAATATGGAACTTTAATCTTTTTATTTCGTCCTTTGTTCCGCCGCCTATTACGGTTGCTTTTAAATCCGGTTTCTCAACGGAAACTAATTTCCAAATTTCTACTAAATCATATATACCTTTTGAGGGGTGAAGACGGCCGACAAAAACAGCATCGAATTTTTTATTTATAAATGGTTTTTCTTTTTGGATCTTCGCTGTTTCTATTCCAGCTCCTACTATTTTTAAATTTTCTTTTGAGAAACCCCTTTTTATAAGTGATTTGGAAAGGTTTCTGTTGAGGGCAATTGTGACGGAACTTTTATGCTTTATCATAAAGTTGGAAATTGATTGCATAAATGAGGAAACAATATTTACAGATAGCCTTCCAGGCCGTATGAATGGATATGCGACCAGATGGTGAACACGAGCGACCCAATATACATCTTTGTTAGTCAATCTATAGGCGAAGGCTGGTGCAATGTCGGGCAGTACGTTGGTAGATGAATAGATAATATCTTTATTTTTGATTTTTCTAAGAATCCAGTAGGTATGCCATATTCTGTTTAGATAGGCTAAAAAAATCATTGACGGATTTGATTTATTATCAAAGAATGTTTGAGGAAGAGTCACAAGTGATACGTTTGCTAATTTGGCTTCTTGCCAGTGGCCAGTCCCAATTTTTGGGACGATTACTGTGATTTTTATATTACTGGGCAAATATCCGGCCATTTTTTCCAGCAATTTATCTCCGCCGGAAAGATATGATTCTGAAGAGTGGCCTGTTTCCAGTGCCACAATATTTATTGTTTTCGTTTCCAGTGTTTGATCGATTATGTCCAAAAGTTTTTTTGCATGGTTTTCCCAGCTAAAATTTTGAACTTTACTTCTTGCGGAAGCACCCATTTTTGCTGCGAGCGACGGGTTTTGCCAGATTGCTTTTGTTGCTTTGATAAAATTTTGATTGGTCGGATTTTTAATAAAAATGCCGTCAGTACCATTTTGGAGGTAATTAGTGATGCCAGAGCCTTGGGGAATGATTATCGGGCAACCATTAACGGCTGCTTCCAGACCACCCACGCTAAATGCTTCTTTGATTGGGTGAATAAAAACTCGAGCACCTTGATAAAGTTTAATTAATTCATCCTCCGGGATATATGGATGTAGGCGAATTTGTGATAAAAGTTTTTGTTTTTTAATTTCGTTTTTGAATTTTATAAATTCATCGCTGTTTGACCATGTGCCGGCGATAATTACTTTGGCGTTTGGTATTTGACGCGCGATTTGTAAAAAAAGTTCTGGATTTTTATTTGTTTCCCAGCGAGTTGAAGCCAAAATAAAATTTCGATAATTTCGCGGAAGTTTGTAGGTAACTCTGGTTGCTGCAGGTAAGATTGTAGTTTTAGTTTTATAGGTTTTGGAAATATAACCTTGATGTAATTTTGAAAGTAATAATACTTCTTCTGAATCGTTAATTAAGTTTTTTTCAAGATATTTTAAGAAAGGTTTTAAAATTGGTATTAAAAGGCGCAGAGAACTATTTTGGTATGCAACTTTCAGAATATAGTTCATTGGGTCATGGATGAGTGCAAGGTAGGGAATACCTCTTGTTTTTTTAAGGCGCTGGGCGGTAAAGCAGGTTGTCGTTCCATGGCTAACTATAATGTCATACTCGTTTTTTTTAATTGTGAAAGGTGCCAGAAAAGGGCTGAGGATGTGAAGAGTGGAGAAAAATGAAAATATTGGGAATTTGATCGAATGTTTTAAGGGAGTGGGATAAGAATCCGATAGAAATCTAATGTCGACACCTTTTGAAAAATCTTTGAATTTATTCTGATAGCCTTTTCTCATCAAAACCAATAGTTTTACACCGTGGCCCATTTTTTTTAGCGCGCGTGCATCTTCAAGGGCTATCTTTTGAACTCCACCGATTATTAACTGATCAATTAATATGCCAATTTTGTAATGTCTTTTCATTTTTGAGCTGAAACCCAGAGACTGTCCCTGAACGTAGATAATGGTGATGTGACCATGAGGTAGTTAAGAATGTTTTTGGCGGGCATTGGCAGTTTTCTGAGGGCTTTAGGAAGATACCAATCGAATGGTATGTCATAGGCACTGTTATGGCGAAAGCTAATGTTTTTGAAGCCCACTTTGTTTAATTGTTTTGATACTTCGTATTTTGTAAAAAAATTAATATGGGTTGGATCTTTGTATGCAAACCAATTTTTTCCGCGCAGATACCTAAAGGGGCTATTAAAGTTAGGAGTGACTATAAAGACAAGCCCTTTATGTTTAAGGATTCTGTGCGTTTCTTGGAGAAATTGTTTGGTCTCACGAGGCGTTAAGTGTTCTATCGCGGAAATTGATGTAATCAGGTCAAAAGAGCGGTTACTAAATGGTAAATTGGTAGCCGGAGCTTTTATTATCGAATTTTTATTATTGTTTTTTTGAGCGATTGAAACAGCTTTTGGGAATTTGTCACAACCTTTTGCCTGGAAACCGTTTTTATTTAGAAAGCTAACTAGCTTGCCAGTTCCACAACCAACGTCGAGAATTTTTTTAAATTTATGACCTTTTGCCAAGATTTTGATAGATTCTGCAAGATGTAAATCTAAATGGTCACGGTCTTTAAAATATTTAGTAGAATAATTAGTTTTGCTCACTTTTTAGGTTTTTTGAAATTGCACCCAGATAAATAAAACTTATTTTACAGTGGTAAGCGTCATCGGCTTCTTGCATCGTATACTGGGAAATTGCAACCGTTTTTGATGTGGTATTTACAATGATCCACTGCTCAACAAATATTATTAGATTTAATATTTTTTGAGCAAAATTGTTTAAAGGTGAAAGTTTTTTAGGGAAATTTTTTTCCGTTAAAATATTCTTTTGGGTACCATAATAGGTTGAAACCGTAGGAGTATTTGAAAACCATGTAGCCATAAAAAGGGGAGGCAGGCAATGGGCGGAAATAATATCATGTTTCGAGCTGTTTAATCTTTTTGAGAGTGCGAAAGTATTTTTTATTTGATTAATTACTGATTTGCCTTCATATGGAAGCAATATTATTTTTATCTTCAATTTTTCAAGGTTTTCGATTAGATTTTTATCGGAGTTATGCGGGTAAGAATATATGGAGATATCATTATTTTTTGAAAGATTTTTAGCAAGTTCAAGAGGAGCTCTACTACCGGAGTGAGTGTTTACAGATTGAGTAATAACGGCAATGTCCATGTTTTTTTTTGAAGTAGGTTTTTAAAGATTTTTTCATATTCTTGCGCGGTTTTTTCCCAAGTAAATTTTTTAGCAAATAAGCATGCTCTACTGCCCATTGAAGTTCGCAGTTTTTGATCTGTTAACAAAAGTTCGAGATATTTTTTAAATTCATCTAGGTTGTTTGCAACAAACCCCGTTTGTTTATTTTTAATCACTTCTTTTGCGGCAGCATAGTTGAGCGCGATCGCGGGCAGTTTAAAAGATGCTGCCTCAAGAATCGGCATGCCGAAAAACAAATATTGGTCGCAAGTAGCGTAGAGATGAGATTTTTTATATAAACTTGCCAAGGTTTTATCTGGAGGATCTATTATGATTTGAACGTTTTTTGGCGAAATTTTTTTTAAGTAGTTAAGATAATTTTTTTGAGGTTGAGATCCGACAATGATTAATCTGGCGTTGATTTGCGGATCAATAGCTCTAAAAATATTAATTAATTGGTGAAAGCCTTTGTAGGGAGTAATGCGGGAAACGGAAATTACAGTAAGTTTCGTGTTTTGGGTACTTTTAGAACTTGGCTTAAAGCCATTTGGGGCGGCGCCCCAATAAACATGTTGTGATGGTCGTAGGTAATAACTTTTGCCTTCCTGGGTTGTGTATTTTGAAATAGTGATTACTTTTTTAGAAAAAAGAAAAATAGGACAAGTTTTGATCCAGATAAAAATGTTAGTAAAAAAATCCATAAAATGTAAGAGCAATCTCAGATTTTTATTCTTAAAGAATTTATTTTCCCAAACATTCCACTGTGTTCCGTGGTAAGTTGTAATTAATGGTTTATTGCTTAATGCGGCAGGTAAAAAAACGGAAAGGGTTGCGTTTGAACACATAATATCATAATTTTCAGCATTAAAATCCCTTAGAAGTGAAAAGAAGGTTTTAAAAAATGATTTTCTTTCGATAAGCTTAAGTTTGATACGATTTGGTAGAAGACTTCTATTCTTTTGAGAATAGTTGTTTCTGATATACAAGGTGACGTTGTTTCTATTGGTACTCGCTAAGGCTTTGGCGAGCTCTATCGGTGCGCGGGAACCTGAATGAGTGTTTAGTGAGTCAGCTAATATGGCAATGTTCATACTTTAGCTGTCAAAGTTTTTTTTAAGTTTTTAAAATTCCATAAAATGGCATTAATTTCCGGGATGAAAATGGGTTCGCCTCTGAATACAATCCTGATTGGCATTGTAAGCAGGTAGTGAAAAATTATAAAGCTTGTAAACTGAAATATATTTGCATGTTTGATGAAAAAACGAAGACGATTCTTAAACCCAAAATAATAAATGTCGTTAAGAGTAAATGTAGAGGTGGTGTGGGCAAGGTGATGGTAAAAAATCGCATCGGGAATATAGAAGATTTCAAAACCATTCCTTTTGGTCCTGATACAAAGGTCCAAATCCTCACTATAAGCAGGGAAATAGCCCTCATCGAATAGGCCTGTTGATTTTATTACTTCCTTTTTAATTAACATTGTACAACCATCTATCTGATCGCAAAGTGTCGGCTCCTTTGCGTTTTCCAGAGTCGTCTGCCTGCCTGTAAGGAAACTAAAGTTTTTGCCACCTGCTAAAAAATTATGGGTTTTTATATTAAGTTGTTGACCGCCACAGATGCCCACTTCATCCCTGGTCTTCGCAAAATTTACAAGCTTAAGTAAGCTTTTTTTTTCAAAAACTATGTCGTCATTTGTTATAAAAAAATAATCTCGTGGAAATTTATTAATTGCTTGATTGACGGCCTTTGCAAATCCTAAGTTAATTTTGTTTTTTAAAATTTTGATACCGGGGAATATTTTTTTAAATATTTTAGAGAACTTTTTTTTGGAGCCGTTGTCTACGATTATTAGGGTTATTTTATTTTTTGGATAATTGAGTTTTACTGCCGATTGAATACATTTTTTGAGAGTATTGTCAGCCAGTAAAGTTGGAATGATTATTGAGATGGATGGGAGCTTTTTTTGGTAAAAATTATTACTTAGATTGCCCATTTTCCTTTTTCTGGCTGATGATTGCGGGAAGACTGATCAAATTTACAAAATAAGCTTTAAATAGCGATGGGAAAATGTTTTGTCTAGTTGATATTGATTTTGATGCGGTTGCAAAGAATTGAAGAGTAAAAGCTGTGAGCATTTGGAGGAGAGAAGCGTGTTTAAAATAGAACCTTATTTTATTTTTGTACCACCAATAATAGACTTTTTTACTTGGGAATTTTTGTGTTGTTTTGCCTTGTCCGTGCCAAAAGATTACTTGAGGAAGGTAGGTAATTTTAAAACCTGCCTTTGTTGCTCTTAGGCAAAAATCAAAGTCATCAAAATAAAGCGGGTAGAAACCGCTGTCGAATAGGCCGATTTTTTTAAAAACGGATGACGGAATCATTATGGCACAGCTTTGGAACCATTGAACCTGGTTGGGGTCTAAAATGTCTTTTGGTTTTCTAATGCTTCCTAAATAGTAGTTAAAACCGCAAACAGAGAGGGATAATTTTTTTGGTTTGTATTTGTAATAGACTTTTCCTCCCAAGACAGCCACGTTTTTGTTTACTTCCAAGTAATTAACCATAAGCCTGATGCTATTTTTTTCTAAGACTGTATCGTCGTTTCCAATAAATATATATTTGCCGGAA
>CAYMIE010000004.1:5325-5542 GCA_964390405.1 uncultured Gammaproteobacteria bacterium | reverse complement strand
TTTGCCGCCGTTAAAATTAGAAAATACTATTGATACCTTGGGGAGTTTTTCGACTTTTTTCATTTGTCTTTAACAATTTGCAATTCATACGAGATTACTCCAATTGGGAAAATGAATGCAAACCTTTTTTCGTAAATGGCCGAGTAAGTATTTACCAATTTTAATAATAAATTAAGAGGAAAATTGCTTTTGCCGGGGCCGAGCTGTATTTTAATTT
>CAYMIE010000004.1:0-5315 GCA_964390405.1 uncultured Gammaproteobacteria bacterium | reverse complement strand
AATAAGTCGGTTCCAGGGATAAAGTAATCAAATGTACGACTGGTAAAAAAATGCTTATGGGTTGGATCTGTGAAACTGTCAATGCCACTGAAATGACCGGTTGTGATAAATAGTTTTGCGCCGTTTTTGGCAATGCGGTGAATTTCTTCCATGACTTTTGGAATATTGTCAAGATGCTCAAGAATGTTTTCAGCAATAATTTTGTCGAAACGATTTTTTTCAAAAGGGTAGGGGAATTTGTTCAAATCATGAATAATGTCTGCTTTGATATTCTTATTGATATCAACCCCAAGCGCGCCAGGTTTCTTTTGAGAACCGCAGCCGAGATGGATTATGCTTAACTTACTTCTTTTCATTTATTAACCGTAAAGGTGTTTAGTTGCCCCTTCTAAATCACTTTGGGTGTTTATATTGACGTTAATGCCACTAATGGGCCATGCATACGCTTTGTTTTTGTTGGCTATTAGATTAATTGTTTCTGTTATTTCTTTTTTACCGGTTAATTTTGAAGGTTTGGTTTTTTTTATGTATTTAAAAATTTCTGGTTTAAATAAATAGATTCCGCACCCGCGATAATTTGATTTGGGTTTTTGAGGTTTTTCTACAGCTTTGGTTATTTGTTTTTTTGAGTTTATGTATATTTCGCAGGTTTGTGAAAGAATAGTCTGATTTTTTTCTATGATGACGGCTTCCTGAACGATTGCGTCTTTGGGTAACTTGATAGTTGTGAATTGTTTGAGCTTGGGACTTTTTGTAAAATCGTCTCCGAGAATGGTTACAAAGGGTTTTTTTATAAACCTTTCGGTTTTTAGAATTACTTCTGCAAGTCCTAAATCTGGTGCAGATTTTAAAAACCGGATCTTAAAATTATTAAATTCGTTTTCTTCTTTTAAATATTGTTTTATTAAATTACTTTTATAATTTACCAATAAATATATTTGTTCTATACCCATCATTTCCAAATTTTTGATTATATGATAGAGAATTGGTTTTTGGCCCAGCGGAACAAGAGATTTTGGAAGATAATTACCCAACCGTCCCAACCTTGTACCTTTTCCGCCTGCTGGGATAACGCCTATTTTTATTTTTTCTTTTGCCATTAATTTAAATTTGATTTGTTAAGTATATTGCGGGCTTTTTTGGTTTTGCAAAGATTTGCCTTTGGAATTTACTATTAACCCAGGATGATTTCTTTGTTCTTTTATGACTGCAATTAAATTATCAAGCTGTTTTTTGATTGATTCTTTACGGTTAGTAATTGGAGTTTTGAGGTAAGTATTTGTTATTTTGAAAATGGTAAGAATGATAAGCAGAAAAAGCATAGCGGTGATTATTGCTTTAATTGCGATATAAATTATTAAATTATGGTTTTTTTTGAAATAATAAATGTGGGAAAGCAGCGATTCTTGTCTTAACGTATATGGCTCTAATTTGTTAGTTGACGATGATTTTGTGTGGATAATTTTTGACTCAGGGATAAGAAATATGTTGAGTTTCCCCTTTTTCAACCTTTTGGAAAAATCAACATCATTTAAGAAAATCGGAAGATTATTGTCAAAAAGCCCGCCAATTTTTTTAATTGTCGATTTCGATGTTAAAATACAGACACCTGCGGCTTGTTCAATTTGTGTATTTTTTTCAAAATCCAGATCCAGGAGGAACAATTCTTTGGAGGCGGGGAAATTTTTGTAAGGGGTATAGTTATAGATTAGGCTGGCTAAAAGGAATTTTACGGTTGGTAGTCTGCGGTGATAGAAGTGTTGGATACTTCTGTTTGTGTTAAGAAGTAGGGAAACAACCGCGCCTATGCTTTGGTTCTTTTTATAGAAATCCACCAATTTTTCAATTGTGTTTTTCTGGATTTGGGTGTCTGGGTTTAATATCAAAATAAGCTCGTTTTTGGCAATTTTTACCCCCTGGTTATTTGCTTTGGCGTAGCCGTAATTTCTTGGGTTTCTGATCAATCTAATTTTGGGGAAGTGTTTTTTTAGGTAATAATACGACTTATCCTGCGAATTATTATCAATTAGGATGATTTCAAATTTTAAGGTACAGTTGTTGTAAATAGAATTTATTGCTTGCTCGGTCTCGTTTTTGGTGTTCCAGTTAACAATGATTATCGAAATTTTATCTTTCATCAATTTGTTAGTAGTGATTTGTTAAAGTTATTACCCCCAAGAAGTTTAAGCAAAGCAACAGGGTTATTACCAATTTTGGCAAGTATTTATGAATACGTTTTGGTAAAAAGATATTTAAACCTATGGACCAAAAAAGTGCAATTGAAAAAAGCGAGGGGTATAAATAGCGGCCAAGAGGTTGGTGCTGGTGAATATTGAAAGCCAAAAGCAGAAAGATATTTGTACTAAGAACAATCAAAAGCGTGTAGAAATATTTTTTATTAATAGGCATTTTGGCTTTTTTTCTTAAGACTTTATAGAGAGAAAGACAAAAACCAAGAATTGGGAAAATGGTTAACACAAGTAAAAATATGTAGGTAAAAAGAGGTAACCTAATTTGGTTGGCTGGGCCATAGGCTGCCCAAAAGGTGAAAAAAGTGCCCCTTAGAATTAAATAAAGCTTGTAAGCACCGGGCGGTATATTTGTGAACGTGGAAGTTGAAGCATCAATCGGTCCTAGATAATTTTGGTAGGTTAGAAAGTTATATAGGAACCACCAACCAGTTAATAATGTTGTTGAAGCAATAAAGAGCGCTGTGTTGGTAATAAATTTTCTATTGATTCCTTTAGTTTTAAAATAAATCAGCCAAATCGCGGCGGGCAGGAATATTACTCCGGTTATTTTTGTGAGGATAGTGAGAGAAATTAGGGTGGAAAGGGCCAGAAGTTTGACGAAGGTTAATTCTTGGCTTAATAATTTGGCGACATAGAGAAAGGTAATTATTGAGAGAGTGGTGGTGAGCGTATCGTTATTGGCCGTTGATGAGTTGGCGATGTAAGTGGGTAGGAGAGCCAGAAAAGCGAGAACCACGGTATTGTGGGGTTGAGGCAGGTTAATTATTGAAATGAGTTTGAATGCAAAGCAAAACCCTACTGCCCAAATTATGATTGAGACAACTCTGGCAATATGAAGCTGAAGAGAGGGGTTATCATTTAGGGTGATCAGTGGGGCAAGTAATGTGTAATAAAAAGGTGGTTGGAAGTATTCGTTACCGGCAGGACTTTCTGTTGGATAATTATGCAGGTTTGGTAGTTTTTTCTCGGCTGTGATGTGTTGGGCATATCTTAAATGAGCAGGTTCGTCGTTGCCCTTGAAGTTGGGGATTAAAAAGGAAAAAATTATTCTTAAAATTAAACCGGTTACAGCTAGGAAGACGAAAGTATTTTTGGTCACTTGATTGGTTGGAGCTGGAATTCAATTTCGTCGAAGCCGCCGAACCAGTAAACCCAAAAAAGCTCACAAAACATCGGATTAACGTTGGCGAAATATGTAATTATTGAAGCTGCAAATGACCATAAACGGCTCGTGTTGCCTAATTTTCTAAGTTGTATCTTTTGAGTTTTAAATCCAATCTTGCCGTATTTTGAATATTCATTCTGTGAATTAAAGTATGCAAAAGTTTGTATAGAAAAACCCCCTCTTAGATGGGTTGGGTTGGCAAATGCAGCTACTCCTGAAAAATGGGGTAAGCGAATCAGTATTTTGCCGTTTGGTTTAGTAACTCTCCAGATTTCTTCAAGAACATAAACAAGTTTTTTTGGTTCGAGATGTTCTAACGAATGATTAGAATAGACCATATCAAACTGATTGGCTGGAAATGGGATGCCTAATTCGACGTTAAAAATGATATCGGCGTCGCTTTTTTTGTTGTTGTCGATACCAATAGATTTGGGATATTTTGATTTTCCACAACCAATATCTAAAATATTTACTGCGTTTGATTTTTTTGTTTGCTTTTTCACCTTAATTTGTTAAGTTTTTGCCAAGTTAATAGAATGTACCAATAGGGAATGGTCCATTTAAACTGAATGGTTTCTATTTGTTTTATTACTGCAACAATTGGTTTGTGCAGTTTGTCTGGAGTGATTTTTGCAAGTAACGGTTTTTGAGCATAAGGCTCAAGTTTTTTGCCTGTTTTAATATTGGACATAAACAAACTTTTACCGAGAGCTGTTTTAATTTGATTATGCTTAGCCTTATTGGGACGGGTTTTATTAATTATTGAAAGTAGCGTTTGTGCTCTATTCCTATATAAATGGTTTTTGAGAACAGTTTTTTGGCCATGTGCGGCAATTTTCTTTCCTTCTTTGGGATTTTTGAGGTAATAATTGATAAGATTTGCTGCTTCCTCTTTAGAATTATAAAGTACAAGGTCCTTGCCGTTTTCAAAGTGATACTTAATATCGGTACAACTTGCGTTTTGGACTAGCAAGCATCCCGCAGAGAGAGCTTCGAATGTTCTCATGTTTACACCTGCGGTTACTGATAAATTAAAAGCAATTTTGCATTTGCTGTAAAATGTGGACATTTGATCCTCGTAGATTCCTGTTTTTATGACAATCGAAGTTTTTTTCTTTAGATAATTTAGGTAATAAGACCTTTTTGGATTATAAGTGTCGCTTAAATGGCCAACAAAACCAACGTCGTAAACTCTTTTTAGTTTATGGTCTTTGTGGATGTTAGGATCTACAGCCAAAGGAACTATTTTTGCATTTGTTAGCCCATGGCTTATTAAAATTGGAACGAAGGCTTCACAACAGGTAAAAAGGTAGTTGAAACAGGAGGCATAGTGACGAAGAATGGGAAGCTTAATGGTAACATCTGTCCAAAAAAGGACAGTTTTGGCTTTGATTTTGTCGAGGTTTAACAGGTAAAGGTGGAAAGGCGAATCGAGCTGAATCACTATATCCGGTTTTTTGTTAGCTTTTAAATTATTAATGACCGAATTAATGTCTATTAGGAATGAATCCGTTTGGATATTATGGGTATTGCCTCTTTTGGTCTTGGGACCGCAGGTCAAAACAGAGTGGTTTTGGGACAATATGTTTTTCCAATATCTGCCAAAGGTGCCCGGCTCGTCACCGTAAATTAGTAAAATGTTCATAATAATTCGGTTAAGTGTTTGTAAGGCAGTTGATCAAAAGTACAGAATCATTTAGTATTTGTAAAATTATGCGTTCTGATCTTGCAAAAATTGTTACTTTTCACTTTGACGCATTAGCCTCAGATTACGATAGGAAAAGTCTTAACAGGAAAAAGTATAACACAGCTGTAGACAAGCTAATTATCAAGTTTTTGATGCGGCAAAAAAAGCCTTTAGTTCTTGACGCTGGGTGCGGGACAGGAAGCCGAGCCGA
>CAYMIE010000003.1:8146-33847 GCA_964390405.1 uncultured Gammaproteobacteria bacterium | reverse complement strand
GGATTTGCCCGGAAAAACTCGTCGCCCCACATCACCAGAAACGGCTCATTGCCAACAACATCCCGCGCAACCAAAACTGCGTGGCCATTGCCCAAAGGTTCTTTTTGCCTGACATAAACAAAATCGGCAAGGTTGGAAATATTTTTGATCTCCTCCATCAGTTCCTCTTTGCCGTCGGCTTTTAACCTTGCTTCAAGTTCCAAATGCCTGTCAAAATGGTCTTCGATTGCCCGCTTGTGCCAGCCAGTAACAATTATCACTTGCTCAACTCCAGCCTCAACCGCCTGCTCAACCACATATTGAATAATGGGCTTGTCCACAATCGGCAGCATTTCTTTTGGAGAAGCCTTCGTAGCCGGTAAAAACCGCGTCCCAAACCCCGCCGCGGGAATAACAACCTTACGGACCTTTTTCATTTTGGAATAAATGTCATTCTAACAGAATTTCACCTCAACTATCCATATTGAAATCTTGCCTATCCCAGCGTACAAATGGTACTATACTCAAAGCCTTTTTTACCAAGGTTAATAAATTTTATGGCATTTAATCCGCTCGGATACTTAAAAGAATCAAAATCTGAATTTGATAAAGTTATCTGGCCTACTCGACAGGAAGCAATGAGGCTGACAATTTTGGTCATCATCGTTTCAGTAATTGTTGGCGCCTATGTTGCCGGTTTAGACGCGATACTAACTAAATTAGCAGAAACATTCTTAAGGTAAAATGGACGATAATAATCAGCAAATCAGCAAGTCAAATGACCAGAATATTAGTGAGCCGGCAAACCAGAAAACTGAAAGCGTTGAAAAGAAATCAGCGTCAGACAGCAAAAAAACAGAGAATATAGTTGTTGTAAACAAACCGGAAGAAAAAACTACCGAAGTTCAAACCACCAGCGAAATGGAACCAGCCGAACCAGCTGAAACCACTAACTCTCAAAAACCTACCGATATATCAGACCAAAAGCTTACTAACCCAAATGCACGCTGGTACGTCGTTCACACTTATTCCGGCCATGAACAAAAGGTTTCAAACACCCTTAAACAGCGAATTGAATCTTTAAAATTGCAGGACAAAATTCTGGACATCATCATTCCAACTCAGGAAAAAATTGAAATAAAAGAAGGCAAAAAAGCAACAGTCAAAGAAAAAATATTTCCAGGCTATTTACTCGTCAATATGATTATGGATGACAACAGCTGGCTTGCCGTCAGAACAACTCCAGGGATCACCGGATTTATCGGCACCTCTACCAAACCCACACCTCTGCCGGAAGAAGAGGTTAAAACAATCAAGCGCTACATGACAATGGCAGCGCCGAAATTCAAAACCACTTTCACCCAAGGCGAAGCAGTCAAAATTACCGATGGACCGTTCAATGAATTTTTGGGAACAATTTCCGAAATCGACGAAGAAAAGGGCAAATTAAAAGTCATGGTTTCCGTATTCGGCCGCGAAACTCCGGTCGAGCTTGATCTCCTTCAGATTGCCAAAATTTAATCAAAACTTCTCCTAAATGCCCCAAGCTCCCTGATAGTGTAAAATCAGACGTGTTTCAAAAAAAGACAAAGCGATATAAAAAACTTCTAATTTACTTTATCCTGCTTCTATCGATCATTTTTCTATATAAAATAAATCAAAATAATAATGAGGTGCCCTCTTCCCTGCCCCCGGTCGAAAACTTGGAGTTGGCAAAAGAGCAGATAAGTTTAAGGCTTCAAAAAGAAACGGCAATTGTTAACACCATTAAATCAACACTTGAAAGCAAACCCGGCAGGTACGCTGTTTTCGTAAAAGATCTTAAAGGTGAACAGGATTTTGCCGTCAGCGCCGACCAGTCTTTCGATTCTGCCAGCATTTATAAACTTGCCGTTATGTATAAAGCCTATGATTCAATTGAAAAAGGCGAGCTTAAAAAAGACGATATTCTTTCTGCTGGAAAAACTACTCTTAATAGAATTATTTCCGGCAACAGTGACAAGGAAAATTTACAGTTAGAAGACGATCAGAATCTGGGAAATATTTCCCTGAGTGTTGAAAACGCACTGGACAATATGATCACCGTTTCCGACAACTACTCAGCTCTCTTACTGGCGCAGCGTCTTGGCTGGCAAAATATTGATTCATTTATAAAAAGTCAAAATATTCAAAACTTTAATTTAATCGGTGCCAATTCCCCAAATGCGACAGCCCACGCAGTCGGCAACTTGCTTGAACGAATCTATAGAGAAACCGCTGTCAATCAGCAATATTCACAAGAAATGAAGAATCTTCTACTTGCCCAAGAAGTCAACGATCGCATCCCTAAATATTTGCCAAAAGATGTTAAAGTAGCCCACAAAACCGGTGAACTCGAAAATATCCGCCACGATGCCGGGATTGTCTTTGGGAATAATTCCGATTACATTTTTGTTTTTCTTTCCGAAACTCCAAAGCCCGAAGAAGCTACAGAAAACATCGCCCTTCTTTCTAAAAATATTTTTGAGGTTTTAGAGAAATCAGTCAACTAATCCCGATACCGGATCAGGATTACTTAATCAAGATCCATAACTAAATGCTTAATTCTCTCGAGCTCTTTTCCATAGTCAGATTGGTCAAGAACAAATTGCTCGTAATCTTTCCTAGATCTAAAACGTCCTAGAACTAAATTAAAATCACTAATTAGCTCATCCTTGGAACTAGTAATATAGGAATAATAGGACGACCATTTATAACGAACCAAATTATCAACTAGATTGGAAACTAAGGGGTTAAGATGAATATACCTAGAAACATGAACCAATTGTTCATCAGTTTCTATCAGCCTATTCTTAAATCTCCCTTCAAATAAAGGACCAGTCCTCTTATATTTAGTATGGATATAGTGCGAGTAACTGTTACTTAGATGCTGCATATAGGATGTGATACCATCATCAGCCGATTGTTTAATCAAAAAGTGGAAATGATTTGGCATTAAACAGTAGGCAAGCACTTGGACTTTTGCATCTTGTCCCGATCCGGTATCGGGATAATTGTATCGTTTGCTATGGCTAAATTGCCTTACGCTTGATTTATAATGGATCGCTGTCTCCAAAAATCGACTGTAGTCTGCCTCATCAAAAAATATCTTATCCTTATTCACTCCTCTATTAAAAATATGGTAATAAAAGTTTGTGGTGATTATATCTTTTCTGAACATATCAGGATTATAACATTCCCGATCCGGTATCGGGATAGCTGAACATCTATTGACTAGCTTTGAGAAAAGAATTATAGTACCTGCCAAAGAATGGCAGTATCACCCGAAAGGAACCCCCATCATAATCCTCAAGAATCCGGACGTAAAAATGGCAGATTAATTACTTGGGGACGAGTTTTTTTCGCTGGAGGCGTTGCAATGTTTGGTGTTGCAACTTTCGACGCAGTTGAAAATACTTATCCAGCAATGCAGCAAAATACTAGAAGGCTTGACGAAATGTACCCGTTACCATCTTCCCAAGAATTGCAGTTAGCCCAAGAAACCGTTGATGGCTTCGAAGAAAAACTTCCACAATTGATATCAGGTAGATAAACTGAAGAGATCCTACGGCTCATTAACCAAGATCAACTCCATGAAGCATATCAAGTTTTATCAACTAACGAGAATAATCAAGAAACAATAGCTAGAGATGAGAAATCTGACATAGTCTTTGTGAGATTTCTGCTTGATGCCATCGGCATAGTGATAGGCGCAGAACTTACCTTACCAGGAATATTCTCAGTAAGATCTCGAAGTCAAAATGGGCAAGCGGCCAAATCGCAAAACCCTCGATCTGCTTGAAACAAAACCCGACTTTAGCGTATACTTCCTTACTAAATCGCTAAAAGCAAAAAGCCTAAAGCATGAATGCTGACAGCTTTCAGCTTTAAGCGTTTAGCATTAAGCATAATTCGTGGCCAAAAAAGTTAAAGCAATAGTTAAATTGAATTGTACTGGCGGGCAGGCAACCGCAGCTCCGCCTGTTGGTACGGCTCTCGGACCTCATGGTCTTCAAATAATGGACTTTGTCAAAGCGTTTAACGAGCGAACTCGCGATCAACAAGGAACAATCCTGCCGGTTGTACTCACTATTTACGAAGACAGAACTTTTTCCTTTATAGTCAAAAAACCCCCCGTCGCGATATTAATTAAAAAAGCCCTAAATTTGGAAAAAGGCGCCCAGACAACCGGTAAGGAAACAGTTGGCAAACTTTCCCGCGAGCAGGCGAAAAAAATCGCTGAAGAAAAAATGGACGATCTAAATACCAAAGATTTGGATATGGCAACTCGCATCATCGAAGGCACAGCCCGCTCAATGGGGGTAGAGATCACGGAGTGATCTCTAGAACTGAGTTTGTAGATCATAGATCATAGTATGTCATTCAACTTCGAAAGCCTGTCTGTCTACCAAAAAGCCATATCGCTTACAGAAGAAATTTATAAATTAACTAAATCTTGGCCCAAAGAACACCTTTATGACATTAGCTCACAATTAAGAAGAGCTGTTTTATCAATTCCACTAAATATAGCCGAAGGCTCATCAAGAACCAAAAAAGACAACCGTAGATTTCTAGATATCGCAAGGGGTTCTTGCTTCGAAGTGGTAGCAATTACCGACGTTGCATTGAAATTAAACCTACTGGATAAATTAATCAGAAATAAACTATATTCACAGCTAACTGAACTTTCGAAAATGATATCAGGTTTGAAATCATCATTAAAATAGACTATGATCTACGAACTAATAACTCAGAACTGAAACGGAGTTTCACATGGGAACTACTCGAATTAAAGTAATCGATCTTTCATCTGACGAAAAACAAATTAAAACCTCACGCAAGCATGCTGAGAAATTAACTAGCGCCGCCAAAATTAAAGAGGATAAAAAAGAAAAGCCTGCAACCACTGAAAAATCTGAAGAGAAACGTACAGACACTGAAACTACCCAAACTAAAACTGAAAGCACAGAAGAAACACCGCCAGACACTCAAGAATCAGCGTCCTCAATTAAACCTTCAGTGCCCTCAGTGGTTGCAAAAAAGCAATCATCTCATCATCACGGAGCAAAATACCTGCAGGCTAAAAAACTAATAGAAAATAAACCTTATAAAGTAAAGGAAGCTATCGAACTACTCCCCAAAACCTCAACTGTCAAATTCGACAGCGCGGTAGAAATCCATTTAAATGTTTCCGAGAAAAACCTCAAAGGCAACGTAAATTTCCCGCACTCATTTGGCGCTAAGCAGAAAAAATTAAAGTATTTGATTTTTACCGACCTGCCCTCCAAAGCTTTAGCGACGGAGGGTAAACCAATAATCTGGGGCGATGACGCAACCACTGCTAATATTGAAAGCGGCAAGCTAAAAGCCGGTCGGGATTTTGACAGCGTTATCGCGTCTCCTAAATTCATGCCTAGACTGGCAAAAATTGCCAAAATTTTGGGCCCCAAAGGTATGATGCCCAACCCAAAAAACGGCACAATAACCGAAGATTTTGAAAAAGTTATTTCCAACAGCGGCGAAAGTGGTTATGCCTACAAATCCGACCCAACAGCGCCAATCATTCATGCAAAGGTGGGCAAGTTTTCACAAAAACCCTCAGATCTTGAGGAAAATTTGAAAACTTTGACTATGGCAATTGGCCTATCGAAAATTAAAAAAGCGACTCTTGCTTCTACCATGGGACCTGCAATAAAACTTGATATTGCATCACTCTAGTTTTCTCTCTTGACACTTCAGCTTTTCATCTGTTAATTTGCATGTGATTTGCCTCTCGGGCAAATTTCCCACTGCCCAACTTAATTGTTGCTTATCGTGCGCAAAACTTACTTCAAGGGGGTGATAAAAATATGATCGACTACAGACTTCTGGATGATGATGATGATGACAAAAAAGATGGTGACGAAGAAGAATCAAAAGACGAAAACGACGATGACGACGAATAAATTCCCAAAGTTTTAGAATCAAAAAGCCTCACACACTTATAACTTAGGCCTGAGGCTTTTTTGTTGACAATAATATTCCAAACTGATATATTTTCACCTAAGTCCAAAGACCGTAGCCCCCTGAACCGTCAGGTGAAGGGTTAATAGGAAATCCAGACTGCGCAGGCGAAGCCGAATTGTTAACTCATTCTCCTGACGGGCTCTTTGCGAGTCCTTTTTCTTTGGTATTAATTAAAAATCATCAGCGTTTAGCGGAAAAATCATGGACAAAAAACTTAAAAGCGCCCGCCAAATTAAAGAAGAAAAGGTTGAAATCTTATCAGGAAAAGTCGCCCGGGCCAAATCAATAACTTTTACCAATTACCATGGTTTAGACGCCAATAAAATCGCCCAGCTCAGAAACCAAATCAAAAAATCCGGCGGCGAATTTTTAGTCGAAAAAAATTCACTCATTAAACTGGCGCTAACCAAAAACAAATTGCCAGCTTCAAGTGACCAATTAATCGGCCCGACAGCGGCAACTCTGGCTTACGGGGACGAAATTGCTCCGATCAAAGATATTGCCAAAAGCAACAAAGACTTTGGCTCGCCCTTGTTTAAATTCGGTTTCTTTGGCACTAATTTGCTTGATGAAGCTACGCTCAATAAGCTTTCGCTAGTCCCAAGCAGAAACGCACTCGAAGCAAGTTTGGTCAGCTCTCTGGCTTCACCCATTAATGGATTTGTATTTGCTCTAAAAACAAACCTTGGCAATCTCGTATTTGCATTAAATGAAATAAAAAATCAGAGGGGTGGTGAAAATTAACATGGCAGATGACAACAGTAACAAAAATGACGTTACAGCTGAAACTAAAGAAGAACCAAAAGAGGATAAAAAGGTTATGCCTAAAGTGAGCAAGAAACTCGAAGATTTAATCGGTGAAGTTGAAGAGCTTTCGGTTCTGGAACTTTCAGAATTGGTAAAAGCTCTGGAGGTTAAATTCGGCGTTAGCGCAGCCCCTCAGGTCGCTGTCGCTCCTTCGGGACAAGCTGCTCCTGCCGCTGGCGGTGAAGCGGTTAGTGAACAAACCACTTTCAACGTCTTTCTCACAGATGGTGGTACTAACAAAATTTCGACGATCAAAGCAGTTCGCGAACTCGTCCCGACTCTTGGCCTTAAAGAAGCTAAGGATTTGGTCGACGGCGCGCCAAAGCAGGTTTTAGAAGGAGTAAATAAGGAAACAGCAACCGAAGCAAAAACTAAGTTAGAAGCCGCCGGAGCAAAAGTAGAGTTGAAGTAGATTTAAGAATTGCGGCTATCTAGGTAGTTGGATACACCATGGACCTAGCTTATCATTACCGCATTTAACTCCATCTTGAGTTAACTTGGCTGGTAATTGATCAATGATTCCGGCATTAAAATGCAAAATTTGTAGTGCGTCTAATGCATCGCTCAAACCACTATCATCCACATCCCCAGCAAATCCGCATCTTGGTTGTGCTAAACCTACTTCACCTTGCAATATCAACAGAGAATCTACACCGTTAACTGCGCTATTACAATCCACATCTCCTAGCGGTGCAGAGCGAAGATCGCCAGCATGCGCCTCGCTTGCATCACCTACAGCGATTACTGTGGCAATTGACAAAACAGCCAACGCAGCTGTTGCCCTGATTTTCCCATTAATTGGTCTTAGTAATCCCTGCAAACCTTCTTTAACAACGTTAAAAAGAGATGGATTTTTAGAGGAATCTATTACTAAAGCATCTGGCTCGCCAGCTGCTTCTGGAACCTGATATTGCTCTATTGATGGGTAACTACCCGATACTTCTACTCTCATATTTTTTAAGCTGGCAGTTTATTGGAAGAAAATGATTATATGACTTTCAAGATAAAAAAGCAAAGCGGGAAAAAACATGACAGAAACTCGAAGCCACAGACACAAAAGTTGGGTTGAAGCAAAATATTACTTCATTGGCCAGAATACTATAAAGTACCCGCCATATTGGGCACCAACAGGTACTGCTCCCATTTCATAAATTTTGATTAGTCCATCCATCGGGTTACTTTTTTGAAATGCTGCAGTTTCACACATATGCGGTTCAATAACATCAGAGGCAACAATACTTGATACGGCATATTTTGCATAGATACTGGCATTAGCTGCCGCACTTCTAGCCACCCCCCAAGCTTTACCGGAAACATCATGAGTTTTCTGCCAACCCATATGAATGGCTGCATTAACGCATCCTTCTGCTGCATCCATAGCCACAGTCGCAGCTTGCCATCTACCATTTGCTTTTAGAGCAGAGAATACAGGAACTTTCATAGCGTTTATTCTTTGATCCCACATTTCATTGATCCCTCTAATATTCATTCGTTCCCAATTTCCTAATATTAACCGCACTGGATGATGGCCTAAATTTATATCTTTTGCAAATTGATCTGCATATTGTTGTAATTTTTCCCCATCCGGCCTACTTTCAGACGAAAACCAAGGAATATTATTAATTCTTACCAAAAACTCTGCAAGTTCCACACCATTTGGGAAATTACCTCCTTTAGGACCGAAAAAATCTAGGGCCACCAGCTCTTGAACATCTCGAGGATATTTCCGAAGCGCTTCAGCAATTTTACTCCATCGACCCGTTGTGAAAGCCTTATCTAACTCTTGGGGATTTAAATCACCAGAATTCCTTCTTAATATTTCTATCCCGACTGCGGTTAATCGTTTATTTGAAAAGTCTTGATTTCTTAAACCAAATTCTCTTTCTGGCATAATTATTTATTTAGTATTAGCAGGTAAGTTTGCATCGGTAAATTGGATATTTACAGCCTCTCGAATCTGCGGGTGGCTCATAAATAAATTATTGACAAGTGAACTACGCCAGTTTTCAATCATTAAAACTTCAATTCCCACATCAAGCCCTAAATATCTTGCTGAATATGATATTACCGAAAAACCACCGCCTATATAATGAACCTTAAAAGAATCCCACGGACCATAAGTGCTAAACATTTCATAATCTTCATAGTAATGCCACAACGCATCCAATGGATGATTTTCATTTGGTGATTCACCTAAACATGGCCGATCTCCAAGAATCGGGAATGTGCTTATTGCCCCATACGGCGGAATTATTCCCTCATGGCTCGGGTTGCCTCCATTAACCTCAGCAGGCTTGGCTCCCATATCACCAAAATAACTTCCGTCAGGTCTTGTTGAAGCAGAAAGACCCCAAGCATTTGGTCCATATGCTGGGTATTCCCCGGGATTATTGACAGCCTCATCAATCACAAACTGCCTGTTGGCACACGCCGCATTCCAGGAATTTTCAAACCAGTTGACAGGCTGGACAGCTGAACCCACTCCTGTGGGGTTATCAAAGCCCATTCTTTCAAAATCGAAAAAGGCATGGGCGTAAATAGAAGTAAAGAGTGAACCAAAATAACTGTTGACCACCTCATAACCGCCATAACTTCTTTCCACTCTTGGCCAGGCGTAAAGACTCCTTTTAAATCCTTGATTATTTGGATCGTGAGCAAGCGCAAGCAGGTTTATCAGAATTATTTCATCTGTTGGCCTATCCCATTGTTGGTTGGAAAGACATCCGTCTGCGTCCGGCGCACTTACGCCAAACCCCGAAGTGCACGTTGCTTTCCATGCATGGTAAAAACGGTCGTTAGATGAATCAAAAAAGTATTGCCAGTCAACATTATTAAAAACCTCATTAGCTTTCGTTTGTATATCTCCCCCAAAATATTGCCCGGCGGTTAAAGTCCCTGCTAAAAACAATGCCACATCAACAGTCGATACTTCACTTTCTCCGGATCTATGCCCATTTGCACCAAGAAAGTGATACAGGAATCCTGCTTTACCAAACTGCTCTGGATTTGCTATTTGTTGATTTTGGTAACTTAAGGCATTGTCTAATATCAACCTTGCCCGCTCCTCTGCTTGTGCGGGTGATATTGTCCAATTAGCATTTTCGCCATATCTTTCTGCCATAACCGGTAGCGATGCCAAACCAAATCCGGTAGCGGCAATGCTGGCATCCTGGCTGAATTCGCTGTCTTTTACAAATCCATTGGGAAGCACCCTTTCCCAAAGATATTTAGAAGCTTGAGCTTCTGTCATATCAATAAGCTCCCCATCAGAAAGTCTAGCATCTGGGGTTTCTGTTGGAGTAATGGTAAGAGTTGGAATAAGTGTAACTGTCGGAGTCTCCATTGGAGTCTTCGTTGGTGTTTGGATCGGAGTTTCAGTAAGTATGTTAGTTGAAGTTCGTGTTGGAATTCGAATTGCTGTCCTTGTAGGCGTATTAGTCGCAGTTAATTCTTTTTCTCTCGGAAATCTACTGATAAGACCTGCATCTTCTTGAAGTATCAGCGCAGCATCAACGGCATTCAATAATCTATCGCCATTGACATCTCCGGCTTCTTCACAAAGAAGCGCATCAACTAACCCTGCAGTCCTTTGTAAAACTAATGCTGCATCGATACTGTTAACATCACCATTACAATTAGTATCACCAATAATTTGTCCATTCTGAGCATCTGCCCTTGCACAAGCAGCAAGTAGAACTAAAAATAAAGTTGCTGCTGCCAATGTACCAGTTTTCTCTTTTGATCTACTATGTCTAGGCTCGACATTACTACCAATTCGAGTCTGCCGTGCCGCTTCAATTTGTGCAAGTCTTGTTTCTGAACCTTGCACTAAACGACTAAAAATATTCGGACCATAAGCGCGTTCTAAAAACATACCAATCCTCTCCCCTAAAATAATTAATCAATACCCTCTGGGCAAACATATGCATCAAGGTCATCAACTATATCAAACACTCTATTTACTAAAATCGCTGCTTCATTATCTATATCAGCTTCTTCTGTTAATCTGCTAATAGATTCAACTACACCAATTGCTAATTCTTCCTGTGGCTCTGGAAGTCCCCTGTCGACCGCTAAATTGAACGCGGAATAGACTAGCTCCATATCATCGTAGGTTTCAAGGCTCAGCAGAAAACCAAGGCCGGATAAATATAATGCCCTTGCGTCGGGATCATCTGAATTCGCATCCAAATAAACACCTATCATTGTATTACCCAATCTACGTTCCACTTCCCCTTCTTGGGGCCCCAAATTAGCTGAAGAAACATAAAGTTTACATACCTCTTTTAGAGTCGTTGGAAGATTGTCAGAAAAACTTTCTGGCTGTAAGACTTTTGTTTCTTGCGGCAGTTGTTTCTCTTGAGCTCTAGGTTCTGATACTTTGCTTTTATCATCACCGCAAGCAGAAGTTAGGGAAGCAATAATTAAAAGGGGGATAGCAACAGGTACAACAAATCTTCCTCTACCCATAAATAATGATACAAACTTGGAATCTTTATAACCTACAACAGGTTGTTCATCTCCAAGAGAATCACGATAAGCTCCATGGATCTCTCTAGCCTGCGCATCCCTTGCGTCTGACCCCTGCGCCAGTCTTTCAAATTTATTTGGACTAAATCGTTCGTTCATAAATTATTCAATCTTGACACCTATTTCTTCAACAATGTCTCCATAAATTTGAAGCTCCATTCCCCACTGTGCCCCAGAAAAATCAATGAGAAGTACATCTTCTCTTATACAAGTTGATTGATCATAAGCATAATATGGATAATATTCTCCACAATACAAGTCCCACACAAATCTATTCCCATATGTATCAATTAAAACAACATCCGCATCTATAAATTCATTTATTGAATTTCGACATCCTAAATCCCAATTTTCATTATGGGCAAGTTGAACTTCAACGTCTACACTCGTCGGAATTCGTTGCCCTTCAACAGGGTTAATAAATCTTCCCGAATTACAAATATCAAGTGGCGGCTTGGGCGTCGGTGTATTAGTTGGAGTTCGGGTTAGAGTTGGTGTACGAGTTGGTGTTCTGGTTGGAGTTTCTGTTGGGGTTCTGGTTTCTGTAAAAGTTGACGTTGGCGTACGTGTGGCTGTCGGGGTACGCGTTGGTGTTGACGTATAAGTCAGCGTTGGTGTTGGAGTTCGGGTTGATGTATTGGTTGGTGTTCTTGTCGAAGTTTCAGTTGGAGTGTTAGTTGGAGTACGCGTTGGAGTACGAGTTGGAGTTCTGGTTGTTATTCTAGTTGCTGTGGGTTCTTTTTCAACAGGAAATTCATCAATTAATTCGGCATCTTTTTGCAAGATCAAAGCCGCATCAATGGCATTAAGCATATCATCTCCGTTAACGTCTCCAGACTCTTGGCAAGCAAGATTCTTAACAAGCCTTGCACTTTCCTGCAGAACTAAAGAAGCATCAATACTATCAACATACTCATCGCAATTTACATCACCCATTCTATTGCCGCTACCACCTACGTTAGCAACCGCAGAAATTGCAACAAGTGCAGCCGCAACCGGCATTGCAACTCTGTTATTTAATAATTTCGAAAGTCTAGTAGATTTTGAGGAATTTAAAACCAAAATATTCTCATCCCCTAAAATTTCAGAGGATGATTGATGCTCACCTGCAGAATAATTCCCACCTAGCCGCTCTTGACTCATACTAGATTTAATAGCGGCAGTTAATTTTCTAAAGCGGGCAGATTATATGACTTTCAAGATAAAAAAGCAAAAACAGAAAAAGTACTTAGTGCCTTTTCTTTTTAGGTTTTAAGCCTTGCAAATAACGATTAGTGGTCTCACCAAAAACTACGACCATTCTTCTGGCATGCAATTCACTTATCCGATTTTTAGCAATCTCCCGGCCTATATAACGTGCAATATTTCCAAAAACTATCATTGCAGAAAGTGCTGTCAACTGCTCACTTTCGGTAAAATTAAACCCGCCATAATTGTACGCAAAAACTTTCGCCGACTTTTGGACATACCTGATTGTCTTAGGATGAGGCGGTAATTGACCCGTATCTCTCAGATAATTTAACACCATCAACTGTTGTGGAATTAAAAAATCAAACTGAGAACCTTGTAAAAACTTAAAATGCGGAAAATCCTGAGAATGTTCAACAAATCCTTCTATATCTTCTTTTAACCACTGATTAACAAGTGACGAAACCTTTAGTGATAACTGCCCGACTCTTATAGGAATAACTAACCCTTTCTCACTAAAAACTTGAGCTCTTTTGAAAAAATCACTAAAAACTTCGTCTGAACCTAATTCATTCAGAAGCTTAGTAATCTGACTCTCAACCCTCGCAGGAAATATGCCGAGTCGCCTTTCACCCTGAAGGGACCTTTTTAGGGCCTCCTGATTAAGCGAATGTTTAGCTAGCGGAGATCCACTGGCAATTACTTCTTCTCTTTCTCTTTCTGCTTTTGAACTCATACTTGGTGATAAATTTTATCTCCCCTGAATATTTAAAACAAGCCATATAGTCTGTTTTCCCCTCTTGACCACCTCAAACCTCAGTGATATATTCAAGTCCGAAAATGATTTCCTCAATCTCTAGAATGTTAGACTTCGAACTAGAAAATTACTATCAAACTAACCGGAGGTTCACATGTCACTAGGTGACGACTGGCCAGATCTGCTGACCGTCAAAGAAGTTGCCAAAATCTTGCGCGTTGCCCCACTAACTGTTAAAAGATGGGGTAAGCGTGGCAAACTGCCCGCAATCCGCATCAATTCCCGCGGAGATAGGCGCTATAAGAAAGAAGCGGTTCTGTGGCTACTCGGCGCTGCCAAGCCAACCGAACAATCCGCCAGTCAATAATTTTCTAACTAGCTTCTAACGAATTTACAGGGAAAAGATGAACACAACTCGAACCGATTTGCTTTTCGATATTGTTTCTAAAGTCACTCTGAGTTTCTGATGGTGCTTGACATTGGCCTGATAGGTTAATAAATGGACAGCCAATCTGGCGGGAACCATCTTCATATACAGTCAAAGATGCCTGCACAGACTCTTTTGAGCTTGCATCTGCTCCCCAGCAATCAACAGAATAACTATTTGCTACCTCTTTCATTCTGAGAAATGTAGCACAAGTGAAATTTGAATTCAACTCTAACTAAATTAAGATGATATACTGGCAACATGCTGGATGTTGCCATTGATGCTGCAAAACAAGCCGGTGAGCTGGCACTAAAATATTTTAAGAGTCAACCCAAAGTTTCCTATAAGGCAGACAAATCCCCCGTCACCATAGCCGACCTTGAAACCGAAAAGCTCATCCGTCGCATAATCAACCGGAAATTCCCCGATCACGGCATCATCGGCGAAGAACTTCCACCAGTCAATCCTAAAGCCGACTACCAGTGGGTCATTGATCCAATAGATGGAACGCGCGACTTCATCCGTAGAATACCTTTCTGGGCAAATTACATAGCAGTATTAAAAAATAACAAACCCATAATGGGTGTTATCTTCCTGCCAATTTTAGGTGACATGATAACTAGCCAAAAAGGGAATGGCACTTTCTTAAATGATCAAAAAGTTCATGTTTCTAAAACAAAAAAACTCGAGGAGGCATATATTTCTCATGGACAGATCAAAAGATTTGTAAGTATTGGTAAAAAAAATCAACTATTGAATCTTGCAATAATTGTAAGATCATCTCGAAATTACGGTAATTTTGGCCTCAAACTCTTACTAGAAGGAAAGATCGATGCGGTTCTGGAGGCGGGTGGAGGGTTTCACGATTTCGCAGCACCAAAAATAATTGTAGAAGAAGCGGGTGGTAAATTTTCAGACTTTTCTGGAAAAAATTTGCTCACATCAGGAAACGGAATCTGGACTAACAAACTTTTGCATAATCAAGTACTAAAAATACTCAATTCCAGATGAGGTAAACCTCATAGTGCTGAGGACTTAGTTCATAGTTCATAGTTTTTTGAATTACTATGATCTATGATCTCACAACTCAAAACTAGCCCGCTTGGCGGGCTAAACCTTCCCCCACTCAATCCTTACTCCCTCCTTCTTATACTTATACAGTGCGTCCTCAATAATAAATTTTATGGCTGCCAGTTTATCTTCTGTCGTAGCTTCCGCCCTCATAGTTAAAGCCGGTTGGGTGTTACTCGCCCGCACTACCGCCCATCCGTCTGCAAACTCAAGCCTGACTCCGTCAATCGTCAGCATTTCATACTTCTTGGATTTAAAATAAGTCTTAAGTTCCTCAACAATCTCGAATTTCCTGTGATCCGGCGCATAAACCCTTGTCTGCGGAGTCGAATAATATTTAGGCAGCGATTCGACCAGGGCTTTTAAAGTTTGTCCGCTTTCGGCAACATACTCAAGCAGCCTGCAAGCAGCATAAATCGCATCGTCAAAACCATACCAATTGTCTTCAAAAAATATATGTCCGGAAGTTTCCCCGGCAAGCTCACCTTTTTCCTGCCTCAGTGCTTCTTCAATATAAGAGTGCCCGACGCGCGTCAAAATAACTTCACCCCCATGACCCTCTACATCATCTGTCGCGCTTTTGCTGCACTGCAGCTCAAAAAGAATTTTGGCACTGGGCTTTTTATTTAAAATGTGGCGCGCGCACAAAGCCGTTATCTGGTCTCCCCGAACAATCGTACCTTCTTCATCAACGGCTCCCAGCCTGTCCGCATCTCCGTCAAACAAAAGCCCTAGCTGGTACCTGCCCGGGGGTTTTACTTCCCGAATCATTTTTTGAATATCGGGATATGCCCGCTCGTCAACCGGATCCGGCGGATGATTCGGAAACTTGGGGTCAATATCGCAGTAGAGTCTTTCGACCGTTACCCCAAGCCTTTCAAGAATTGTCGGCGCAAAAGGCCCGGCTGTCGAGTTGCCGCAATCGACTATTACCGAAAGCGGCCGCGAAATTCGAACTCTTTTCTGGATATCACCATAGTAATCTTCATATATATCTCTGTCTTCAACTTTCCCACTGCCGGTTGCATACTCCTCAGCCATCATCAACCGCTTTAACTTCTGGATCTCTTCGCCAAAGAGCGCCCCTCCGCCGGAAGCCGGCTTGAATCCATTGAATTCAGGAGGGTTATGACTGGCAGTGATAATTAAACCCCCATCAATTTTGTAGAACTTTCTCGCCCAATACATCATTGGCGAGGTAACCATGCCGATTCTAATAACGTTGACGCCGGTTGAAACCAATCCCTCGATACACTGCGCATAATATGAAGGGCTACTTTCCCGCGCATCGTAGCCTACCAAAGCCACTGTAACGCCTTTTTGTACCAAATATGTACCGAAAGCTTTCCCCAAGTGCATACTGAACTCACTGGACACATCCTCGCCGACAATTCCACGAATATCGTAATCTCTAAAAATTGCTTCGTTGACTTTCATAATTTTTGAGCGTGAGCAAAAATTATATCAGAAGAGCGCCTTTGGCATGACCAAAGTCGAGTCTTACTCGACGAAGGGTGCCAAGGCGAACTGCTGATATAAAACTCACCTATTAAATTAGAAATTCTCGTCAACCCTCTCCTGCTTCAATGTCTCTGCTGCATCAACCGGATCAACTGTATTTACTGATAAGCCCGTTCCAAGTTCAAATCCGGCTCTATGCACCAGTCTGGGAATTATTCTAATGTACCATTCCTTGCCGTAATGAAGATAATAATTATAAGCGGGCTCATCCTTGAATGAAACCGCCGGCACTCCCGGATGCAGGTGTGAACCGCCGCTCAGGTGCTTAATTAACCTTCTCAGCGTATCTTGAAGTGTAATTGCCAGTTTAGATAAAGCCCCATCTTCAATTTCACCAAAATCACTGCCCCTCTTTTTAGGTGCTATCCAGACTTCAAACGGCCATTGGGAAAAATCAGGGCAAAAAACCGTGAAGTCGTCATTTTCGCTAACCTTGTTAATAATCGGCTCCAGAGGCAGTGTGTCCAGTGTTATTTGCTTAGGTACAACTACAAGCTGTGAATGGGGATGGCGAATAGTAGCTCCGGCAACCTGCCCTACATTATTGAAAATAATTACATGGCCATTGGCGCGGTTGGCATTAAACCGCTCGCGGTAGGCAGTGAGAATCAGCTTCACCTGCTCAAGAGGTAATTTATCAATATCAATTAGGTCGTCGGGAGAGTGAATAATCACTTCATGGAAATCTGTTATCGGAAACTTATTTTTGATTACTCTCACCTTCCAGCCTCGCTCGTATGCATTACCTTCGCCGATCCTGTAAACTTCCTCTCCGGGTATCCGCTCAAATCCCGGGCAAAAAACACAGATTTTATTTACATTTGGAGCAAGTTTTGCATCCTTTGGCCGCTTTGAACGGCTTTCAGCATATATCACCCATCTGTTGGTAGTTATGTCCGGAACGTATTTAGCCACAAGAATAGTTTAGCATAGATCACGGCTCAATAATTTCTCTATGGTCAATTGCCTTAAAACTATATCAAAGTGAATCAATTACAAAATTACTAGCGGATAGTTTTGAATGAACTCGAATGAAGTTCAAAAAACAATATTGAGTAAATTTATTACTGGGGCAAATTTACTAAAAAATAAGTGTAACCATAGCTAATTCCAAATATTAAATACCTGATTCCCTATAGTTTTTACAATACGAGAAAAATAATTTTTTAACTTATATAAATTATTATTGTGTTTAATTTTCGAAATTTTTGTTAAAAATTATTGACAAAAAAATTACGGAAATTTTGAAAAAAAGTTTTTTTGTGATTTTTTAAAAATTTTCTAATAATCGCCAAAAATACCGAAAATTTAAAATTTCAACTTTTTTCTTAGCACCTCACCCGTCATCAACAACAAAAACAGCGGCAAAACCCTCATACGCCAAATTCTTATAGGTTCTAACAATAATCGCCATAACCACTCGAATCCCAAACTTTGAACGTATTTAGGCGCTCTTCTCTTAACATCAGCTATAAAGTCAAAGGCACCACCCACACCTATGAGCACGCCTACATTAAGTTTATCGCGCATTCGCTCAATCCAAAATTCCTGCTGACCCATACCATATGCTACAAACAATATATCTATCCTGCCAATTTTATCAAATGACTCTTTTAGCCTCAAATCATGACCTATAGAAGGGTCTCCGCTCCCTGAAAATACCACTTTCAAGCCTACATTAGCCTTTTTCTGGCGCTTGGCAACTTCATCTGCTACACCACTAAAACCACCCAAAAAGCCTATTCTAATAGCCTTTTTCGCTGCCACTTTGCATAGCTTTTCAAGCATGTCTACGCCTGTAACCCTATCCTGCTCCTTACCACCTAGAATTAGCTTCGAATTAACCACCCACTGGCCATCCGGCAGAGCAAGATCGGCATTATTGAGAATTTTCAAGAATTTGGGGTTGCGTCTTGCCAACATCACGAATTCGCTGTTAACCGTTACTACATATTTACCCCTTTTACGCCTAACATTACTACGGGCTAACTTTAAAATCTCCGAAACCGCCCCTTCAAAGGATATATCGTCAACACTTACCCCAAGAACATTGATTTTGTGCCTTTTAAAGGCCAATGAGCGTCTAGCCATATTCAAAATTGCCCTAAAAAATAAGCCTTACTATATTTTAAACTAATTTGCCTGAGAATTTTTGTTTCATGCAAAAAATCGTCAATCTAATTTGAAAATAAACCCAACAACCCGTAATTATCAAATTCTCGCCTGATATTAACTTGTTATACAAAGTTATAGTTTGATATAAAACTCGAACCTACTTACTTACATAGTTACCTTTTGCCAAAATCATAGGCACGAAAATATTTTTGAGGCCGTTTATCCTGCTAAATCAACCCTTTTTACCTGACCAAAATGTTAGCAACCCGGCTCTCTATTTTGCCAATTCAACAAGCGTTGAAAATCAGGCAATTTCTTTTCACTGCACTTGCTAATTACCTAAATAGGCGCAAACTAGATCAAAATATCATTCTAAGCCAATAATTGCCTATGAAAACGCGAATTATTCAGGTTTCAGTCTTTAGGTTTCAGGGTTTAGGATTCAGGGTTCAGATTTTAGGAATTAGGAGTTAAAATACCTGCTACCTGCTACCTGTTACCTAAAACCTACCCTATCTCACATGCACCCACTTTTTCCAGATATCAATGTTTTCCAAGGCTACACCGGTGCCGTAAACCACAGCATGCATCGGATCTTCCCAAATGTGAGCGCTCACACCAATTTGATTGCTAATATACCTGTCTACTCCCCGAAGCTGAGCCGTGCCTCCGGTTAGCACTAAACCTTTGTCTATGATATCTGATGCCAGCTCCGGCGGAGTTTGCTCCAAAACATTCTTGACGCAATTAACAATCATCACCAGAGCAGGCACAATAGCTTCGGTAACTTCATTAGAGTCTATTGTAATCGACTTTGGCATACCGGAAATGGCATCGCGGCCTCGAACCTCGAATTTTTTCACTGGACTCACTTTGAGAGCCGAACCTATACTTAACTTGATATCCTCAGCCATTCTTTCGCCGATAATTAAATTATGAATTCGCCTAACGTAGGTAATGATCTCTTCATTTATCCTATCTCCTCCCGCCCTTGCTCCGGAAGCAGCTACAATTCCGCCTAAGGAAATTACGGCCGAACCCACCTGTCCTCCACCCATATCCAATATCATTGAACCCGAAGCAGCTTCAATTGGCAACCTCGCCCCGATTGCTGCTGCCAACGGTTGATCTATTAAATAAGCTGTTTTTGCACCGGCCGAGAGTGTTGCTTCAAGTACGGCCCTTCTTTCAACCTGTGTGATCCCGTACGGGACACAAATCATCACTTCCGGACCGGAAAATCGCGAATAGCCAAGAGACCTCTCCAAGAAATATTTAAGCATAGCTTCTGAAGCTACGTAATCGGCTATAACGCCTTCTTTTAGAGGTTTCTTGGCAACCAGATCAACTGCGGTTTTACCAAGCATCTCGGCCGCCCGCCTGCCCACGGCTACAACCGCACCGGAAACTTCATCGACAGCCACGACACTGGGCTCGGCAAGCACAATCCCGCGCCCACTTGCCCAAACTAAAGAATTGGAAGTTCCTAAATCTATGCCTAACCTTTTGGAAGAAAACAATGGAATCCGCACGGGGGCAATTGTAAACTTAAGTCAAAATCACTTCAAGGGGCAGTCTAAATTTACTTACCTCAATATTACTTTAGTGGATCAGAATTAGGTTACAGAATACAGGTTTTAGGTTTCAGAATACAAAATACAGAATACAGAATACAGCTTAAAAGAGCGGCTGTCCGACTTCTGCTTCCAGTTTTTGCTTAAAATCCGTGTGAAATGCCACCCATTCGGGGTCAGTATCATTAGCTCCCGGATTTGATACGGTTTTATAAAGTTCTCGAGCCAAGACCAATTTGTCTTCCTCATCGGCATTTTGGTACTCCGCAAGAGCTACAGCAGCGTCGGCTGGCACTTTGTCTATTAATTTATCCTGCCATTTGTCGGATTTGCCGGCAAAATAAGCCTGCAAAGTCCCTTTGTCGGCATTGTCGGCAATCAGCAAGAACGGGCTGGCCTTGGCATAGAATTCTGCCGGTGTATCCGGCTGTTTTTGTACTTGTTCATTAGTAGTCGATATATCCGACGGCTTTTTATTCAAGGCAAACAGAATAACCGCTAAAGTAATTAAAAGAAAAATAGGTATGAGAATTAAGGCAAGTCGCACCCAACTATGAGGCAGTTTCTTTTTATCTTTCTCGTCAAGCTGGAACGAACCTTTCATAGCACTCCCAACCTGCGCAATTGGGCTCTTGACAACTGCACTCAAAGGCGGCAATGTCGAGCTACTTGTTTGTGTATTATCTTTATTTTCTGCCATCTGAATTAATTAACTCATCGTCAAATGCCTGTTGTCAATCGCTAATCGTTAATCGCTAATTGTTCTAAACTTAGAATTTAGAATTTAGAAATTAGAATTTCCGTAAAGCTTCGCTTCAGGGCGCAACTTCCCTCCAGACAATCGAGGGACTTCCCAATAAATCGTTCATTTCTACAAGATACTTAGGCTCAAAATTAACAATCAGCGAAGGCCCGCCGCCAGAAGCTAAAGCTCTGCTTTTAGAAACAAACATGCTGTTGGCATAAACTGCACCCTTAACAGTTAAAGGGCTAGCTGCAGAACATGATTGTAAGAAACAATCTAGGAACTGTGCACCAGCTATATATACTCCGTCAATAATATTACCACCCCATACCACTATATTATTTTTCACTACGAATACTACTGAAGCCGAGCCTATATCGATGTTTCCGGCAATCACCAAGTTTCCATCTACAAATATAACGTGACTGCCATTTCCCGAAACTGCCAGGGACGACAGCGTCACGTCGCCATTCCCGCAATAGTTAAACCCCTCCACGATAGTATCGCTTGCGCAATTAATAGCGGCATTTGCCCTTGCCTTTGCCCCAAACCGGTTGTTGAAGTAGTCGTAAACTCCTCCGGTTGGCACCAGCGGTTGAATGTAATTATTAACCTTCCAGCGATCGCTGGAGGCATCACCGATATCACGCCCAATTAGAAGGTAATCAGTTTGCTTTGGCGAAGCTGGTGGATTAGACATATCGATTCTGCCAACCGCTCCCACATCACCGCCGACTGCCTGCAGCCAGTTGTTAGTACCTACGAAATAAGGCCATCGACCGATATTGTCGGCTTCGTCACTTTCCGCAACAACACAACCTTGATCCGCAAAAAGCTTGGCAAATTTTGCCCCTGTTGGCGGTGGCACAGTTCTTATGCCAGACCAGCTTTTAGTGGCACCGGCACCTAGTGATAGAACATTTGTTAACGCATCATAATCATCGTCACCGCAACCCGGATCACTGTGGTCGATCCAGAACGCAATTGTAAAGGGAGTAGTTATATTATTTCCACTGGTGTTTTTTACATCAGCAACAAAACATACATCTTCACCAATTAGCGGAGATCCAAGCGGTGTTGTACAATCAGTTTTAAACAATTCAAATCTGGTTACTGTCAAATTCAGTGCTACTGGCTCAACTACGTCATAAGCAAAGACTGTTTTCTCAACATTATTATCTTCACTCACCTCGGCAATAGCACAAGCCGGAGCCGATCCGTCGGCATCCAAATATTCATAGAAGTTGTAGGTGCCGGCAGTTGCAGGCGCATCGAAGTGCATATTTATTTCCTCCGCTGGTTCATCTCCGTAAACAGTTACACCACTATTGCCATTCGTCAAGATACCCGACGCCAGACTACCTCCTGTAGTGAAACATGTGCCTGAGGTAACAATGCCAATATTACTCCACCAACGGGCGTTGAACGAAAATTGCGGCTTATCTGTAGATTCCGTGAACCTGATTTCCCCTCGTAGCTGTTCATTTGTAGTTGCCGGATAGGTTGAAGAAACGGCTAATCCTGCCCAAGTGCCAAAACGGTGATATACGCGCGGGAACTGAGCGTTAAGATCCGGAAGGGACGGCGGCACATACGTCCAGTACAAACTCCACCGTCTTTCTCCATCTCCCTGAAAGTACTCCACTTTGATACGGCGGGACGCTTGGGAAGTGAAGGTAACTTCGTAGGAAGTTTCGTCCCATCCCGTGAAATACCATCTATTAGGTTCTTGAAGTGTACCGTCAATGTACAGCCGTCCCCCGTCGTCTGATCCCAGATAGAAGGTGTAGGTGCCGGCTTTGAAGGTAAAGTCGCCTTCCAGTCTCCCCGAGAACCAGTTAGGGCCCGGAGGATCTTGGGATGGGACTGGGGCGTTGAGATCGAGCGCTACGACTGAATCCTGAACCGGAGAGGAGAGTGTTGGTCCATCAGGAGTTGGAACGCTCGGATCGAGGAATTCAATTAGGTTGGGATCAGCCACAGCAGGAGTATCAAAGTAGCATCCCCTAAGGAAGTTGGTACCGGGGGCTACGGTACAGGAGGCAGCAGCTACCTGATAAGCTACCCCTTCAGCATTATTGACTTCACTTACCTCAGCAATATTGCAATCCGCATCCAGGTATTCCCAAAACTCATATGTACCCGGACTTCCCGGCGCATCAAAGTAAACATCATAAGTCGTTGTATTCCAACCATTAGTCCAGATTCCGCTCTCTCTGGTTCCACTCGTATCACATGAACCTTCGGCAATGGCGCCTGTATTGGCCCACCAGTGGGCATTGAACTGGAAAGGCGGTTTGTTTGTGTTCTCATAGAACCTAATTTGACCACGAAGCGGCTCCCTTGGATCCGCGGGTCTGGTCGAACTTACGGTCTGATTAACATACGGCCCGGATGTGTGATATACGCGCGGAGTCAAATCATCAAGGTCCGGAGGAGCTACAGGCGGCGCATACGTCCAGTACAAACTCCACCGTCTTTCTCCATCTCCCTGAAAGTACTCCACTTTGATACGGCGGGACGCTTGGGAAGTGAAGGTAACTTCGTAGGAAGTTTCGTCCCATCCCGTGAAATACCATCTATTAGGTTCTTGAAGTGTACCGTCAATGTACAGCCGTCCCCCGTCGTCTGATCCCAGATAGAAGGTGTAGGTGCCGGCTTTGAAGGTAAAGTCGCCTTCCAGTCTCCCCGAGAACCAGTTAGGGCCCGGAGGATCTTGGGATGGGACTGGGGCGTTGAGATCGAGCGCTACGACTGAATCCTGAACCGGAGAGGAGAGTGTTGGTCCATCAGGAGTTGGAACGCTCGGATCGAGGAATTCAATTAGGTTGGGATCAGCCACAGCAGGAGTGTCGTAGTAGCATCCCCGGAGAAAGTTGGTGCCGGGGGTGACGGTGCAAAGGGGTGGAGGTGGAACACAGTCCTCAACACTTACCATCATACTTGCCTGGTTGTTGTTTTCGTCTGATTCGGGAACAGTGCTGTTGTAGTCTACCTGTCCCACCACCCATCTTCCGGAAACGGTACTCCAGCTGGTAGTGAAACTGTGGAAGACGCTGGCACCGGCCGCCAGTGGCCCGACGGGGTCAAATCGGTATTGCGGATTAGCCCAAACTAGAGTGTCTGAACTGGTCGTTGCGGCACCACTTCCTTGGTTATATGTTTCGAAAGTATAGGTCGCCGGCTGGTTAACACAAACCGACGCTGGACCAGAAAGGTTGCGCGGCACATAATCCGGCTGGCCAACTGGTGCCACCACATAATTGGCAGTGACTGTGCGCGCTTGTATCGGATCAGGGTTATCAAAAGTTCGCGGATAGACATCATTGACCAAGCTAACATCACATCTCCTAGCAGCATTATCGACAAATGCACATTCCCCAGTCCACGAAACAAAATTGAAACCGGAAATAACCGGAGCTGTTAAAGTGGTGGATATTGTAGTATCCAGATAAGTCCATGCAGTAGGAGGAGTTTTATAATACGTTGTTCCACCAGTATTTGGCCTTGAACCAGTAATAATCACATTACTGGCACCTGTACTGTACACTTCTATAAATGGACAATAATAAAATTGGGCGGGAGAGAGTAAACCGGCTTTATACTGAAAAATCTTCAATGCGTCGGCCGAATTAAGTGCATCTAGGTCACGATCATATGTTGGGTTGCTTGGTATATGAACAGGTGATCCGTGATTGAGAACATCCCCCTGTTCCCTTTGTTGCCAAGTTAAAGGTGTCCCTAAGTGAGCTTCATCTTCTAAAACGTAGAGCGGGTCAAAAGCTGAGATTTTATTTAAATCTTGACCTATCGCATAAACGTCTCCGCTTGGGCTACACTGGGGGGCATTAAGTTTTTTACCATTGCAGACAGGAAAAGGATCCCAACCAGGCGTAAAATTTGCATAATTCAAAACCCACTGTGCATCAACGGAAGTTATTGCATCATCATCATCCACATCAGCCCTAATTGAAGCTAAGCCCCCTCCGGGACTTTGACCCAGAAGATTGCTAAGAATATACGAGCTGTCAGCACTGGTAATCACCCCGTCATTAGTAACATCTCCAAAGCTTGCACAGCCTGAAATCGGATCTCGAGCAAAGGTATCGGAAGGAGCAGCAAAAAGAAAAAGTCCGCCGAATACCGCTAATACGAACAGAGGCAAGCAAATTCTAACTACTAGTTTCATCTAAGTCATTTTTTAATTTGTATTCAATTTGTGAACGTTTTTTCAAATCGTCCACCCACTGATCAAAGTCTCCTTGGACAATATTTTCACTTTTTATAATATTTCTACTCACAATATCGCGTTTAACACTTCGATAAACCATTTCCAGAGAACCGTTGTGCTTTTCAACTAAATCTTTTTCATAAACCGTCCAGTCCCCGTTAAATTGAGGCTTTACCACATTTTCTTCAAGTTCTCCCCGAATCCATTCTTCTGTTACATCAATTCCTTTGCTTTTGGCAAACTGGTCCAGAAGCTCATCAGTAATCATTTGCTCTAATATAAATTCGTCGAGGGTTTCTAAAAAACCTTCGGGCAGAGTTGCCCCTTCTTGTTTTAAGTAAACATTTTCGTAGAAATTTCTTTGCCAATCTAGTAATTCCTGATATTCGCCGAGAGTAATCACTTCCCCGTTTACCGTTGCCGCCGGCGAATTAGGATCTATTTTTTTCTCGGAAGGCTCAAAACTTCCCTTTAGCAAGAAGAAAACAACAACCAGCCCGATAATCGCAGCACCACAAACCAAAAACAGGAAAAACGACCTGCTTTGGCTGTTAAGAATCGGGATTTTGTTGAAGACTGAGGGTGCAGAATTTGGCGAACTTGCGGCAGCTTGTTCGCCTTGAGTGTTCCCACTTGTGGGAGTTGGAGCAGGCATATCGTGCTTGAAGGAAAAATTTCCTCTAATTTCAGATTAAGTTATAGGTGAAAAAGTGTCAAGCAACCAGTTACCAG
>CAYMIE010000003.1:0-8046 GCA_964390405.1 uncultured Gammaproteobacteria bacterium | reverse complement strand
CCGTCAAAAGTTGCAAACACCGCCGATCCGGTATCGGCTGCGATATCAATAGCCCGCTCGCTAGGATATAAGCGATAGTGCGATGTACCACCCAATGGACCTTGGGAGATTTCCCCACTTTCCAGAGGCCAGCCAGTTGGGCAAGAGTGCATTTCAACCTTGATCGGCTCAGAGTTGACCTTAGCTTCTATGGCTTCTGTTACAACCAGACTTGGAATTCCAATAGGCTGCATGGTTGGTGTAAAAGGCTCAACCGCTGACTGCTGAACGGGAGTTGCTATAGAGGCAAAATCCAGTTTAGAAGGCATTTCTAAAGTCACCGCATTTGCAATTTCAATTTCATTTGGATTTGATCTATCGGTATCTACTACCCTTGGATTATTTTCTATTACATGTTGTGCCGATGAATCGCCCGCCGATAATAACGATGCTCCGAGAGAAAGTGTTAAAAGGGCCAGCGTATTGGCTAATTCAGGCCTTTTTCTGCGTGTTTTTAATACAGTAGGCCGTTCGCTTTCGGCAATTCTTTGAAGATTTGCCTGATGATTCCTCCATGCCAAACCTATAGCTATAGCAGCAGAAAGACCTATAGCTAATTGCTTGTCAGATAACAGTCTCCTGTCAGGGGATTTTTTAGAGGTCGATTCTAGGTTTGCCCTAAGGCTGAAAATTTCTCGCTCCATTGTCTCTACCTCACAAACAATGGGCAGAATTGGACACCTATTTAGAACACCTATATTATATACCCACGAAGCAATTTTCAGCGGAAAAATCTCCCGACCGATCCCGTTTCGTCCAGCTTTGAATTACTGATACCCACGCACAACCGATCCCGTTTCGTAATATCTAGTAATATCGCAAGACATCTCAATTTTCTAAAGCCAAGTGCTTAATCTTCTCGAGTTCATTTCCATAATCAACTTGGTCTAGGACAAATTGCCCATAATCTTTCCTCGATTTAAAATGTCCTAAAATTTGTTCAACACTGTCAGTTAAACTATCAATCCCCTCTACTAAATAAGCCCTATACGAACTCCATCGGTAAAGCATAGGATCACTCACCGAATGCGAGACTACTGGGTTTAAGTGAATATAGCGCGAGAGATGAATCAATTGTTCATCCGTTTCAACAAAAACACTTTTAAATCTTCCTTGAAATAAGGGTCCCACTCTTTTGTATTTAATGTTTATGTAATGGGAATACCCGTTTGCAAGTCGCCGAAAATACTCGGTTATCCCCGAATCTGTCAATTGTTTAACCAGAAAGTGAAAATGGTTCGACATCAAGCAATAAGCTAATACTTGAACTTTTGCTTCTCCCTGCTTTTTCGAAACGGGATCGGAAATTGTTGGAGAAGAATTTTTGTCTCTTAGACTAAACTTACTGTTATTTTCTTTGTAGTGCAGTGCCGCATCTAAAAATCGCTTATAATCTGCTTCACTAAAGAAGACGTCACCTTTATTAACGCCCCTATTAAAAATATGGTAAAAACTTCCTTTAACAAGTGGAGTTTTTCTCATAACAGTAAAATACCCTTTCGAAACGGGATCGTCAATAGGTAAAATCTAACTTACCATGCCTAGCCGAAACGGGATCGGAATAGATAATATTAACACTTGGCTTGAGGAAAAGTTATCAGGTTTTAGGAACGATAAGTGTATGTTATATTAAATTTGATGTGGAAATTGTTAATCGTACCGCTGGTAGTTTTAGTTTTTGGTGTCAGCGGACTTTTCCTTTATCAAAACTTCCAAACTAAACAAGTTCCCCAACCGAGCCCAACAACTCAAGTATCGAAAGCACCTTCAGCAACTACTGAGGTGGCTTCAAGTCCCCCAACTAATACTGCATCCGATCCTTGTGAGGTACTAATCAAAGGAAACAGTGACATCCCACCTTTATACGATGAAGGAATAACTTGGGAAAAAACACAAGTTACTGAATACGAAATACCGCTGGGAGAAGAGGGTTCTAGAAAAATGAGTGGGTGTTTAATTGAATCAGAAAACACCACTGATGATATGAGTTTGCAAGTCATAGGTTTTTATGATGAAAGCCTACAAAATAATGACTGGGATATTCTTGTGACCGCAGAAGGGGTTTACAGTAGTACAAATTCGTATAAGAAAGATAACAAGTATATAGTTATACGAAGATATGTTCCAGATAGTGTTCCGACAAGCACGGGTAATCCACCACTGAAAGTAGAGTTATTCCATACTAAATAGTTTTATCCGCTCACAACCTTTATCGAGTCACAACCTTGAATTAATTTGCCATCTAACGTTGTTCCAGTTAGACAAGCCTGAGCATCAGTATTTTCAATTCCAGTTTCTTGAGTTCTGAAATGCAAGACAAGATCTATATCTCCATCCTTATCAACATCCTCAACATGGCCCTTACCATGAATTTCTGTAGCTTGGCTAGATCCAAATTTTATGGTTGATACATCGACTTGGGTTGCATCAAAACCAGGTGTTGTTAAAATTGCTACAGGCGCTACACCGTTGCTTTTTAAATTGATAGAATTTGTGTCGTTACCTGGTTTAATATCGATATCGACAATTTGAGTAACTTCAATTTGCGAACCTGGTTCTGAAGAATAACCTAACTCAAATTCTTCTTCACCATTTATATTGAACGATCCACCGCTAACATCTCCATTCTGATCGTACCCAAAGAAAAATGCATTTAGATTTTCACCTGCAACTTGGATTGTGTAGCTATCTTCTTGCGAGTCTAGAATCTCAATATAGTAATTACCACTCCCTTCAGGCGGAATCGCCGTATTTCCTATGGTATCATCATCTGTAATTGGTTCTTGGAAATAGTAATTCCCATTTTGAATTTGATTGAAAACTTCACCTGTAGCAGGATCTTGACCTAGTTTTCTACCCTGAGAATCAATTAAGAGAATACTTCCTGAAGCTGGTATTGATATTAAAATTGCACTTAAATTTGTATTAGTTAATGAGTAACGTCTCATTGTTTGGAAGCTATTGTTGTAACTCTGTAAGGTCGTATTAGTTATCGATCTGGGATCATTAATCTTGTAAATAGACTCTTGGATTCCTGTAGCTACGATAAAATGCCCAGGCTCCTGAAGAATTACTGGTCTATTTAAATTGAGATCCTCATTTAATATAGAAAAATCCTGACGGTTGATACGCCCTAAGTAGTCTATTTTGGGAGTCCCAAAAATTTTATTTGCATCTTCCGCATATCTAGTAATTGCTTGAAAGTTAGTATCACCATTTAGATATCCATCGGGCTGATCTTTCAACCAATTATTCAGAGTCGCAGGAGTCGTTGGCTCGCCGGTTGGGCTTCTGTCAACTCCATAATACTTCAAGAGCATCGCAGCTGAAGTTACAGCGCAGCCGCACTGGGCGATAGTGCTTCCACACCAAAGATTAAGCGAGTTTGCATGATCATATTCTTGCGACCCCCACAAAGAATCTATCTGGCTAAAATATGGAACAATTGGCCCTGTACTCTGGACATTACCAAAGTTGACTTGCGGAGTTTGACCGGCTACCAAGCTGACATTTTGACAAAGAGGCGTTGTATTATCCCAACCATCCTGCATGGTTTCGGCAACCGAATATTCCCCAAGTGGCAAGTAAGAAAATCTTCCAGCAAATGTTCGATTGCCGCTGGCATCAGTATTGCCCCAACTTATAACGTCTCCGCTGCATCCACTACCACGAAACAAAGTCATTCCCCAACCTGACAAATTCTGCTCACCTAAGTCTTGCTGCCCATTGCTGTCAAGATCTTCAAATTTGTGGGCGGTAATTTTACCAGTCATTACTAGACTCACGTCATCGAACCAAAGTGAGCCGGAACAAGCTGCACTTGATGAGCATTTGACACCAAAACCTAACTTTATTTTCGATAAACTGCCGTGTCCTCTCAGGTTTACAGAAATTCTGATCCAATTTGTCCCCGGAAGATATGTGGAGGAATACGCATTTCCCCAAAGAATATTTCCAGCTTCATTATATTCACAAACAATGAGAAGCGGTCGAAGATTAACATTTGAACTAGTTCCTACAACCCAGACAGACACTTCGTATTCCTGTGGATACGGAAGCGCAGGGATAAAGTCGGAAGATATCCAACCACCGGGAATAATAGTATATCCGTTAGGCCACGATATGTTCTTCAAAGCTACCGAACGCGTACCGCTGTGAGCCTGAGTACTATCCCAATCATATGTAAGTGCTGGCGGAGTTGTTGTGTAGTTACAGCCGAAACCTTGGGTAAGAGTAACCCAACCGTCAGGAACACTTACCCCTGTCTCGAAAGATGGGTTAGGCGCAAGGTTACCAGTTTCTGCCGATAAACTAAAGAAATGACCAGCATAAAAATAGCTTACAATGGTTAAAACAACTATTAAAAACTGCCGAAGGATTTGAGCTTTTTCCACGAGTTGCGTAAATTCTACCACGCTACTGCAAGTTAAGTGTCTCAATATATATCATAAAGATAGATCTATACATCAAAATCCTTTGTCCAATTTTGAGTAAAATTTTGTGATCTTGCGGCTTTGATTTTCTCTCTGCTAAAATCCGATATTAATGGAACCTTTAAGCAAATACCGCACATTATTTAGCGTAACTGTCGCCGTCGTTTTGCTCATTATTGCCGTTGTGGTAATTTTTTGGGCGCGCGGTTTTAAACCTAACTTAACAACTCGCGGAATCGACAGAACCGGCCAGATAGTTGCCAATTCTACCCCCGAAGGCGCTTCAGTCTACCTGAATGATCGCCTGATGAGCGCGACCGACACTACTATTGGTTTTTTAGATCCGGGCATCTACAAAGTCAAAATCCAGAAAGAAGGCTATTTCTCTTGGGAAAAAGAAGTCTTTGTCAGGGCGGATCTAGTATCACAAATAAATGCCCTTCTTTTCCCGCAGGCGCCTGAAATCAAACCTTTAACTTCAAGCGGAGCATTTAATCCGACTCTTTCACCGGACAATTCCAAAATCGTTTTCGGCGTGCCGGGTGAATTAGGAGGCGCTTTAATGCTGCCGCTGGTCGACAGCCCTTTTGCCTTTCGCCAAAATCCGCGCGTGCTTGCCGCCAACTCCGCGAAGTTCGACTTTTCAAAAGCTAAATTTATCTGGAATCCAAACTCCGATGAATTCATCGCCCGGTTTGAAGATGAAAACGGGCAGGCAACCGCTAACATTATCCTCAATGCTCGCGACACTAGCCAGGAACTTCGTGACATTACCGCCTCTCTAAACGCCACCATAGCAAGCTGGAAAAATCAACTTGAACTTAGTTCCCAGAATCTAAGCATTCTGGCGCCAGACGAAGTCAAAATTGCAACAGCTGAAGCAGATCTGCAAAAAAATGTCGGCCAGTTTACATCTGCCGGCCTTGTCAACTATTTCCCCGATGGCCTGATATTCTCGCCTGATGAAAAGAAAATTCTTTACCTGCATCAGGACGGCAGCTGGAATGTTTACGATTTAGACCAGACGATTGATTTCGACTTGCCCCAACTTGATGACCTCGAAAGCATTTCCTGGTATCCCGACTCCCAGCATTTGGTTGTCGCCCAAAAAAACCAGATTTCGGTAGTTGAAACCGACGGCAAAAACAAGACCGCAATCTTCACCGGAAACTTTGAAAATGGCTTTGTCTTTGCCCACCCTGCCGGCTTTCGCATAATTTTGCTGACCAAACTCACCCAGCAAGAAGGCACACCTGCCAACCTTTACAGTATTAACTTAAAGTAAATCTTACCGCGATTCGATGCAGAAGTTGTAATTGTAACGAGAATCGGCCTCTTTAAGCGTCTCTAGATAAGCTGGAGCCTTCCAGCTTGCTGTTTTGGGACATGGAGCTCGGGCGTTATTGGGGTCACCGGGATTGTTAATATTAAAAACGTGTTCATCATAGAACAATTCCAGACAACCCCATAAAATGAAATCCTGTCTGTCTGTTGTTGTCTCATACCGATAAGGACAAATAGCGGCTCCTTCTCCACCGCCTCCAGCTGAAATATTGATAGTGACAGAATCTGATGCAGTGTCGCAATCCAAATTATAAATTACGTCTGAAGTGATATTTACTATTTGGGGCGTATCGCCTATTGACCAATTCCCTGGCGTAACAAGACAACCTGTGTCTGTAGAACTCCATGAAAGTGTAACATCGGTACCTGAAGTAACTTCAATCGGCCCATCTTCCGTATTTGCGTCAATGTCTGCAGTTGGCGGTGGCGGTGCAGGGTACACGGCAATCGTGGCAGCAACCCAGTAGTGAGTATTAGTATCATCCAGAGTAAACGCGCCTGGATCTTGACTGGCAGCGTTGAGCTCCCGTCGTGCGCTACCCGCGCTGACACCAGCAGCCCCACTGGACTCATTGGCGAGTAGGTTGGTGTAGTTAGTAGTAGGTGCGGGCAGTATATAACCATCATTCCCGTCATCGTGGCCGCTTATAGCTAGCCAGAGATAATCCTTCGCCCCACCTGTAGGCGTCAGACTATCTGGATCGGGGCTGTTGCTGTTGCCTGTGGCGCCCGCTGATGCTTGCGGTGGCTGTACCGCAGGATTTTCCGCGCCGGAGATACGGTAGGCGTGATGGGCTGAATCTCCACTACGACTAGTTGTGACGATAATCGTAGCGCCCTCTGTACCATCGGCCTGTCGATACGCAGCCGCCAACCTTACACGTGTGCCGTTCTCTACGGCTACGTTGAAAAACTGCGTCCATCCTGGTGGCCAGGTAATTGTCGTACTACCATCACCCCCGCTGGTCGTGAACTTGACGATCAGCAGATCGCCTGAGACGATACCACTAGGTAGGCTAACATCGTGACTGGTAACAGACGACGTTTCCAGCGAGGTTGCAGTGCATGTGGGACATACATAAGGAAAGGATCCGCTTTGGGCCGCAATATCTATGGAGGTATCCTGAAATGTTTCTAAAAATATTGCCTTAATTAAACCGGCCAGATAGACAAAGACTCCTGCCTGCTTTGGGTCAACAGGTATTGTTTTCATTTCTTTGGTAAGTCCGGGTATCCACTCACCGCCTGCTGATGAAGTAAAGACATTTCCAGCTGTTGGCGGAGGAAATGAATTATTGTTGCTGAAGTAGTAAGCGTTTACTGCCCCGGCAATATTCTTAATATCGGCTTTACGGATTGCATCACGGGCTTTGGCTGGTGAATTCCTGCCGATTATAATCATAACACCGGAACCCAAAATTCCCAGAATAGCTATCGTTATTAAAAGCTCTAGCAATGTTATCCCGAGTTTATATTTAAGTCTCACAACTTCATTGTTGAAAAATCAGAGAGTTCTTGTCAACAGCTGTAATTAAGAAAGTCGGGGCTACTTTGAATTTGCAGTTCCTAAAGCCGGCTTGGCAATAACCAAAAACCGCTTCCATGTAGTTCCCGGCGGGTAGCAGGTTTGCATAACCAAAATCTGCTCTGCTGTTTTCATCGTAAAATAGGAAACGTCTTCGGGTTCGGTGATTTTGGTTTCAGTTACTATATAATCGAATCGCTTATTGTCAAAAAACACTACAATTTTGTCGCCCGCTACCATATCATTTAAAAGATAAAAGATGGCGTTAAAGCGGGGCACGTTAAAAATAGTATCGGTAGAATGCGCGAACAAATAGGTGACTCCGGGTTGGCCCGGAAATGACGATCCTAAAGCATGGGCAACTCCCCGCTTCAAGGCATCAGTGTAAATCGCTTTGTTAGTAGCATCAACGTTGGGAATTATCGGCGCATCAGCACCAATCTTTTCCACAATTATCGAAAAATTAGGGTCTTTAGGAATTAAAATTTTTAAATTCGGGTCTTCGCGGCCTAAAAGCGATCCAAAACTTTCGGTATCGGAGGTAGCGATCGGCGCAGCCTCATACCTTTGGCCTCGCAAATTATCTATATTGTGCTTGGCAAAGGCGCCCATAATCGGCCAGAAAGTAAAAATTAAGCCGGTTATTGAACCCAGTACCAAAAAATTACCGATGGTGCGAATTAAAAGAATCCGTTTGTCAATCAT
>CAYMIE010000002.1:0-48221 GCA_964390405.1 uncultured Gammaproteobacteria bacterium | reverse complement strand
AAAAAACAGGGATTAACAAATTTTGGCGACAAAAAGCGGCAGTGAATTTCAGATACTCCGATATTTAGCAAATGCCGAACTAAGATTTTAAAAGTATTTAATCTGACCGCAGTATCGTCTATTAAATAAATTGACTTGCCGATAATTCTCGGTGAAACAAAGAACTTTTTTTCGATATGTTTTGTTCTTAAATAAGGATCGTCTTCAATGAAAGTTCTTCTGGCATAATCGTATCTTTCCTTAACTAAACCTCTAAGAAACCTGAGTTTATTTTTAAACTTTAAATTTTCTACCAGAGTCTGATGAAAAGCAAAAGTGCCGGGACGAGCAGTATCGGGAACGGCTACAACGTAGTCGATACCCTCAATTGTCTCTTTTTTGATCTTTCCTTTTTTAATTCTTTCAATTTCTTCTTCGGCGAGTATCTTACCCAAATTCTCGCGGTTCTCCCCGATGACACCGTCCCAAGTGGAAGTTTCATGAGAGAAGTAAAGTTTTTCGAAAACACAAAAACTTTGTTTCTGGGGCTGAGCATACTGCGAAATCGAAAGACCGTCGCTGTCGGCAATTAAAAGCTGCCCGGCTTTGAGCTTTTCATGGTGTCTAATGCCGATTCTATCCAGTGCACAGGTTTCCGAGGCTACAAAAACGCGGCCGTTGTCTTGGGCGAAAACAAGGGGTCTAATACCCCAGGGATCACGAATAGCCATGAGCTTATTATCATTGGTGAGCATGACTAGTGAGTAAGCACCTTTTACATCTGCGAGCGCAGTAGCTATCTTTTGCTTCCAAGTAATGCCGGGAGCAGTGGCAATAAGCCAAGCCAGAATTTCGCTGTCCGAATCTGATTCGGTTTTGATATTAAATTTTCTAAGTTTTGCTTTATGTTTTTTGACATCAACTATGCTGCCGTTGTGACCAAGAGCAAGTTCCCAACCACCAAATGATGCAAAAAATGGTTGGGCGTCGCAGTTTTGCCGACCAGCACCTTCAGTAGGATAACGAAGATGGGCAATGGCAACTTCACCACGAAGCGATTGTTCTTCGATAAGATCTACTGATTTGAAAATTTCGTTAAATGCCTGGGATTTTTTGTAGACCTTAATTAGTTTGCCTTTGGCCTTAACCGCAATACCGCCGCCGTTTTGGCCCCGATGCTGAAGGGCTTTACCCATTTCAATAACGACTGCCGAAACATCGTCGCTAGTATCTGTAAAAGAACCTGCCAAACCGCAATGATCGTGAGGTTTTTCGTCGTTTTCAATTAAACTCTTTGAGATCACCTTCTTTTTGTTGCCCAAGCAGCTAACAGTATCCTTCTATTAATAATACAAGTCAAGACTATGTATCCCCTTAAGACACTTGCGAAGAAATTGCTTCAGATATTTTTGAAGTTTTGATTCTTTTTTGTTGAGTGGTATCGCGATCTCTTATGGTCACTGAATCATCTTTTAAAGTATCAAAATCAATGGTGATGCAGAAAGGCGTTCCCGCTTCATCTTGGGCTAAATAGCGTTTGCCGATATTGCCGCGATCATCCCATACGACATTAAGTGATGAGTGATCAGTGATAAGTGATAAGTAGACCTCTCTAGCTTTTTTAACCAATTCTGCTTTATTGGCAAGTAAAGGGAATACAGCAACTTTGTGTGGAGCAAGTTTTGGGTGGAGTTTGAGTATAACCCTATCTTTTCCCTCGTGATAAGCATCAATTAAAAAGAAAAGCGCTGCGCGGTCGACACCACCTGATGTCTCAATAATGTATGGAAGATAAGATTTACTTTCTTTTTGATCGAAATAGGCCATATCTTGACCGGAGTGCTTCTGATGCTGAGACAGATCCCAATCGCCTCGATTGTGAATCCCTTCAAACTCCTTCCAGCCAAATGGGGAATTATACTCAATATCCCACGCATCTTTAGCGTAATGAGCGCGTTCCCCTTCTTCGTGCCTTCTATATCTAAGATTTTTTTTAGTCATGCCGAGAGAAAGATACCATTTCATCCTTTGCTCTTTCCAATATTCGTACCACTTTTTTGATTCAGTTTCTTCCGGTTTTATGTAAAATTGTAATTCCATTTGCTCAAACTCACGCGAACGGAACGTGAAATTGCCAGGGGTTATTTCGTTTCTAAACGCTTTTCCGATTTGGGCAATACCAAAAGGAATAGCAACACGCGTTGAATCTAAAACATTTTTAAAATTGACGTGGACACCTTGGGTAATTTCGCCGCGAAGATAAACTTTTTGTTTAGCATCCTCAACGACACCAAGCTTTGCTTCAACTAAAAGATTGAAATTCTTGGGTTTAGTCCATGAAACTTTTTCTCCTTTATGTGATGTCTCGTGGTCTTTTATTTCTTCAGTGTGATCTGCACGCAAGCGCGCATTGCAAACCTTGCATTCGATTAAGGGATCCGAGAATGCTTTAACGTGTCCCGATGCCTCCCAGACCTTGGGATTCATAAGAATTGCGGCATCCAGCCCTACCACATCTTCTCTTTTGTAAACCATCTCCTGCCAGAAAGCACGTTTAATATTGTTTTTTAGCTCGACTCCTAAAGGACCGTAGTCCCATGTGCCTGCTAAACCCCCATAAATTTCCGAACCCGGATAGATGAAACCCCGCCTTTTGGCAAGGGCAAAAACCTTGGACATTAGATCCGAATTTTCGCTTTGATTTGTCATCAGCTAGTAAAATTACTTAAGAACCGAGGCTCGCCAATATAATTGGCGGCGCGCCCTTTTGCAAACGAAACTATTTTTTCTAAAGATTTCATTATTTTGGGGAGACTATCACAAAAGTGCCAAATGAGTCTACTTCTGCCGCAAGCGTCCCACCTTCATAAATGCTCTCTACGCTTTGCCAGCTCGAATCCTGATTTGAGTAAGTATAAAGTTTCGGGCTTTTGACATCACCCGTTAATTTAATTGAAAGATTGGCAGAAGTTGTAAACTGCGGTGCGACCGAATAGGTACCATAAACCGGCAGTAAAACATCGCTTGCACTGACTTGGGCATTAGGAGGAATGCCAATGGTATCGGCAATGATCACCCAATGATTTTTAGAAAGCCTGGGAACGTCAAGTGAAAAGTTACCGGTGGAATCAAAGATTTCGCCACCTGAGATGCCGATTTCAAATCTATCCCACTTGGTCTCCGAAAGATATTCGGTATCCCCTTTAAATAGATGCAAGGCCAGCTGACCGTCTGTTATGCCTGTATCCGGACTTCTAACGCCTCTGGAAGCTGTACCCAAAAGCAGAGATTTTTTATATTTTTCTTGAGAAGTATCGACGTCTGTTTCAACAGATCCTCTTTGAATTTTTTCACCGGCTACTTGCGGATTGTCTGCTTGATAAGTTAGTTCATATTCAATTCTGTCAAAATAGCCCACATTTTCTATTGAAATTATAATTTCCGCTCCGTCGGCAGTTGGGGTTAAAGTCACAAAAGGCCTGTTAGCAGCATCAATTTTTTCGATACTTTCGACAAAACTCGAACCCTCATCAGTCTCAATTTCTTTTGGCGCCTTTTGAAAAATAAAAAGAAAATAAACGGCAACTGCGATTACTACCAGACTTATTGAAGCAATTATGTAGATGTTCTTTTTAGTTTTGTCCATAAACGAACTTTTTAGTTGTTAACTTGCGCTCTGTTAAGTTTTCAATCATGCTATCAAGAAATGATAAAAGTTTCAAATAGTTACCAGTTGATAAATTTATAGATGCAGTTAAACTTTTAAGATCTTCTTTTTCCAGCTTTTGCAATATTGTTTTTGTCGGCGATTCTTTGAGGTTGGTTGCCGAAAAATAACCCAATAAAGAAAGCAGTTTAATTTTAAAAATACTTGAAATTAAGTTGAAATCATCGTTTTGCGATGTGCTTTTGAGAAAATTGGCTAAAAGTTGAAAAATTTCGGGATTTTTCTGGTGAGTCGGAGTTAAGTGGTCAACAACTTCTAAAAGATGATAGATTTTGTTGGCTTTTTCCAGGGAAAAATCTTGCTGGCCAAATGCTACTTTAACATCGACTTCGGTTAATAAATCAATATTTTTGCCTTTGGCAACAAAGATGCTGCACAAATTTCCAAGCTCAATATGTCCTGCTTTTTTGGATAGTGGCCGCCTGGCACCTTTTGCAAGGCAGGATATTTTGCCTGAATTTTTGGTGTAGATAGTTAAAAGTTTGTCGGCTTCGGCAAAATTTTTCTGAGAAAGAACAATACCTTCTGTACGAAAATACATCTGACTCTATTCTACTTTGATGATTGGAGATATTCGAGTGTCCCTTTTTCAAATTGACTTTTTGTTGCAACGAAAAAGCCTTCGACGTTGACGGTAAAACTACAGTACTAAAATTCTTACATCAGCCTCTGAAAATAATAGTCAAAGGCCACAAAAGAATTAAGGTCCAAGCTTTAGGCATATTTTGGGAAATATTTCTTGGGTCATATAAGAAATCCGCTTGTCCTCCCCACATGCCTGGCGCAAAAAAAGCTCCGATAAGAATATAAATGAGAACAATAAAGAGAATTACAACAATTTTATTAGAAAATTTTCTAAGCAAAATGAAGCTAATAAAAATTAAAACAAGAAGAGCAATGGCAAGATTTAAAGGTTTATTCAAGTCTGCGAAGAAGCTGGATAAATCTGCATATTTCGTATCATAGATTTTATCGCCTACTTTTTCAGTCATAACTTCACAATTAGTTCTTTGTCTTTTTCAAGAGGGAATCCTTTTTGTTTTTTACCGAATGCCTCTATTTCATACGTATGGTTAGGAGTGCCTGGTTGTTTTTGAATTAGTAGCCTATATTCTCCATTAGTTTTTACGGGCACTGAATATTCAAGCTCAATTTTGGCAGTACCTTCCGGCCTAATGGTCAGGAACCCTTCGAAAACGGTTTTAGTGAGATCTTCGCTCGCCGTAATTTCAACTTCGGTTCCTGTTGCTTTGATTAGCTGTGATCCTTTGGGCACATAAATTCTGATCCAATCTCGGTAAATTCCAGCTAGGCAAAGCCCTGATGCTCTTTCCAGATTGCAATTATCCATTCTTCTGGGATACCGATAATCAATGGTGACTTTTTTGACAATGCTGTCGTCTTTGCCTTTTTTTATCTCCTGTCGGACTTTTTCTTCAATATATAAATTAGATTTTGCGCCGGCGAAATTTGTTTCATTAATATGAAGATAATCCCCATCGTAATCATAAAGTCTGCCTGCAAAATTAATTCTTTCGGCTGCCTTTTGGGAAACAGGATCCCTAAAGTATAAAAGCATGTTTTTGCTTTGCAGAGAGTCAATTATCTGACCAATAATATTGGGCCAAGTTGATTTTGGAGCGTTAAACGTTTTCGTCATCATATCCTGCATTAAAACCCCAATGATGCCTTTGCGGTTACCCTTTTCAAAAGCGACCGGTTGATCTGCAAAAAGCTCAAGCTCATAAATTATTTGGGGACAAACGCATTCCTCGACATTATCGGCTGTAAATTTTTCGCCGAAGGCTTCCAAGGGGCCCAAGACTCTAATCATATCAAGCACAAACTGAGTATCAAGGGCAATAATTCCGTCGATTTCTTTTTTGTCACTAGTACTATCGTAAAGTTCCTCAAACTGATTCATGGAAACTAAAAAGTCCGGCGAAAGATTAGAATCCCTCAGATTGAGAGATGAAACTCCAGGTAAGTATTTGATTATAGGCTCTGGTGCAGGAACTCTTTTAAGGAGTGTTCCGTCCAACTGATAAATATCACTTGACCCTTCTGATTCAAGAGTGCCGTTGTTAACTCTAAAGAGGGCATAGGCGGTGATGAAACCACCTGTAGGCCTCAACTCTTTGTCGTTCTGAAAAAGAACTAAATATTTTTTTTCTTCATCCTGACCCATTATTTGAGGCAGTACCTCTATCAAAGGTTTTGCATCTACGACTAGTGAGTCGATATTGGCAAGAGTTGCTTTAGCGCTGTCTATTTTTTGTGCTGGTTTGCCGGGTAAAAAATTAGGGTAGCGCCAAGAGGCTATTTTGCCGATATCGCTTCTTGCCTTTTCTAAATCCTTTCCTATTTCATCAAGCTGCGGGCTAACTTTTGATAAAGTTTCGATGCCTTTAGCTAGTCTCTCCTGAGCAGTACCTCCCAAAAAAGTGCCCTCGCCTTCCAATCCCAAAACATCTGCGTAAGGAGTTATCGCCTCGGTTAATTTTTCAGCTGCAATCAAGCCATGAATAGCAGCATTAACACCTCTTTGAGCATCTGAAACGTACCAGCCAAAAAGAGGAATTATTCTAAAAGGTGTAAGCGCGAAAAGTGTTTTTTGAGTAGTTTGAAATTGACTTTTCGCATCTTTCAAATAAGCTTTTGTAGCAGCTAAGTCTTGAATTTTAATTGCACCAACTGCTTTTTGAGTAGTCTTTAGAGCTCTTGTGGCAAAGAATGCCGACAGAGCGGCAAATATTGCAAAGAAAACCAGGAGAATTAAAAAAATACGAATAATTTTCCGTTTATTTGCCGACATTATTAAATTGCTCCTTTGCCAATAAGCATAGCAACAGGGGTCTTAATTATAATCCAAATGTCGTAGAGTATCGATTTTTTTTTGACGTAAGTAGCATCCATTTGAACCCTTCTGTCAAAATTTATAAACGAGCGGCCTGAAACCTGCCATGGGCCGGAAGCTCCGGGCCTTGCTTCAAGAATAATTTTAACGAATTTGCGAGTTTTGGGATAAACTTTTTGCTGGTGAACAAGTTCGTCATGCTGATAAGCTCTGGGGCCAACAAGTGACATATTTCCTTTTAAAACATTGACTAACTGGGGCATCTCGTCAATTGAAAGTCTTCTCAGAATTTTTCCAATGGGTGTGACTCTCGGGTCGTCTTTTAACTTAAAACTGCTTTTTTGATACTTTCTTTTAAGACTTGGGTTTATTTCCAGATATTTTTGAGCGTGCACCCAATTGCCTTTGATATTGTACATACGCATGCTTCTGAATTTAAACATTTTAAAAATTTTCCCATCTTTACCAACTCTCTCTGGTGTATAAAAAATGGGGCCTGGAGAACTAAATTTCACAAGAAACACAAATATAACAAGAACTGGTGAAATTATTATGAGCGCGATTGAGCTGCCAATAAAATCAATAAGTCTTTTGAAAAAATTGTAAACCATTGGTGAGGATTAAAGGTATTGGTCTTTTTTCTTAGCTTTTAACTCTTCAATAACTTTTTTTACGTCCTGTGTCCTGTCTTTGGGACAAATTAACAAAGCATCTTCCGTATCAACAACTATTAAACCTTCAAGACCGATTGCTGCAATTACTTTTTTATCCTTGTTAGAGTAAATTAGACAATCAGTAACATCAAGATTTAAAACATCGCCCTGAATAATATTATCATTGGGTCTAGCGGACATTTCATCCTTGAGCTCGTTCCAGGTACCAACGTCTCTCCAGCCAAGGTCGGCTGAGATAACTACTTGGTTACTGTCGGTTAAATGTGAGTTAATGGCAAAATCTATGGAGTTTTTGGGAATTTTTTCATATTCTTCCCTTAAGATTTTTTCCTGATTTTCGCTGCCCCAGGCCCTTTGTATTTTAACTAAAGAAGCGAAACCGTTTTTAAAATGTTTCTCAAAAAGCGAAAGCATTTTGTTTGTCGACCAAACAGCGTAACCGATGTGCCACAAATATTCCCAAGACGCTGCGAATTTCTTGGCATCTTGAAAGTTGGGTTTCTCTATCTGAGATACAAACTCAAAAATAGCCAGTCCGTCAGTTTTTTTTAACATTTTCCCCACTTTTAGATAACCCAGTGCAATGCTTGGGAAAGTTGGGCGAACACCGATTTCAACAATCTTGTCAAGTTCGTGAGCCGTCTCATTAGCAAGTTCAATCGCTTTGATAAATTCTTTTTCGTTTCTTACAACGTGATCGCTCCAGACACCAAGAACGTTTGGATTATGAAATTTTTTATCTAGAACTGCTGCTGAAAGGCCAATGGCTGCTGCCGTATCCCGCATCTGAGGTTCAATAATAATGTTTTCCAGAGGAATCTCTGGAGCGAGTTTAACTATCCACTGAACATTGTCTCTGGTAGTTACGGGATAAATGTTGCTAGCTGGGAATTTGCTGGTTAAACGTTTCACCATCATTTCGAAAGTTGACTGGCCACCAATTAAGGGTTGGAATTGCTTGGGCAGATCCCTGCGGCTCATTGGCCACATGCGAGTACCACTTCCCCCGCAAAAAAGCGCGATTTTAAGATCTTGTGTTTGCTTTGACATAACTTTCAACGGTTTTTCTCAAATTATTTTCGAATTTGCTTTTGGAAAAACGCAAGGCATTATTCCTTATACTCTTGTCATTCCATTTTAACTTATGCGACTTTTCAATTGCATCTTTTAAGGAACTTGTCGACTGTTCGTTAAAAAGTACGCCTGTCTTGAGATTGGTAATAATTTCTTTGACTCCGCCAATTGAAAAAGCAATTACTGGTTTGCCACAGCTTTGCGCTTCGACTGCAGCAATACCAAAATCCTCTTGCTGAGTAATTATCAGCGCTTTGCAGTTATTGTAAAGTTCTCTTAATTCCTGCAAGCTAACCCTGCCTTCAAATTCGACATTGGCATTTAGTAATCTAGCTAAACTTTTCAATCTGTTTTTATCAGGGCCATCACCTACTATAATTAAATTTTTTCTAAGTTCTAACGTGGCTTTTATTGCCAGTTCTATTTTTTTCCATTTTGCAAGGCGACTGACTACTAAATAATAATTTTTATTTTTGAGCGCCCAGTTGTGAATTTTTGCACCTCTAAAATAATCGGTGTTGGCATGCGGGAAAACAACTTCTGAATTTTGATGGTAGAATTTTTTAATTCTTTCTCTAACATTTTGGGAGTTAGCAATATAAAAATCGGCTCTTGACGAAGAAATTCGATCCCATTTTTTAAGATGAGATAAGATTGGTTTAGCTATAAAAATTACAATTTTAGGAAGATAGTGAGACAGGGACTTTTGACTCCAGAGAAATCTGGGTACAGAGTTGACATAGGAGATGTGAATTGTTCCCGCTCTAGTTATAATTGATTTTGCAAATCGAGTAGTTGAGGAAATAACCAGATCGTAATTTGGCAGGTCAAAACTTTCGAAAGCAAAGGGGTAAAGGGGCAATAGCGCTTTAAAAAAATATTTTGCAAGCGGGATTTTTTGCATCCACGAAGTTCTTATTCGATTCTTATCAATCGACATCGGAATTTTTTCCCAGTTAACTAGCGAAGTATAAATCGGCGCATCAGGCCACAAGGATGCGATAGTTGCAAAAAGGCTTTCTGCACCACCAGCTTGCATGAAGTCATCATGTACGAGGGCTACTTTCATCTTTTACTTTCTATGTCATCGAGGTATGGCAGGATTTTCTCGAAAATTTTTCGGGCGGCGAGATTATGAACAAATTCGTTAGGATGTTGGTCGAAGCGGCTGACCATGACCTCTTGCGGTTTGTAATTTTTAAGATGAGGCAAAAGGTCAAGAGCTTCAATTCCTATACTATAAAAGTAAGTTGACATAGTTTGATGAATCGACACCGGGTAATTAGGTCCTAAAAGAAACATCGAAGGAAAGATGACTGTTAAAACTTTTTTATTACCTTCTCTAATACTGTTTGCTAATGTTGCAATATCTTTTTCGTGTCTTTCAAGTTCTTTAGGATCTTTATAAAGATTGAGATCTGCAGTTCGAAGAGCTTTTAAAGTTTTTTGATATTTGGTTGAAAACCTCCAGTACAAAAAATCAAAATAATACGACTGTTTTGACAAAAACTCAATGTATCTTGTTCTCTTCTTGCTTTCGTCAATTATGGGAGTACCTTTATTTTGTTCTATAGGTTCAATATCGTTTAAAAAGTACTCCCAAACTAAAATATCGAAATTTAGATGTTTTATGTCGTTGTAGACTTTAATCTCACCCTCGGTATCGTGACCGGATTTTCCGAGGTTGTAAACTTCTACATTGTAGCCAGAATTTGTAAGCATATTTTGTAGAATATTAGAAAAGCGGTCATCGACATTTTCTATGCCAGCACCATAAGTAATTGAATCTCCTAAGACTCCAATTCTAATTGTCCCTTCTTTCTTATTTGCTTCAAAATTGCGATCTCTGAAAAAGAAATTGTTAAAAACTACATGCTTTGTCTGCCAATTTTTGCTAACCTGCAAAAAACCGAGACCGTCCGGCTCGTCGTAAATAAATCTAAAATAAGCTTCCCCAAGAGAAAAAGTGATCAAGGCAAAAAACAGTGAAAAGACAATAGCAATTAAGATATTTTTCTTTTTCGCAGATATCCTATTTTTGTAAATTTTGTAGATAGCAACAATTAACAGAATGAGAGCTATAAAATCGAGAGTAAGGTAAAACTTGAATTGGGAAAAAAAGTAGGAGATTTTTTGCAAGTTGAAGCTCATTTTAAAGATTATACGCAGGATTCGTAGATCTGCAAAGTTTGCTGGGCCATTTTGAGCCAGGAGTATTTTTTGACCTGCTTCTGCCCTTTTTCAACGAGGTCCGACCTCGTTTTGAGATCTTTTAGAACTTTTTTAATCTTTTCGGCAATATCTTTTGGGTTTTGCTGGTCAAAATAAGCTGCTGCATTGCCATAAATTTCTTTGAATGTCAGAATGTTTGAACAGATTACGGGTATTTGTGCTGCCATAGCATTCAACCCCGGAATTCCAAAACCTTCAGAAAGAGAAGGTGATACGTAAGCTGCCGATTTTTGAAAAATGCTGACAAGCTCTTTGGGCTTTTTATATCCTAATAGCTCTGCCCTTTCTTCTAAACCTTTTTCGTCGAGCAATAGCTCTAGTCGTTGGGAAAAAACGTCTCTTGGACAAACTAGGACTAAATTGAGAGTTAAGAGTTGAGAGTTGAGAGTTAAAATTTTAAAGGCGTCAAGAAGTTTTTCCAAGTTTTTATGCGGATAAGCGTTGCCAACATAAAGTAAAATTGGTTTCTGGCTTTTGGTTTCTGGTTTCCCGTTTTGAAAATATTCTTGCTCAGCCGCTTCGTAAGTAACAGTAATTTTAGCCGGATTTATAGTAAATGTTGTGACGACCTGATCTTTTACAAATTTTGACGGAGTGATAATTCCCTGAGACTTACTAACAGCATGTTTGATTATTTTTTTGTAACCTAGTTTTTTTATTCTAAATGTCAAAGCGTTTCTGGTTGTTGCTGAGGTTTCGGAAAATTGTTGGTGTATTAAATCATGAATTGTCACAATAAATTTTCCTCTATAAAGAATCGGGACGTTGAAATGGGGAACGTGGAGTAAATCAAATTTTTCGCGGCTGTAAATAGTGGGCATTCTAATTTGCTCTTCGAGTGAATACCAAGAAACGTCGGCTAGAACTTTTCGGAAATTTTTACTAAGATTTTTCAAGTAATTCCAGTTGCTTTCTTTTAAAAAAATCGCGTACTGATTTTTTGTGTCGATTTTTTGGAGGTTTTCGATTAGCTTTTCTGTATATTTACCAATCCCTGTCCCTTCTGGACCAACAAATCTGGCATCTATTCCTATTTTCATAGACTATGGGAAATCTTAAATAACCGGTATTTTTCGAGTAGTTTGACTGACAATATGACTGACCATGTTATTAGTCTGGGATATTTATCTGTGTAATGTTTTTGATAAAAAAGCTCCATTGCACGAGTTGATTCAACTACTGCTCTTTTTTTTGACTCTATTGTTGCTTTTGAAAGATGTGCAGATGGAGGTTTAATACCTGAAGCTGCTCCTTTATAATGAATAATTTTGGTGACGGGCGTGTAGACAATTTTGTAACCTAACTGCTTAAAGCGCCAGCACCAATCTAAGTCCTCACCATAGAAGAAAAAGTCTTCGTCAAATAATCCGACTTTTTTAATTGCTGATGCTCTAATAAACATGAAAGCTCCGACACACGAATCCACTTCGTGTTCAGTATTTTCTGACAAATAACCCATTTGATATTGATCAAATATTTTAGAACCGGAAAAAATTTTCGATAAACCTGAGAAATGCGCAAAAGCCCTCCAAGGAGTTGGAAAGTGACGGCGGCAATCTCTATCCATACTGCCGGAGGGAAGCTCTACTCTGCAAGTTGTGACAGCAATTTCGTCGCGCGACTGCATAAAATTAATCATTTTAGAAATGGTATCTTTTCTCAATTTCGTGTCCGGATTTAGAATTAGCAAATATTTGCCTTTAGCTTTTTTGATAGCAATGTTGTTAGCTTTGGAAAAACCGAGGTTACTTTTGTTTTCAATTAATTTTACCCATTTATACTTTGCCTTGATTAAAGAGATGGTATTATCAGATGAATTATTGTCGACCACAAAAATCTCACCTTCAATTCCTTCTATTGATAATTGAATCGAATCTAAACAATCCTTTAAAAGTTCTTTAGTATTATAGGAGACAATAATAACTGAAAGGAGCAATTTAACTTGCACCTACTTCCTGATAAACCCTGTCCAGTTTTGCCGAAATTATTTTCCAATTGTATTTTTTGGAGACAAGACTGTAGGCTGAATCGGCTAATTGTTTTCCAGTAATTGGATTATTTAAAACTTCTATGGTTTTTTGAGCTAATTCTTCGGCGGTATTTGCGACAAATGCCTCTTGCCCATCTTTAATTTCTATACCTTCAATGGCAAGATTTGTACCAACAATTGGGGTTTTAGTTGCCATTGCTTCAAGAATTTTGTATTTTGTACCGCGACCATTCCTGATAGGCGCAAGCAAAACGCTACTCTGTGCATAGGCGCTTCTAATGTCCTCAATATTGCCTTCGATCTTAATATCATTTGACTTTAGCTTTAATATTTCTTTAGGAGGATTCCTGCCGACGATCCAGAGCTTGGCATTTTCGATCTTATTTTTGATCTTTGGCCAGATTTTTGCGACCAAAAATTCTGTAGCGTCGCGATTTGGTAACCACTTAAAATTGCCCACAAAAAGAATCGTTGGATTTTTAGGTTCTTTTTTCTTAATTTTGTCAAAAAATTCAAGGTCTACCCCATTTGCAACTACATCCACTTTCAAAAAGCTATCAAGTTCTCTGATAAAATTCTTATCATCTTGTGACATAGCAGCCAGCCTTTTTGCCTTTTTCCAATAATATTTCTCCCAAAATTTTATTTTCACCACATCAAAAAATAGGAAGGGTTTTAAAACTATTGCCCATTTGGGCAGACTCTCAACAAATCTTTGATAGACTAGATATTCGATTACCTGCTCGACCAGAAGTATGGGAACACTTGTCCTGGGAATATTTGGCATTACATAAAACGTTTCTGCGTGAATCAGGTCGTATTTTTGATTCTGCAATTCTTCCTTAATGGCCTTTTTGACTTTAGGATCAAAATAAATGCTAACCAAAAACGGGTAAGGTGATACGGCAGACAATGTAATATTTACCGGAGACCATGCTTTTCGTCTTTTGAAAACGATTACCCTTTTACAAAATGTCCTTAATTTTTCTAAATGCTGTTTTTCTGCTTCATCCCTAATAAAAGCTGCGAGAGTTATATCGTGTTTAGAAGATAAATTCTTAAGTAAATTGTAAGTTCTGATTTGTCCACCGGAAACAAGTGGATAGGGAAAATAGGGAGTAATCATTAATATTTTCATAAATTACTTGCCGATACATTCTTCGAACATTTCCACTATTACATATTTTTCTGTCTTTTCAATAAGATTGCAATGTTCAGCGAGACTTCTAATTCCTTGATCATTAACATCAATGGAAACAAGGTATTTGGTTCCTTTTTTTATAAACTCCTCTAAAGGTCTGTCGACAATGGGATAACCATGACGATTCGTCTGGTAGAGAAAAGCAGCATCACCATTGTAAGGAGCAATTATGGTTGCGTCTTTAGGTAGTAATCTATCGACTGCACTACCAGCTTCTACAATCGCTGGCTTATTTATCCAGTAAAAACCCTTTACTTCAAAAAAACCAAAGGCAAAACTAAAAGCAATCAGAGCCAAAGCGATTATTTTTCCAAACGATTTTATAAAAAATTGATCTGGGAGATTAAAAAGAAAATGTACACCGATGGCAACATAAATCGCCAGAATTGGAATAATTGCAACTTGGTAATAGTCATGACGGACATTTCCTGATGCAAGCACGCTAATGTAAAGGACTGCCCCAGCAAGCCACGACAAGTAAAAAAGATTTTCTTTTTTTTGTGGCTTTTTTAGCAAACCAATTATAAATAGAGTAAATCCGGTAACGGATAAAATTATTCCACCTATTCTTTCAACAATCATCCATCTAAAAAATGATCCTTTAAAACGAATGTCCCCTTCATTCAACAAAAACTGCCAACTCGGTACTCCTTCAGGAAACTGCGACATCCAAAGTCTCCAAGCCAAAAAAGGCAATAATGAAACTATGGCAAACACCCACAATTTATATTTTGTGAAAATATTAAATTTGTATTTATTGAAAGCACGATATAAAAGGGGCAGCATAAAAAATAGAGCAATTGGCCAGGTGAGGATTGCCAGATTTGCAAATAATGTCGAAAGAAGAAAATATACATATCTTTTTTCGTTTTCCAACCACTTATAAAAAGATAAGTAGAGAGCAAGAAGAAAAAAAACCATTAGGGGTGCAGGGAGAATTGTCGAGGAGTAAAAAACATTATAAGGAATCGTCGCAAAAAAGAAAGTCGAAAGTGCAGCTATTTGCCAACCGGAAAAAATTCTTACTAACAGATACAAAAGTAACGTTGATACTAGGGTGATTACCACTGTAGTTAATCTTGCAGCCGTATCGTTAACACCTGTTATCGTCCAAATTCCTGCAACGATTGAGTTGTATATTGGGAATTCAACAAATCTGTATCTATTCGGATTATCAAGCCCATTAGCTTGTGATGACATGTCGTCAAATCTTGGGACTAAAGGATTATAGCCTTCCTTAATAAAATTTCTAGCAACAGCGGCCGTATCTGCCTGTCGCCAAGAATGCCAGTCGGCAATTGGCCTATTTATTTTATAAAGTCTTAGTGCTAATGCTAGTAATAAAACTAGGGATAGTATTCCTACTTCTATTTTCTTCACATTTTTTTGGATTTTACTGATAACTTTATGGTCGCTAGTAAAATTGCAGTCATTATCCAAAATGTATATGCAACCTTTGAAGCTTCGTAAACATCAATATAAATGGCGTTGACTAAAAGCCCTAGAGTAGCTGCTAAAAGGGATGCAACGATCGTAGCAAAAAAGATATCCTTAATTTTTCCGAAATTTGTAAGTGCATACCAGCAAATAAGGGCTATTATTCCGTAAAATGCAAAAAACCCAAGTAATCCTGTTTCTCCTAAAGCCCTTAAAAAATCATTGTCTGTTGACTCTGCTTCCGTAAAATCCTCGATGTTTTTCTTGGTTAATGTTGAATAGCCTGATCCCAATAAAGGATTGCGAGTAAATCCCTCAATTGCTTTTGGCCACGTATAATCCAAGCGGATACCCGTCGAAAGATCGTATTGAACAGCTGTTTGTGAATATACGCGAGGTTTAGCAATGGCTGCACCTTCATTCTCAACGTATGCAGGCAAATCATCCACTACATCCGATGGGCGGCCTGTAGGTTTTATAGAGGAAGGAGGAGTATCTGACTTTGAAGTTACATCTTCTAAGTATGCCACTTCGGGGCCGCTTGGCGCTTCTTTTTTAATTGGCGACTTAACAATGCTTATCAGATTATCCGCTTTTAGAATATGCGCAAATCTGTCGGAAAGCTCCCCAAAAGAAAGCATGACAAAAATTGAAATTGAAATAACGAGGAACCATCTTGATAATGACCACAACCAGTTTCTTTTAAATGCCAGAAAAACAAACGCTACGGTTATAGAAACAAGGTAAGCAATAAAAGATGTCCTTGAAACAGTTAATATCATCAGCCAAAAACCCATTGCTGAAACAAGAATAAACAATAGTTTGTGCCAGATTTTCTGAACCACGAAAATTAATGGAATAAAAAGTGTTAATACAATCATTAAATATGCAGCCAAATCGTAGTGGCCGCCGAAAGTGGAGAGTACTCTTGCATGTCCAGAAAGGTACAATTTTACGCCCTTGGAAAATTCTCTGTTCATCGTCGAAAAAGCAGGCCAGTAAAGATATTTTTGGCCAAAACCGTATATTGAAACTGCAAGAAGCACTATGGCCGTTAAGTATACGTATTTTTTAATTTGAGAGAGTGATTTTATAGAAGAGAGAAAGACGAAAAAAACAGAAAAGTATTCTATTCTTCTTGAAAAATGCAGAAATAACTTTCCGATGTGAAGAGTATCGACAGGAACAGTCTTTGTAACAAATATTGCCGAAAGACTGGATATGAATCCGATTAGGAGATATATGCCTATTGGGATTAGTAGTGGATTCCCTTTTAGCGAAACTTTTCCTCTAAACAGCCAAATAATCCAAATTAAAAAAGCGCAGCCTACTAAAATGTCATCCATGCGGATTCTGACAATGTAGCCAGGCAGGATATCTGCAATGGGAATTTTGGGATAAAGAGGCAGAAAAATTAGAAGAGCGATTGAAAAATACTCCAATATGTGATCATCTAATAGCTTTAAAAGTTTCAACATAGGATTTAGCTAGCTCTTTTCTGCCCAAAGCACCAAATACAGCGATTCTAACTAATGCTCCTATTTTAAGTAAGACTTTTAGAATTTGCAAAGCAACTCTACTTTTGTATTTTTTATAAAAATACATTAACCCTTCATATTCCCCTATGAATGCTTGGGTGGGAACTTTTTGGCGAGAACCTCTGCCGATATGAATTATTTTTGTGTTAGGATAAAAATAAACTTTATAACCTGCTTTTTTAATGCGATAGCACCACTCTACTTCCTCACCATACATAAAAAATTGCGGGTCCAATAAACCTACCTCGTCAATTACTTTTTTGGGAATCATCAGAGCTGCTGCCGTTACCCAGTCTATCTGATGCCCATTTTTGTAAAAACTGTCGTGATCTATATGGTAAGGCTTAAAAAGCAGACCGAATGGCAAATCATCCAAGAAGCTCATCCAGAAAAAAATCTGTGGAAGGTGAGGAAAATATCCAGCTGATTGTTGAATAGTTTGGTCCTCGTTTAAAAGCTGGGGAGCGATTACGCCTAATTTTGATCTCAACTTGATATTATTTAAAAGTTTTTTAAAACTATTTTCTACTAAATAAGTGTCAGAATTTAAAAGAAAAATGTACTGCCCTTTTGCTATTTTTATGCCTTGATTATTAGCCTTTGAAAATCCCAAGTTCTCTTTATTGAGTATTAATTTCGTTTTCGGAAATTTTTTCTCCACCATATCTACACTGCCATCTCCCGAACCATTATCAACCACTACCACCTCAAACTTTAGACCAGATGTAAATTTGTAAATTGAATTAAGACAATCATAGAGGAGTTTTTTTGTATTCCAACTTACTATGATTACCGAAAGCTGCATACTAATTTGTAATCCTTAAGCTTTTAACAGATGACAAGTATGCTCCAAAGACAATTAAAATTATTCCTGTCAACAAGTATATAGTAAAACTTTCGTGGAAAAAAACTACCCCGACAATAGCCGCGCATGCTGTTGCAAAATAATTAACCATTGTAGAAATAAAAGCAGAAGTATGCTTAATAACCCACTGATATAAAAAGAAAAACGAAACTGTCGAGAAAAAAGCCATTGCCAAAACGCTTAAGATTTTTTCGGCACTTAAATTATTTAAATACGACAAATTATGCGTAAGCCCGAATAAAACAAAAACAAATGATATGATTGCCGTTGTTGCAAAATTGTAAATTGTAATTTCCAAAGGTGAGAATTCTTTGCTCAGTTTTCTCGAATAAACTACATAAAGGGACCAATCAATAACTGCTATAAACGTGAGAATGTTACCCAAAGGAGTACCAGTAGACATAATGTCATTTTTACTTACTGATGAAGCTATAAGAATAAACAGGCCTGCGATGGCAATTAAAAGACCAACGATCTGTGATTTAATTAGTTTTTCATTCAGAATCAAATATCCCAAAATGGCTACAAAAACGGCTGTCAGAAGGTAAAGCACTTGAGCAGCAATAATGCTTGTTTTACCAATAGCGTAGACAAAGATAAGAATATTTGCTGCGAATAAGGCGTTTATCACAATTAAGTTTCTAGTTGGAGACTTTAGCTTAAATTTTTTAAAAAGGAAGAAAAGCATAATAAAAATAAGTGCGATAAAAAATCGTAAGAATGCCACCACAACAGGTGGGAAAAAAGATACATTAAGCTTAACTAATGGGGTATTTGTTCCACCAACTACTGATGCCAGAAGAATTATTAAAAATGTCATTGAAAAAGCCTGGCGCGACCGAGTTTGTAGCGAGGATTTTTGTTTTTGCGCTCGCCAATTTTTTGCGCCGGGACTCCGCCGACAATTTCAAAAGATTTGACATCTTTGGTAACTACGGCACCGGCTGCAACCACCGCTCCTTTGCCAATTTTGACTCCAGGCAAAATGATACTTCTTGGACCAATAAAAACATAATCTTCGATTTCGACCGGCTCCTCCATTGGATCAAATCCTTCTGAATTAATATCGTGTTCTGAATTATAAATTTGGACATCGGAAGCAATATCAACGTGATCACCAATTATAAGAGGTGCTCTACCATCAAGAAAAACATGATCGCCAATTATGGTGCCCTCTCCGATAGTTATTCCTGACGGATTGTAAAACCTTGCCCACATGTGAATATGTGAACTTTTACTAATTTTCATACCGGATATTCGATAAAAAAATTTACGGACTGAATGGAAAGGAATATTAATTCCAATCTCGTTTAAAACAAGCAGCCAAAAATCAAGCCAGATGTTTTTGGCTCTATTTTTACTCTTTTGGAAAGCTTCTTCAGTCGTCAAATCTTTTCCCATTCGATCTTTCATGGACACATTTAATATATCATCTTTATTGATATTGAGGCTGGAATTATACTAATGCTTTTATATTGAGGCAACTTTTTGAAGAATTTTTAAAGTTTCGCCTGCACATTTTTGCCAGGAGAAGCGCTTAGTATTTTCTAGGCCTTTTTTAATTAATTCTTTCCTTAGTTTTTGGTTTGTCAGAACTCTACTGATTCCGCTTGAAATTGAAATGGTACTGTAAGGGTTAACTTGGACTGCACTACCTTCGACTATTTCCGGCAATGACGAAGTGTTGGAAACAACAACTGGCACGCCACAGGCTTGGGCTTCGATAACCGGAATGCCAAAACCTTCCCAAAGTGAAGGCAGAACGTAAGCTTTTGCGCCGCTAATTAACTGGGGCAGATCTGAATCTGCAACGTAGTCTGTAAATATCACACTGTCCTCCATTTGGAGCTTTTTTACTTTGTTGAAAATAGGCTCATATAGCCAACCCTTACGACCAACTATTACCAATCGGTAATTTCTAATTTCTAATTTCGAATTTCTAACTAATTTGTGGAATGCCTCAATGAGACGTTCAATGTTTTTACGAGGTTGAAGAGTACCGATAAAGATTAAATAATCACCGCGAATTTTATATTTTTTTTTGATTTTGGCAATTTTTCCCTTTAATTGGGGCTTAAATCTATTTTCATCGAATCCTTCATATACTGCGGATATCTTTGAAGGATTGACTCCGTAATTTTTGATGATGTCATCTTTTGTAGTTTCAGAGACAGCGATAACGTGAGAGGATTTTTCAATCGAGTATTTAGTCCAGTTAGTCAGTTGATACAAATCTTCCTTTTTAAACAAATCTGGAAAGTGAAGATATGAAAGATCGTGAACAGTAACTACAAAGGGTATTTTTGAAAATCTGGGACCGTAATGACCCAGTGAAAAGAATACATCGAGTTTACTACTAAATGTTAATTTGATTGGTAGAGCAAATTGAGTCCACATTTTTTTTGGACCAAAAACAGCATATTTGAAATTCCTAGATTCTTTAGGCAAATCTGGTAAAGGTTTTTCTTTGAAGTAAATAAGAAAATCGTGCTCTTGAACTTTTGAAAATTGCTTTAGGAGTTCGAATGCATATTTACCAGAACCTACTCTTTTTTCTGCATTGGCTTCGTTACCGTCAAGGCCGATAATCATTTTTGACTGTAAAGTTTTCTGTATAATTTCAGAGTTTCTCTGGCAGTTTTGGACCATGAAAATTTACGGGCACGCGTGAGGCTTGCGTTAACCATTTTTTGGTAGTTTTCAAGTTTTAAATCTAAAACCATTTCTATGGCTTTTTCAAGCTGCCCCTCATTTCTTGGGTCAACAAGGATTGCAGTATCTTTAGCTATTTCCGCCATAGAAGAGTTTTTGGATGTGACTACTGGAGCTCCGCAGGCCATAGCTTCCAATATCGGAAGGCCGAATCCTTCATAAAGAGAAGGGTAAACAAACACCCTGCAGCCTGAATACAGAGTTAAAAGGTCCTCATCTGGTACATAATCGGTCCAAATTACGTTAGCTGCTGATCTCAAACCTTCTCCCCAGCCGAATTTCCCTGCCAGCACAAGTTGAAGTTGCGCATTTTTGTATTTTGGGTTTTGAGAAATAGACTCAAAAACATCTAGGAGTCTTTGTATGTTTTTGCGAGGTTCCTGAGTCGCAACAGAAAGAATATAAGGTCTTTTTATTTTATATTTCTCTAGAGTCAAATTAATTTTATCAACTGGCTGAGGTCTAAACTCTTCAGATGCTGCCGAATAAACTACCTTAATTTTCTCCTGAGGGATTTGTAAAAAATTGATGATATCTTCTTTTGTAGTGTAAGAAGGCGCGATTATCAAATCAGCTTCTTTTTTAACCTGTTTTAACCTTCTTTTTTGATTAGCAAGAATTCTTGGATGGACTGATGAGGGGAAAAGGTAAACGACCATGTCATGTACTGTAGTAATCTTCTTGGTTTTTGACGATCTGAATGGAGGCTGCAGCCAATCAGAGGAGTGGAAAACATCAATCTTACCAATAAACCTTTCTACGGGTAAAATATGCAAAGTATTCCAAAATAATTCAAACGCACTTAATGGAAACGGTAAAAATTTAAACTCAACATTTTTAAAGTTTTCTACCTTCTTTTTAAATTCGTTGAGCTTCTTTTTTTGTCTGAGTGAAAAACCGAACAAAATGTACTGGTTCGAATGATCGATTTTAAGTAAACCCTCCAGCAAATTTTCGGTGTATTTGGACACGCCAGTTCCATAAACCACTTGGGAAATATCGATTCCTATTTTCATGAGGCAAATTCTATCACAAAAACATGCCTGTAAGTTTTGCCGAAGTTACAAAATTTTAGAATCGGTATGAGTGTTAAAAAACCTTTGAGATATAAGTAGTATAGTAATTTGCTTCTGTTTATCCATGTCTTCATTAAAATACCGCGAACAGAAATGTTCAAATTTGGATAAGAGTTAATTTTGGCCTTTCTTTTGAGTCTTGTAAGTGAATTCTTGATAAATTGAAGGATTTCTGACTTTTCTGAAAGTCCATACTTTATGTGCTCATCGAGAAATTGATTATTTTTCTTGAATAATTTATTCCATCTTTCCCTAAGTATTTTGTCCTGCGACTCAGAATTTTTTCCGCAAGGAACCACGATTACAGAAAGTTTTCTTGCTACTCTAAATTGTTCATAAATCGCCTGCTCTCGATTTTTTTGATGCAAGTGCTCTAATACATCAACTGAAAAAGATACGTCGTAATAATTCTTCTTAAACGGTAGATCGTTTGCGCTTCCTTTTATTTTTCTGAGATATTTTGTTTGAGGGCCTGAAAAATCAACATCTAATCCGTCTATTTTCTTTTTTAAATACGGCACTATCCCAGGAGAACCTGATCCTATTTCAAGGATTCTGGAGTTTTCTAAATTTCTCTTTTTTATCTCTTTGACAACTGGAATATAACGCAGCGCAGCTTCTGGATGTTGTCCCCAGAAGAATCTGTCTGATGCAATTTTAAAGAATCTGCTAATGCCTGAACTCATAGACAAAACCTACGCCTGCAAAATCGACGGTTGAAATGTTTTTAAAACCGGTCTCGGAAATTTTTTCAAACAAAATTCCGCTTGGGTCAGTTATCCCTGACAAATACTGAAAAAGAAATACCTGATCTTTCCCTGTTGTCAATTTTGAAACGTTTTCTTCTACATTTTTTCTTTCGGCATTAAAAGCGTTTAATGCACCCGCAGTTTCTATTTTTTCTTGGTTATAATAATCAAATGGAGCCATTGAATAAGCCGATTCAAAAAGCACTATAGAGTTTTGAGACGAGTTATTTAAAACGTAATCAGTTGCTGCCTTCCAATTTTCCCTCTGAAATTTAGGATAAATGAAATAAATGGAAAGAGAAGCAAGGTTAATTGTTAGCGCAAAAACAAAAAGGGTTTTTGTCAATTTTTGTATGTTCACGGAATTAATTGCCGATGCCACAATAATGTAAAAAGCAGGTAAAACAAAAATAAACCTGAAATAAGCAAATATCGGAACAAAGAAGGCAATAATAAAACCCAGAATTATTGGTCCAACAAGCCAAAGCCACAAAAAAAGTCTTGCTTTGGACATTCGAAAAATCGAAACAACAAACATACTAGATATAAAAATTGCAATAGGAGCAAATAACAACCCGTAGATAAGGTTATTTTCGACAGAAATCCTACCTATAGCGAACTTTACAAATGTGACTACCAACGTTTTAATGCTTGGTGAACCTACAACTTGTGCCCATGCTGGTGAGATGGCTGCTACCGAAATCCCTGTAGCAAACTGCTTGGGAAATATCATAAGCCAAGGAATAATTAGACCAAAAATTAGCAGGAACCCGGGTACAAAGCTAGCTAGTGTTGATTTATTGATAGTTTTTTTAAGTAGCAACAAATAAATCATATATGCAGGAATTAACAAGTATGGTAAATAATCGCTGTAGAGCATTAAAACAGTAGAAGTTATGAAACCTACCCACAAATACAAATTATCTTTTTTAATAATTAAGACAAAAAAATAAACAGAAAGACTCGCAAAAAAAGAAGCTAGCATATACATCCTAGCTTCTTGAGAATAGTAAATGTGAAGCGGGGCTGTTGATAAAAGTGCTGCAGAAATTAAGGCTGTTTTTTTTTCAAAAAGAGCTTTGGCTATTTTATACGTTATGAAAATTGTGGCTACACCGAGAATGACTGACATCATTCTGATGCTAATCTCGGAAACAGGAAATATTAACATCCAGCTCTTTAAAAGAACGTGGTATAGAGGCGGGTGAAAATCGCCCAGTGAGTAGTTAAATACTATATCTTTAAACCCAAGCCCTCTTATTGCATTAATGTTAATTGCTTCATCAAGCCATAAGCTTTGGTTTAGCTTTATTACTCTTAAAATAAAAGCGAGAATCAAAATTATATAAATCATTACTTATATTTGGGTTCTTTATGAAAAGACTTGATAACCGATATCCAAACTCCCAAATCGTAAACAAATTTAAAAATGATAAATTGCGGTTCTTTCGAAATTACTGATTTACACGTCCCTATTATTAGAGACAGAGGAAAACTGTAAAAAAATATTGAACGAATTTTTCTTAGAATAGACCCTGAAATAAATTCGTTTTTGCCGATCCACCTGGCTTGCTTAAAAACCTCCGAGAGTGTTGACGGGTTTGAGTGATAATAAATCGCTCCTTTGGCAAAAGTAGACTTACTTTGGAGTTTTTTTGAAAGACTCCAATCATCTGTGTATTCACCGCTTGTATCAAACCCACCAACTTTCTCGAATTGACTTTTTAAAATAGCCCTGAAAACAGGTGCCCTGTTTGGGTAATTTTCTGGTATGAGTCTATCTACCGGCAAATTTCTGTTGATATTCCAGCACTGAGACCAAATATTTTCTTTGTTTAAATTTAATTCGTTTTTAGAAAACGTACCAATGGTCTTTCCATCTAGAATCGGTTTTATTAAATCCTTGACAAAATTTTTATCAAATTCCATGTCCGCGTCTACAAATACCAAAATTTCTCCTATTGCAATTTGCGCACCTAGGTTTCTTGCAGTGCCTGGCCCCGCATGTTTCTGCTTCAAAATTTTCACCCTACATTTTCGAGCAACATCTAGGGTTTTGTCTGTAGAACCGTCGTCAACAATGATTACTTCAAGTGCCCGGTAGGATTGATTTTGAAGTGATTCAATACACTTCTTGATTGTTGGGTCTTCGTTATATGCTGGAATGATTATAGAAACGAACATCAATTGATTGCAGAGGTTTTATTTAAATTAAAAAACATGTATGGACCGCTTTTTTCTAAATAATAGTTACTGTCAAGTAATTTCTTGAGTGAAGGATCAATATCTCTATCTTCTATTAAGACAATATAGTCGTAATTATAATACTGCTCACTATGCTCGTTGAATTCTTTCATCGTCAAATTTTGATACTCAATGTTTCTATTCGCGTAGTAATTTATAATAACTTCAAAAAATTCTTTAAACTGAAGAGAATTAACTAAAATGCTGTCGTCGCTTTTAGTTTTTTCTTTTATTAAAAGACCCAGTTGGTAGCCTGGAGAATTGAACGAAGTGTTTTCCAGAGTTAGCAAATATTTAATTCTTTCGATTGAAACTGAAAAAATGATAAATAAAATTATTAAATAAGAAAAAAGAGTTCGCATTGAATTACTTTTAAATATTTTTTTTGTTGATTTCATGAAAAACTTGGCAAGGCCCACTACGCTAGCAGCAGAAGACAAGGTAATAAAAGGTAAGAAATGATAAATTTTGTAATCATGTATATAAACTAGTTGTCTAAAAGTTAAGAGAAATAAACAGGGATATATAAACAAGATAATTAAAGATAATTTCCTTTGCATTTTTTCTTTTTTCTTTATTTCCCAAAGAAGTCTTACTATCCAGATCAAGGAAAACAATAACAGAAGTCTTGTGTAGTAAATTACAAAATACCTTGATTCCGTTTCTATCCATTTATATGGGGTGGATTTGTCTACTGCGCCATAGTAATTAACATTGCCACCAATTCTAAACAAACCTTGCCCAATAAATGAATACAAATCTATTGCACTCTTTGTGAAAAGTATTACGCTGAGATGTATCAAAACAACAAATATGCCAATGATTATTGGCATCATGCTTTTTTTCAAACTATCTCTTTTCACAAAGAGTGAAAAAGCTAAAATCGGTGGAAGTAAAAAAAATGCCGGCCAGCTTTCAAACAGTGCTAGAAATAAAAATACTAAAAACAAACGATAATTTTCCTGGTTTTTGCCAAAACTTTTAACGTAGAAATAAAAAGCGATTGTAACTAAAGAAACTACTATTGGTTCATGATCAGGTAATTTTCCAAAGTATACGAACATGGGAATTACCGATGCGAGTAAACTCGCAAGCAGCCCGGTTTTTTTATCAAAAAGCTCCTGACCAATTTTATAGATAAAAATTATCATCACAACGGAGAAGATTAGTGGTACAAGTCTTAAACTCAATTCTCTTTCGCCAAAGATCGCCACGCTGATCGAAAAAAGCGCTGGTAATAACGGGGTATAGTGACTGAAGAATATTCCCCCAAAACTAACGTTATTCCCATAAGAAAGTAAGGACGAAGAAAAGCTTAAGTAATTTCTTGCTTGAACTCCCCAAAAAGCCCCATTCCAGTCATGATGGCCAATAAAGGGCTTATTTATATTGATTGATAGCACAATGCATGAAAAAATTGCTATTAATATTATCAATAAATTCTGCTTAATAATCCTTGTAAGCAAGTGTAGTGTCGGAGTCATCAGTGTTTCAGTAGCTCATTAATTAAACTAGAGTAAGATCTTGCTATTTTATTCCAACTAAATTTCAGTGCTTGATCATAAGGAATATTCCTGTAATTAGTTTGGGAAGCTATTAATAAGTCTTTTGCATACTGTTCTGTTTTTGTTGGGTCTGTAAGAATTCCAGCTTTGCCTATTATTTCCTGTCGTGAGTCGTCACAAGTTGTAACGACTGGCAGATTGCATGCCATTGCCTCCAAATAAGAAATACCAAAAGCTTCAGTCTCTGAAGCCAGAGTAAAAACTTTCCCACATTTATAATAGGATGGCATTTGCTGGTATGGTGGCGTTAGTCTTAAGTATCGACTTTTTAGAATTCGTCTTCCTAGAGAATCAAGGTGACTATTCATTTCTCCGTCACCTAAAATAAGTAGACTCAGATTTTTAGCCTTTGCTACGGCCTTAATTGTTAATTCGATTCTTTTGTATGGCACCAGCGCAGATGCACAGACGACAATTGGTTTTTTAAGATTTATATTTTTTGGTTTTACCTTGGGATTAAACTTAGCAAGGTCGACTCCATTCGGAATAATTTCCGTCTGCATTTCTGGAGCAATCTTTTCAGCCCAATTTTTTTGAGTAGAAGTCAAAGCGATAAAAACGTCTGGTCTCCAGAATATATTCCATGCATCATCTGAACCCACCCCCGCATGGCCAGAGATGAGCATTTTTGAACCTGTAATTTTAGTCAACAGTCTTACAGTAACAGTCTGCCAACCGCCATTTAAGGGAACTACTATATCGAATTTTTCCTTAATTATTCGAGGTATAAGTTTTAGCGTAAATATTAGTATTCTTATAGACTGCAGGTCTAAGCAAAGTTTCCCCAAAATACCCTTTGAGAATTTCGGTGCCTCTGCTTTTGCAACAATCTGCTGAACTCTTATTCCTTCTTGATAAATGGCAGGTCCTGCCTGGAAAATCGTAATTTTATTTCCTAGCTTAAAGCGTCTTGATAATTCGTATACGAAAGTTTCTACTCCCCTGTCGACAATCCCGCTATAAAAGCTTAAAAATGCTACTTTCGCCATTTTTTGTTATTTTTTAAAAAGTAGATGATTAAAAAGAAGATTGTTCCAAATGTTATTATTCTGCCTGTTTTAAAACTTTCGGGCGCGTAAACCATTTCAAGTCTGTCTGTTTCTGGCAGAACGACGATTTTCCTAAAAATGGGTTCTTCCTCTTCTACTTTAAATTTTTGGTTATTCATATACACAAACCAGCCCGGATAGTACTTTTCCGAAAAAACCAGTTCCCGAGGTGCTGCAGATTTCTTAAATTTTACAATAATTCTGTTCGGAGAATATTTTTCTATCTCAACTTTTTCTTGTGAGTTTTTAAAAAAGACTCTGCGTTTGTAAAGACTATTCTGATAGAGATAGACATTGTCAAATTTGCCTACAGTTGCAAAATTATTATTTTCAAGTTTGTATGTTGATGCGACATATTTAACGTTTGCCAAACCCAACAACGCAGCATTTGGCATTGGGGGGTTTTTTACCTGCCATATTTGATACGGAGGAAAAATAACAGAAAAATTGTCAAATTCATAATTGCCGGCTTCTTGCAAAAAGTCAATAAATTTTTCGTCTTGAATTGGAGTTTCTCCATGTAAAACCTCAATTTTGTATTCTGAAATCAACTGTGGATTAAAACAATAAGTTGTGCAGTAAACCCTAAAACGGTCACTGTTTTCTGCTAAAAACTGATAGATCGTTTGATTCTCAAAAGTTAGATTTGGAATTTTCAAATTCATTCGATAAAAAATATAAAATGATTCAATTAAAAAAAGAGCAATCAATGTAAATACAACTGTTTTACTTTTTATTTTTTCAATTGCTCTTGCGGCAAGAAGAGCCACAATTAAGGCAACAACAAACCATAATCTCGTATTAACTCTTGAGTATTTTAAATATGGAAAAAAGTCGTAGGCGATTTTAAAAACAGGGGTTGATAAGCCTGCTACAAACATTAAAGTTAAAATTCCAAATGTCATTAATATGGTTTTTTTTATCTTTGAAAGATGTAAAAAACCCAAGAATGCAAGCACGCTTGGAATGAAACCTAGATAGAGTAAAGATTCTTGGTCAAAACCTCGGAAATCCAGATAAGGAAATATGAGGCCTATTAGAAACTTTTTAAAATTCCAAAGCGGGAGAGCAACTTCTTCAAGTCTAAGCTGAGAACGTGTAGACAGAGATCCAAATTCAAGTTGAGGTATTAATTGAATAGCCGATAAACCAAACCCCACTAAAATCGCAAGTGTAATTGGTATAAGTTTATTAATAGTTCCAAATACCGACTTCTCCGGATGAATCCAAAGATGATATAAAACGTATAAAATTAAAAAAAGCAGAGAGTAATAAAATATAGTTGGATAAAGAATAAGGATCATCGCTAGAGAAACGCCTCCAATAAAAATCCATAAACGGTTAGGATTTAAGAGTATTTTCCTGATAGATAAAAACGCTAAAGGAAAGAAAGCAAAAGCGGCAACCATTGTTATATGTCCTGCTGACGTTTGAACCATCATTTTTGTTGAAAAAGAATAAAAAATTGCAGCAGCTAGCGAAGAATGATTTTTTAGAAAAAATGATTTAGCCAAATAATATGTAGAGGTTCCTGCAATTAAAAAATGTAAAAAATAGAAAAAAAATGCAGCATAGTTTATTGGTAAAATTAGCAAAATAATATTTAGTGGATACGGAATAGGAAAAAGTGCATTTCCTATTAAAGGCTCCCCCATCATTTGCTCTGGTCGCCAAAATGGTAAGCTTTTATTTTCGTAAAACGAATTGTGAATAAAATTAAATATCGGTATATATGTTCTTCCTAAATCATTATCTTTAAGTGTCAAGAGCTCTGGTTTTAGTAAAAACGGCAAAAAGAAAAGCAAGCATAAAAAAACAATAACTAGTAGCTGCCTATTGACTATTTTCGAATTTTTAACCATAAAGTACCGTTAATTTTAATTAAGTTTTCGTAATTTTCATCTAAGTAGCCAGCAATGTATCGGGGTTCGTATACACCCAGATCATATTTTTCTCCCTTATCGTAAGGTTTGTAGATAATAAACTTAGGATTTTGATTAATAAGGCTACTTATTATTTGCTCTTGAATTCCTTCAAGCTCTAAGTACCAAGAAAACTCATCTGCCCACGGTTTGATAGGAAGTCTGTTAGATAATGGGAGGAGCTGATCCGGCCCATTTTGAATATATAGAGTATCTTTTCGGTTGGTTTTTTTTGATATGAAATTCGCGGCTTTAAAAATTTCAGGTTCAAAAAATCTAATCGGAGACCCCCAATCGTTTATAAAAAAACGGATGCTAAAACTTAATAAAAGTATTGAGGCGCCGACAACGATTGGTTTTGAATTAATGTTGGATTTGAATGTTTTTTCTGCGAGCGGCCCAAATAGCAACGAAAGAGTTGCCAAAGAGGGAATGAGGTGAAAATAATCGAATCTGGGATAAGAAAAAATTATAAGAAATAATGAGGTCAGAACAAAAAATTTATAATCTGATTTTTTCGAAAAAAAAATTGGTAAAAAAATTAAAAAAAGAGTGATCATCACTACCATTTGCCTTGCTGTAGGCAAAAGGATATAGCCAGGAGCTAGTGAGGTTTTAAACAAAGGGAGATTTATATTCCAAAATAAAAAATCTTTTAAAATACCTAAATTGCTAAAAACCAACAGGTGAACTGTTGAAAGAAATATCAGGGGAATAAAAATTAGAAAAATTTTTGGATGATCTTTACTAAAGTTAATTTTTTTATTAAAGGTTATGATCAATAAAAACAAAACCATAAGCCAAACCGCTTGCTGTTTGATAAAAATTGCAAATGTTGTCAAGAGAAAAGCTATATAAAGATTTCTTAAATTTTTATTTTGTAAAAATTGATAAAAGAAATAAGATGCTAATAGAATAAAGGGTGTCTGAATTAAATCAAACCATAAGCCATTTATGCCGAAAGGAATCGATAAAAAAATGAAAAATAGAGCTGAAAGCAGTCCAAAAAAAAGCTTTTTAGTTAATTTAGCTGCAACAGTAAAAATTAAAACATCTATTAAAATTATGATTGCCCAAGTTAAAATTTGAAAGGATTGGGGAGAATATCCGAAAAAAGTTGAAAACTTTGATAGAAACAGGGTTAATGCGGGAGGGTAAGGATTGATTATATCCTTGTAAAGCAAAAATCCATTATTGAACAAATATGGATAAACAATCATTTCTGGCCATAGAGTGAATTTGGTATTGGCGAGCAAAACTATATGTAAAAATAATAAAAGAATAAGTAGAAAAAAAATAATACGATTAGTATTTGTTCTGAATATCATTTAGTCTAATGGTCAAAAGTCCAACGAGTGATCTGATAACATCTCGAAAGACGGATACTTTTGATCCCCTAACATCGCTCCAAGCGACGGGTACTTGAGCGTAATCAATATTATACTTCTTGCACAAATAAAGAATCTCCGCGTCAAAAGCCCAATCATATATTGTTATTTTGTTGAATATTTTTTTTGCGGCTTTTGTTTCGAAAGCCTTAAATCCGCAAGTTGTATCTTTAATTTTATAATCAACAAATAATCTGACAAGAAGAGAGAATCCTCTTCCCAATAGTTGACGAAGTAACGGCTGCTTTTTTATGAATTTTGCACCTTTAACTCTTCTGGAACCGATAACCACTTCATAACCTTCTTGAAAATATTTAAAAAAGTTGTTAATAGTTTCAATTGATACAGAGTGATCTACGTCAGAAAAAAGAATGTATTTTCCACTAGCTACCTTTATGCCCTTCAATATAGCAAATCCTTTCCCTGTGTTTTTTTCATAGCTGATAACTTTTAATTCTGGATTTTTTCGGGAAAATTCTTTTAAGAGATTTAAGGTTTTATCACTTGAGCCGTCATTTACTAAAATAATTTCCCATTTGTAGCTTTGCTTTTTTAAAAATTTAAGAAAATGATTTATTCCTTCAGAAAATCTTTTTTCTTCGTTATAGCAAGGTATGACAAGGGAAAGTTTGATAGAACTGGTCATGGATTATACAAATTTAATGATTGCCTTCTTAATTCTTTAAAAGGATTTGCAATATATCCGATTATAGATTCATATTTTGATCTTGTAACCCACGGGTTTGGAACAATTTTGGGTCTTTCTTTTTTCAAAACTTCGGGAAATTTGAAATTATCAGGAAATTTAATCCCATATTCGATTTTTTGTTTGTGGGCCCGATTTAAAATACTTTTGTCAACGTGGCGGCTTTGTGACCTTAAGAGATACGACGTATGCAAATATCTGCCGGTCAAAAATTCAAGATGTTTACTGCCGTAATTCTGTATTGGAGTGATGGTTTGATCGCAATATGCTTCAAGAGGATACTCCCCTCTTAAATATAATCCAGGCAGACCTCTATTGATTACCCTAAGATTTGCCCAACCCACGTAACCTGTGGGAGCAAATGGCCATTTATACTTAATAGATTCTGGATGATAATGATATATATCCCCTACTAAATTCCAAGCTCTTACAACTACTCCCCAAATATTTTGATTCGCAGTTTCTAATACATTTAATAATTCTTTTTTAGTTTTGTCTGGCCAGATTTCGTCTCCATCTAAAATTAAAAACCAGTTAGTTTTTGTTCTTTTAAGCTGTTGTGCTCTCAAGCCTACAAGTCCTTTTGCGTCTACTTTTCCTTTTTGCTCAAACTTAATTTTTTTATCTTTAATTGTTTTTATTATTTCAACTGTATTGTCTGTAGATCCTGTGTCGTAAATTAGAATTTCTTTAGCAATATCTCTAATTGACTCGATTGCAAACCAAATCCATTTCTCTTCATTTTTTACGACACAGTGGACTGTAAGTTTCGTCATTTACTGTTTAGTTTAATTAAAGTGTATGCTGACATTAAAATAAAAGCTGTAATTTCTGCAAATAAAAATGCGTAAGCTGCACCTATTGCACCTGATTTTGGAACGAAAGCCGAAAGTACTAAGACAAATACTAATATGCGAATTAGCGTAATAAAAAAAGTAGCTTTCGAGTTCCCAAAATAATACAGAATTATCGAACTGGGAATTAGTGTCATGAAGAAAAAACCAAATGCGACCGTTAGAATTTGCATTATGTGAGTGGATTCTATGAATTGTTCACCGAATAATATAAGCGTGACCGGTTTAGCAAAAATAAATAGTATCGCCAGGTTAATAATAAAAAATGTCACCAAGACAGAAGACTTTTTAGTAAACCTAATTACCTTTTCTGTAGTGTCAAACGATGCAAATCGAGAAGCTAAAACTCTTGTAAAATTGCCTCCAAATTGGTGAGCAAAAGTAAGTACTTTAAAAGGTGCTGCGTAAAGCCCGACTTGAATTGGTCCCGTAATTTTTAAGAGAAAATAATTATCGTAGGGAACGGCAGCAATTAAAAATGCCGCTGCTATCCAAAAGTTGAATTTTAAAAAACTAATATTTTGTGATTTTTCTGTTTTTACTAGTCTAAAAGGTAGTAAAATTTTGCCAAGGACTACTGAAATAATTGGAGTGAAAAAGAAGATTAAAGTTATTAGTAACAATCCTAACTTTAAGAAATAAAAAGCTAGCACTACCAGCAAAACTCTCGTTATATTTGTAGATATGTTTATTAAAGAAGCTTTTGCAAATTCTTTTCGAGCTTGAAGTGCAGCAGTAAAAAAATTCGACAGTAATATAAATATTGTTGCGACAAAAGCAATTCTTAAAAGATTGACGATTTCAGGCTGATTGAAAAAAATTGCAATCAGTGGTGACAAAAATAATCCCAGAAGAGTAAATCCTAAACCAATAACTAAATAAGCTTTGAATGCTATTGAAAATAATTTATTTTGTTTCTTTGCCTCTGTACCGGCAAATCTTAAAATACCGGTATCTATTCCAAAATTTGAAATGGCTATGATCATAAACCCGGTTGCAACAACTGTGGAAAAAAGTCCGTAATCCGCTGGACCCAATACTCTTGGAGCCATAATAAAAAAGATGCCTGCTAAAAAAACGTTTATTAAAGTACCTATTAATACTATAAAAGTATCCTTACCTGTATCAGTTAAAAATAAATCTCTAACTTTATGAATCATGAAAGTTAGTATACAATCTCAGTTAGAATTTTTCTTTAGGAGGAAGGCTTTTCCTATATTTATCTTGATTTTATAGTTATCACTTTTAATCTCGTTTTTAAAAATATTAAGTGTTTTTTTATAACTTTGTGGGGAATATTTATTAGGACCATCTTCCAGATCGAATAACAAATACTCAGCCGAATTGTTTTCTTCAATAAGGTAAAAATTATCTCTTTGCGAAATATGCGGGCCTAAGTTATTAGTGACCCCAACTGATGCATTTTCAGGAACGTATCTTATTATATCGTCATTGTTTTTCATCCATTGTTTTTTTATAAAAAAATCTTTTTTTAAAACTGAGTTTATAGGACCATGAAAGATAATTGTTTGCGCAATTGCAATAAATACGATGTGAATAGCTATTATCGATTTAACACTGTTGACTTTTTTGACCTTTCTCAAAATCAACCTGACTGAATAAACAGTAGCCATTGGCATTATCGCGGCAATAGGAAACGCGTAGTGGTTCAGATTAGTCCAGCGATGAACTGTAACCGTATCCAAAAACCTGACAGTAAATTGCTGGAGGGCGGAAATTAGCACAACAGGGGACAAAATGGGCAAAAAACCAAACGAAATAAACGTATTTAAAACAGTTTTTATTTTTACCTGAGGAGAAACTAAATTATTGAAAATCAAATACGGTTTGAATAAGCTAGTTTTGAGAATTTCTTCCGGGGTATAACCTAATTCACCATAGCCGTAGTGCATATATTCGCCTTGAATACTTGGAATAACCCAATTTACTATTAAGAAGAAAGATATTATGCTGATTGCTACTGTTGCTGACCCTTTTAATTTATATCCAAGCAAAAAAATAGAAATCCCTATCGCAGTGGCAAGTAGTGCCATTTCTTCTTTAGTAATTAAAAGACCAATTATCGAAAGCCAATAAAGTTTATTACTTTTTTTAACGAGACCATAAAAAGCAAGTGTAAAAAATAATGGGCTAAATACTGACTGATGAAAACCGTCTAATATTGCAAATTGCATTCCTGTATAAATAATCATAGATAATGAAATTGCCAGTGAAAGTAGTTTATGTTTAAAAAAATGGAAACTAATTAAGTAAAGAGGTATTGCAGAAAATACGGCAATGAAAGCTTGTGCTGAAAATAATAAATTAATACTATCTGGCAGCCAATATAAGGGTGTAAAAAATAGAAGAACAACTTGGAAATGATCGCCTAGTATATGTAAACCGGTAAAGCTGCTAATTGGTTCTTTTAAACGACTGACTTTCCAGATTAATTGATCGAAAAAACCAGTATCCCAAGTGAAAGTTTGGTAATGATCATGCTTAATGATTGAAATATATGAGTATAAAAACCCAAAAAATAGAGTTAGTAAAATGATTTCCTTGTTTTGTGATATCCAATTTGCAAGTTTCGGACTAATTACCAACATTTTCAAACCATTTTGATGAATTGTCCATTATTATAACCTCAATTTTGCCAAACGTAGAATGGTTTTTTTCATGTATCTTAAAAAAATTGTAGCGCCTATAAAAATCTTGGGTTTCTTCACTAAAGTCGTGGATAACAAATGCAACTATAGTATTTGGGTGCTCTTTGGAAATCTCGGTTGTGCCATAAAGATACCCTACGGTCGAATCAACGTAGCTTTTAACTGGCTCTCGGCCAAAAACCGTAAACAAATATCTGTAACCCGAATAACGCCAATTCGTGGAAAGTGATTCTATTGAAAATTCTTTATCTCCAACATTTCCCATTACAAATTCAATTGCTTGTTTTTTATAAGTTAAACCCAAGCTGTTTTTAGTAACCAGAAGTTTAGATAAATTGAAAATAACGAAGATGCTAATTAAAAATAACCACAACTTTTTAGGAAATGCGCTGACAATTTTGGCAAAAATTAATAAAAATACTGCAAAAAGTCCACTTAGATAATGTTCGAATATATCAGCTTTAAATATAGTCCCGTATAGCTGAATTCCAAGGAAATAAATAATAATTAATATGCTTATTATGTTCCATCCATAGTTTATTTTGTTTCTTAGTGAATAAATTGTAAAAGAAATTAATAATAAAGTTGAAATGATAACAAATACAGGCGGAATAGAATTATATTTTTCTTCTACAAAGATACTGGAATAGGAATACTGTTTTGCAATCTCATTATCCCCGAAGGTGTAAATTAGCCTTGAGAAAGCATAAGGGAATAATAAAAAGTTATTAATTAACTTGTTGGGGTTAAAACTTGGGTTGTTATCACTTCTGGACCAAAATTCTAAAAATGGACGAGTATTTGCAAAATTATGCTTCAAATCAAATACGATTAGTGGTATTAGAGACAGCAATACTAAAAATATTGCAATTATAGTTTTTTTGCTTATGGGTAATTTAAAAAAGATCCAAATAAGTACAGAAAAAACTACAAATACTAAATTTGAAGGATCCGCACTTATTCCAATAATTAGCGCTAGAGAAAGTATATAAACAAAATTCTCGCTGCCTTTTTTGATTTTAAATATCGAATATATGACTACTAAAGATAAAAGAGGGCCCGGATAAAGTGCCCATAAATGTCTATCGTAAATATTTGCTAATAATGAAAACGCCCAAAATATTGCGGCAGTTAGACCAACTTTTTTGTTTGCGAAACTATTTCCAACTATATACATAAGAAATGTTGTGACGATTGACAACACAGCACCAACCATCCCCCATATAATTGGATTAAAATTTCCAATTGCCAAGATTCCCGCTAGAAACCAATAGAAATATGGTGTTAGATGGACACCAAAAGGACTAACCCCACCAATTAAGGGAATATGTCCCCATAAAAACATTCTTCTGCCAACAAATGCGGGTATAGATTCATCGTAAGTAAAGTAAAAAAGCTCTTCTAATTTGTAGATTCTTAAAATAAAAGAGAATACCAAAAAAAGAAAAATTGGCCAATAATTTCTTAAAATGTTTTTTATTTGTGACATATGAATAAAGTGGTTGAGCTGGGGAAATATCTTGTTTCTCGTCTTACTTTTACTTTGAATCCAAGCTTCTCTAAAAGTTTTGATAACTTTTTTAAATCCCAGTAGTAAGTTTTTTCTTTTGGGTAAAAAACAAAATCCCAAAATCTTGCCATTTTACTTCTGAAATATTCTCCGGAGTCTACTTCTTTTATTATCACAACACCTCCTTTTCTTGTTGCGTTAGCAATTTTGCGTAGAATTTTTTCGTGCTGATTGTATGGGGTATGATGCAAAAAATCTGTAAGAACGAAGCCATTGGCTTTTGTAAGTTTGCTTGTTACAAGATTTTGGAGCTTAAATGTTAAATTTGGTATTTTTCTTGAAATTAATTTGCCTAACTTAATTTTATATCTATCATTATCAATACCAATTACTTGTCTATTTTTGGAATGTAATGCCAGTAAAGTCGCTAAAACGCCTTCACCGCATCCAAGATCCACAATAGTACCTTCTTTTGGCATATTCTGAGCAATTTTTGTGAAAGGGTTAATTACCCAACGCAGTGGCATATAGTAAACACCGTGCGGGTAATTTTTATAGAGATTAAGAACTTGATAGAAATTATTCATTTAATTTTTTTAACAAATTTTGCTGGGATCCCAGCTACTAATGTTCTTGACGGAACATTTTTTGTAACCACGCTTCCAGCTGCTATAAAAGATTCTTTGCCAATTGTTACCCCTGGCAAAATTACTGAACAAGCTCCCATAACACTTCCCTCAGCAAATTTCACGGGTTTTGAGCTTTTTGGAAAAAATTTTTGAAGAGGATGATTTTTATAACCAACATTTGTGTGAGTCAAAATCGTAACTCTTTGTGCAATGGTTACCTGATCTTCAAGAATTACTTTGTCATATAAATCAATTAGGGTCTCGTCACCAATAAAACATTCTTTACCAATTGTTAAGCCTGAAGGGCCTTCTTGGTGAATGTTAAAAAATTTAACATTCATTATTACTGAATGTGAACCGATATCTGATCCCAAGATAACCAGGAATAGTTTTCTACATTGTGGAAAGAAAAGGAAATGATCTATTAGAATATGATAAATGACCTGTATAAAGCTGTAAATTATGAAGCGGTAAATTTTTCTTATACCGACTTCTCTAATTGCATTCATTTGGAAATTATACCCTAGCTTGTTAATTAATCTTGGCTCGCTCCAAAATTTCAAGGATTGGGTTCACTAAAGCTTGGGCAACTACTCGATGCCCAGTCTCGTTCCAGTGACCGTCATAGTTAAAATACAATGTATTACCCTTAAGACTTTCTTCTTTAAAGATGGGAAGCAAATCCAAAAACTCGATGTTGTTCTCGCTTGCAAAAGAAACTAATTCTGAGTTGAAAAATTCCGTATTCAATTCACTTTTCAAATATTTTTCTTCTAAAATTCTTATTTTCGCTTTATCAACTTGGAGTCGATCTGCACCGATAACTAAAATGATATGACTATGTTCACTTACCGTTTCTTCCTCAGATAATAGGATTAATTTTTTAGCAATGTTCATATAATTTACATCTTCCAAGGGAATATTGCCTCTTAGAAGATAATATTCTATAGGTAACTGGGAATTTGGTAAATTTACTTTATTGTTTTGCATAGCTACAAAAAATAGATTCGCTAAATATAGATTCCTTAAAATACCTTTAGTCAATCTAACTAGCTTTGAGTCAATTGGGAATAACCTAAACTTAAGCTGACCCTTCTCTTCGAAAACTACATTATTCTTTTTAATATCATCAAGATCGTTAGAGGCAAGAAAAAGCACTACAATGTCTGGATGATATTTTAATACGCGGTTCTTGATATATAAATATTTCTGATCCAATCCAAATCCAGAAACTCCAAAATTAATAACTTGAACTTTTTCGTTTGCGTCTATTAACATTCTTTGCAATATTTTTGTACTCGTTACTTCAAGTGGCACCTGTAATCCTTCAATAAAAGAGTCCCCCACTACTGCAATTCGCGTTACTCCTTCCTGTTTTAGCAGATTTATTTCTTCATCTCTTAAACCTTGAGAGTTAATCTTTATATTCACGGTGAATTCTTTGGAAGAATATACTCCTTGGCTGTTAGGTATGTGATCAAATCCAAATAAAGAAGATTGTTCTGTTATGTGAATAGGTGGTTTAAAAATATCTCCAAATCTCAAAATCAATTCTGCAAACATTAAAGCTGAAAGTATCCCAAGTAAAATTGGTGTTGTTTTTTTAAATTTTCCCACGCCTAACATATCTGTTTAATAGTAATATGTAAATAATTTGACTGAATACTGTTCCAACTAAAATCGTTATTATGGGTAAACCCTTAATGAAATACGGTTTGTATTGACTTGCCTGGGTAATAAAAATCTCTAAATTCGAGGTTTCATAATAAGATAAAGCAATATGATAAATTGTAAGATCATTGAATAGAATCATTAATAAAACAATGAATAGAATTGCGTAGTTTTTAAACTTTTTTAACAAAATACTAAATATCTGCCAAAAACCGTAGACGAGAATAGCCATGTGGGCAGTAACCAATGGGAAAAAATATCTTCCTTGAATTCCGAAAGAAAATCCACTTTTGAGTTTAAATAGATAATCCCAGACTGTAATTATCGTAAAGTAAATAAATGACGTTAACACCAAAAATATCAAGTAGACATCGTATTTTTTAATCTCTTTTTTTCTAAAAAGAATTGCGAATTTTATTACTAATCCCATTGCTGCTAAGATTATGAGTCTATTAACAATTTGGTAATAAATTGGAGGAAGTGTCAGGGATAACCATCTATAAACACCCCAGTACCATGGCCAAACTTCAGAAAATGTATGTTTTAGTGTCCAAATAGCATAATCGAGAAATGAATAAAGAGAGATTTTTTCAATGTTTAAATTTAAAAGTTCAGCTAATCTAAAATGGCTAATAATTGGAACATTGAGACCATATCTATTGGCAAATAATAAAAATAACAAAAAAATCACTATTACAAAAATTACATGTCTGACACTTTGAAAATTACTTTTTACTCTGAGAATAATTGCGAATATCAAAATTAAAAATGATATTAAAAATTGCTGACGTGTTATAACACCGAAAATAATCGTCAATGCCGCTAGTGTTAAATTAACAAAATTCAATTCACCTTTAATAATTTTCAATGACATTAATAAAATAACACTAAATAATAGATTGGTTAAACTGTCTGGTAAAACACCGGTTGATGAAAAAACAATCATAGGTTTAAAAGCAACAAGTGTTGGTAAAGTTAGTGATAATAATTTATCTTTTTCGAAAACTATTTCGCCGATTTTATAAGTTACAAAAACACTCAGGGAGAAAAATAGTAGTGATAGAATTCTCACTGCAAAAACCCTAGTAAAAATACTACCATCGTAGACTAAACGATAAATAATTGATCCTAAATAATAATATAGAGGAGGATTTTTAGTAGCTTCGTCCTTCACCATTAATCTCCTAGACTGTTTACTCAATGCTTGAATTTCAAATTCTCTTAATCCATATTGTGTATTGGAGTACTCTATTCTGAAATAGGGATTATACACAAATTTGTTGTTTCCAAAAGTATTTCTTGCGGTTCCTAGAATTATTTCTGACAATGCAATCTCATAAGACGTGTCAAAGTTTTTTTTAATATATACATTTTCAGTTTCTGCCATATCTTGCACTTGTGCAAAGTGAGCTTGCTCATCCGGATATTGCCAAATAGGAATCAAGACTAACCAACTCAAACCATTTAAAAATGTAGCAATAAAAAGAATGGATAGGAGTTTTTTCATCTGGGTTATCTTAACAGGATAGATTTTAGCTTTTCAATGATAAAATCATAAAGATGAAGAAGGAAGTTTTAATTTTCATTTTAATTGCGATTGCAACAATATTCATTTATAGACAATCATTTTTTAATTTCTTCGCTCAAGATGACTTTATTTTAACTAGCGAATTTTCTCAAAATAGTTTGCTCGTTGATTTCAAAAATGCTTTGAGTCCTCCGCGGGTCACCCATTGGCGACCAATACATAATCTATATTTTCTGATTGCAGGAAACATATTTAACAAAAACTATTTTGGTTATCACCTTTTGACATTTACTATTCACATTACAGCTGTATTTTTAATTTTTAAAATTATCCATAAAACAAGTAAGAATTTGAAAGTAGCTTTCGTTGCTTCATTTATATATGCCATTCACCCGGCTCACTTTGTAACGCTTTTTTGGATATCCGGTGCTGCAACAACTATTGGTTTTCTTTTTCTGCTGTTAGCATTTTTATTTTATCTTGAGAAAAAAGCATTGCTTTCATTATCATCTTTTATCTGCTCCCTACTTGCATCTGAAGCAATGCTTGTTGGAATCAGCTTATTTCTGATATATCAATTTTTATTCAGAAAAAAAGAAGGTTTTAATAGGCAGTTAATATATATATTGTCAATTTCAGTACTTTTTGCAATAGTCAGATTTTTATTTCTCACCCCGGAAACCACTTTCGATGCTTACAAATTTAAAATAGGCTTGGAAACATTATCAGCGATTAAATATTATGTGTTGCGAATAGTTGGATTTGCAGAAATTTCCGGAGATTTATTAATTTCGGTTGCATTAGTACTCTTTTTGGTAACTGCCGGATTTCTTTTAAACAGAACTCCTGAAAGCCTCAGCAAGCGCAGACTAGCTTTATTTGGAATTATTACAATTGTTGTTGGTTTGTTCCCATTCATATTAATACCCGATCTTTTGTCTCCACATTATATGAATATATCAATCTTCGGGTTTTCTATTATTTTAAGTTTGGCTATATCTAATCTTAACTTTTTGAAATTCTTTTTATTACTGAGCTTATTTTTTATTATAAGTCTAGTAAATGTTGGTAAAACATATGAAAATAATTGGGTAATTAATAGAAGTCTTATTGCCAGCGAGTACATTAGACGAATTGAAAATACTCTTTTGCCCCGGGGCTCTACTATTTTTTTTTATGATAGCGATATATCTTCATCAAAAGAAGCGTACATTTCATTAGGTGAAGGAAAGGCTATAAATTTTTGGTTCAAGAATAAGAATTATCAAGTTTGTTTTGATGCGTTTGAAGATTGTAATAAATAGCTTCTATCTATAAACACCCCTAGAACAAGAACAATAAAGGATATTAGGCTAACGATATCGCTTAATTTGCGGATAATAGTTTCTTTAAATTGAAGTTCAATCGTATGATTTCCTGTAGGAATTTTTCCAAGAATTAAGCCGTTGAATCCAGGCCTATTACTAATAATAGGCCATATTTTACCGTTTACCTTTAATTCCCACCCTGGTAGAAACATTGTATGCAATTGAATTATAGATTCACTATCTAAATTTGCCTCAACTTTTATTAGATTAGTTACTTTTTTATTAATAATAATTTCACCACTGCCTTTTATAATAGATACTGGTTTTAATGCTAAGCTTTCATAATTCTTATGTGCGTTTTTGGGCAGAAAATATATGTCTGATTTCGTTACATCCTGATAATTATAGTAATAATCGTCGGAGAAGCTGTGCCAACCATAACCTTTTAAAAAATGCCTCGAGGGGTATATTGCAAAAAATACTGTCATAATAACAATAAGGCTTATATATTTGTTTTTTTCTAGCTCTTTTATAAAACTTGCTCCAAGAAATGCGCATGCAAAGGTAATAAAAGTAAGTAATCTCCATGGAAATAAAATGGTTTGCAAAGGCTTAAATAATGACCATATTATTGCCGAGTACTCTGTTATTAAAAATATAAAAAATATAGTCGTATAAAAAAAGAGAAGGCTAGCTAAATTAATTTTTTGTCTTTTAAAAATTTTGTATATTAAAAAAATAAAAGTAATAACTAATATGGTTATCTGCGTTATTCCAATTTGAATACCCGTTCCTGTAATTATGCCTTTTACGGGTATTCTAAAAAGCTGATGGACGGACAAAAAATGTCCTTGATATAAATTAAAGTAAGTTTCGTCTAAATTAATATATTTTTGCTCAAAAATCATTGGTATCCATTGGTATCCAGATAATAGAAAACCAAAAAAAATAGCAGTCAGGAAAAAAAGGGAGTATTTTATTGTTTTCTTTTTAAAAACTATAAAACTAAAAATAATCATTGGAAAAAGAAAAATGATAAATGTGATTGCGTGTGTAATTATTGCGGCAAAAATAATTAAACTGGTAGTAATAAACCCAATTCTTTTGCTTTTCATAAGTAACTTAGGGGCAACAAACATTAGAGGTAAAAATATAAAGACTAGTGATTCTCCAAGGGCTCCTCTTTCATAAATTTCTGCGAACCTGTAGGGGGCGGATATATACAGGATTGATCCCAAAAATGCCGGCCATACCGAAAAGAATTTTATTGCAAAGTAATAGAAACTTAGACCTGAAATAGGTAAAGAAATAAAAAATAGTAATTTGATAATTGTCTCGAGATTTAAGTTGAATATTTTAAGAATTGATCCTAAATAATATGGTAGTGAATATGTAAATACAAATGTTGGGTAACCAAAGCCAAAATTCCATTTTCCCAACCACCTTACTGGAAAATGACCTTCTTCTATAGCGTGGGTGAACTGGGCTAACCTCGCAACGTGCACTTCTCCATCATGTGAAGCAAATAAACCATTTGTGAATAAGTTTGATAATAGTAGGATCGAAATTAAAATAATTAATGTTGAAAATATGAAGTTTTTATTAGTTACCACGGGTCTTCTGGGGTTTGCGGGCAAAAACAAGAATATTCCCCTTATAGGTAGAATCGGATTTAATTAATCTAACTAATGGCCTAAAAATAAATAATTTTATGTCAAGTGCATATACTAGTCTCCTACCCAAAAAAATCTTACCTAATTGAGATGGGAGAGCAAACGGCAATGCAAGCTCAAATATCCTAAGCAAAGTTTTAGTAAATGTTCCTTGCACTTTTTCAATATTAAATCCGGTACTTCTGGTAATTGTTAACCAAATTTTTTCACTAGGAATGAATACATGCTTAAATACCTTATTAAAAATTCTATAATAAATCAATGCGATTGATCTTAGACCAATCACATTAAGAAAATTTACAATCAAAAGACCTTGAAATAACTCTTCTGTAGGAACGGTGAAGTAGAAACATCCACCTGGTTTTAGTACACGATATATTTCCTTAAATACTTGAGAATTGTTTGGGATATGTTCAAGAGTACTAATGGAAATGACTGTATTAAATGTGTAATCCTTAAATGGTAAATTTTTAGCATCTGCAATCACTGTCTTTTTATATTTTCCGGTAGCTGAGGCCCTGAGAATTTCTTTGTGATCTATATCCAAACCTACCTCAATCTGTCTTGAAAAAAATACCCCTCCAAATTCCCCAAAACCACATCCTACATCTAAAATTGGTTTTTTCAGTTTATACTTTTCCAATTCCTGTGCTTCGGCAGAACGCCACAGTGCAAGTGAAAGAGGGGCAATTTTTAAATATCGATTAAAAAAACGTAATGATGTTTTATAGGACATTCGTGGTTTGTATAATAAATCACCCTCTATACAAAGTAAATTATAGAATGACCATTTCAATATTAATTATTGAGAAGAACGTTGTAGTCATTTAAAATGAGGCCATGCTTAAACCTGAGGTTTCAATCGTCCTATCTTGCTACAATGAAGGCCCAACTTTAGAAAATAGTATCCAAAGGGTTGTGTCAATTCTCAAAAAACAAAGGTGGAGTTGGGAAATTATTTTTGTTGAGGATAAAAGTACAGATGATACCAAACAAACGATAGATAAAATTTGCAACGATCCCAAGAATTGTAATGTAATTTATCATAGTAAAAATCAAGGTAGAGGAAAATCCGTTAGTGATGGCATAAAAGCCGCAAAAGGGGAAATTTGCGGTTATATTGATGTAGACTTGGAAGTTTCAGAAAAATATATCCCTTTATTTATTCAAGAAGTAGAAAAAGGTAATGAATTAGTTGTGGGCAAAAGATTTTATGAAGGTGGATTAAAACATTTAACTCGTGTAATAGTCTCAAGGGTTTATGCAATAGCACTAAAGAAAATTATTGATCTTCCAATAGACGATACGGAAGCAGGTTATAAATTCTTTAACCGGATAAAAATTCTTCCGATTATTTCTAAAGTAAAAAGCAAGCATTGGTTTTGGGACACAGAAATTTGTGCTCAAGCACATCGAAAAGGGCTAAAAGTTACACAACTTCCGGTACTATTTATAAGAAGGGTGGATAAAAAATCTACTGTAAGATTAATCCCGGACACTATTGATTATTTAAAAAACCTTATTCGCTTAAGAGCTGAAACGCCGAAATAATGGTTAAGAGCAATAATTTTACTATCCCACTTCATAAAACGTTCTGGGGGAAGGAAGAAGAGAAGGCAGTAATTGGAGCAATGCGCAGTGGTTCAGGAATCGGTGATTTATCGTTTGGAGAAGAACTTGCAGTTGAGTTAAAAAATTTACTCGGTACCAGATATATACTACCTACTGCATCAGGAACAGCCTCCTTAGAACTCGCTTGTGCCTGTCTTCTTAAGAGGGGCCAGGAAGTAATAATGCCTAGTTTTACATTTTCATCGTGTGCTAATGCTGTGATGTTAGTTGGAGCAAAACCTGTTTTTGCTGATATCGATATTAATTCATATAATATTGACCCGATTGAAATTGAAAAAAAAATAAGCAAGAAGACAAAAGCGATTATGATTGTGCATTATGCAGGCATGAGTTGCGATATGGATAGAATTTTCAAAATTGCTAAAGGAAATAATTTATTTGTAATTGAAGATACTGCTCATGCTTTGGGAGCTAAATATAGGGGAAATTATCTTGGTACAATGAGCGATATTGGTTGTTTTTCTTTTCATGGTACAAAAAATGTTTCGGCTGGTGAGGGTGGGTTCTTTTCCACTAACTTAAAAGATATTTCAGCTATGGCCGAAATAATTAGAGAAAAAGGAACTAACCGGTCATCGTATATAAGAGGTGAAAGAAAAAAATATTCCTGGGTCAAGGTTGGCAGAAGCTTGGTGCTTTCAGACATTCTTTCCGCAATCGCGCTGGAGCAAATCAAAAAACTAAATACTATTACTACTCTTCGCAAAAAAAACGCGACATATCTTTTAAAAAATCTTCAAACTCTTTCGTCAAAAATATTTTTACCGCAAATACCTAAGACCGCTGACCCAAATTGGCACATCTTTGCTATTCGGGTTCCTAGTGCCATTCGAAGCAAAGTAATAAATGGTTTAAGATCATTTGGAATAGAAGCGTCTTTTCATTATTTGCCTCTTCATACATCTGCAATGGGGGAAAAATTAGGTTACAGGAAAGGAGATTTGCCGGTCACCGAAGAAATAGCTTCTACTTTAATACGTTTACCTATGCATCCAAAGCTTAAAAAATCAGAGATGGATTATATGGTTGAAGTATTAAATAAATTATTCTAAACAAGCATAAGGTGAGAAATTCTAGAGATAAAAATAAAACCATTGTGTGCTGCTTTGGTACTAGACCAGAATTTATAAAAATTGCACCAGTCGTTATAGCTCTGAGAGATAAATATCCCATGTTTAATACACAGCTTATGTGTTCAGGACAACATGAGGAATTAATTGAAGGCTTAGATAAAATATTCGGATTAAACGACTACATAAATTTAAAAATTCGCTCTACAATCGGAAAAACAAGTAATTTATCTATATTGGTAAGTAATTTAATAAATTCCTTCTCAAGGGCATTTATTACATTAAATCCTGATGCAGTTTTAGTACAAGGAGATGCGGCTAGTACATTTTGTGCAGCTGTTGCAGCTTTTCATCAAAAAATAACCATTTTTTATGTGGAAGCGGGACTTAGAACATATAACATTTTTGAGCCATTCCCTGAAGAAGGATATAGACAAATGGTGACTAGAATAGCCTCACTTTGTTTTGCCCCCACCAATAATAGTCAAAGAAATTTAGTTCAAGAAAATGTATCTAAAAATCGGATTCGGGTTGTAGGTAATACAGCAGTAGATTCCTTGAAAAAAATTAGATCTTCATTTACATTTAGAGAAAAACAGGTGCTACTCAAGAAAGAAATTCCCCAATTACAAATCCTAGAAGGGCGAAAAATAGTGCTAGTTGAAATTCATCGCAGAGAAAATTATGGCAAACCACTAGTGAATATATTAAATGCTCTTATTGAAATCCAATCTAAAAATCCGAATTACTTTTTTGTATTTTCAGTGCATCCAAGCCGTAATATAAAACCTATAGTATATAAACCCTTGAAAATAGAGAGGGGTTCCTTATAATTAATCCTCCTAATTATCTTTCTTTTATATCGTTAATCGAAATTGCTAGTCTGGTAATTACAGATTCGGGAGGCTTACAGGAAGAATTGCCCTCATTTGGTAAACCAGTGCTTGTAGTTAGAAATGAGACAGAAAGAATAGAGGGTCTACTCAAAGGTTGGTCTATCATGACTGGTTATGACAAAAATAAAATTGTAACCTCATTTGAATCACTTAAAAAATGGCACAATCCTGGAGGTGGAAATCCTTATGGGAATGGTAAAGCAGCTATAAGAATTGCAAGGTATATTAATGAATACTTTCACTAAAAATTATTTTTTAAAATATTACGGAAATTCGGATAAAAAAAATTCTAACCAGAAATTGGAATCTTACTATGAAGAAATAATTAATGTGTCTCCCGTAGCTAGATCTAAAATAAAAATACTTGATATAGGATGTGGTTACGGTACTTTTCTAAAAATGCTCGAAGATAAAAAAGGCTTTGAAACGTATGGACTTGATACAGGCTCTTTTGCAATTAGCAAAGCGAGGAAAAAAGCTAATCAAACTAAATTCTGGGTAAAACCTTTGAGTAAGTTTCAGCTAAAACATCGTTTTCAAATTATAACCGCATTTGATGTGTTGGAACATATACCTAATCTTGATGGTGCAATAAATCAAATATACACACATTTAGTAAAAAGGGGTGCATTTCTGTGTGTTGTACCAGTGTATGATAATGTTTTTGGAAGAATTGGAGGGTTATTGGATAAAGATGAAACACATGTCCACAAAAAAAGTCGAGACTTTTGGATAACCAAATTAAGAAGAAAGTTTGAAATTTTAAATGTTACTGGAATACTTAGAACAAGTCTTCCTTTTGGTGGATACTTACATATCAAATCTAAATATTTAGCAAAGTATGGACAAGCTATTTTTATATCTATGCTAAAAAATAAATAGAAAATGATTCAAGTCGTATTATCAGCTTACAACGAAGCTTCTTCGCTGAAAGATCTTTTACCTGATTTGATAGAAAGTTTATCTCGCGAGAGACAGAACTATTTCATTTATGTTGTAGATGATGGCAGCTCAGACGGAACAGCTAATGTTGTAAAAAAATACGCTAAAAAAAATAGACGGGTAAAACTAATTAAACACCCTAAGAATAAAGGGCTTGCTGAAGCAATCGACTCTGGTTTTAAAAAGGCTTTGAAGAATAGCCATAAGAATGACATTTTGATAACAATGGACGCAGATAATACCCATCTGCCGGGTCTTATTATGCGTATGGTAAGACTTATTCATGAAGGGCATGATATTGTAATTTCATCTCGCTTTGCAACTGGATCTCGTGTTCGAGGAGTACCCTTTAATCGAAGATTATTAAGCCGTGTAGGAAATTTAATGTTTCGTATTTTGTTACCTATTCAAGGTGTTAAAGACTATACATCTGGTTATAGAGCTTACAGAGTAGGTCTAATTCAGCAAGCAGTCGATTATTACGATAATGAATTTCTTTCAGAAAAAGGATTTTCTTGCATGGTAGATATCCTTTTAAAGCTTAGAAGATTTGACCCATTATATGGGGAGGTTCCTATGATTTTGCGATATGACCAGAAAGTTGGTAAGAGTAAAATGAATGTTGCTTCAACAATTAAAGAAACACTCTTGCTGATTGGACGATATAAGACTAATGTTATTAAAAAATCATAAAAATTTTGTAGTTAATAAACCTCAATTATTAATCTGGTTAATATTAAGTTTCATTTTCCTTTTTTCAAGATTGATTAATTTAAGCACCCTTCCATTATTTTCTGATGAGGCTTATGTCATCGCTCGAGCGCAAGAACTTTGGCAAACCGGTGATCTGCTAGG
>CAYMIE010000001.1:16466-61653 GCA_964390405.1 uncultured Gammaproteobacteria bacterium | reverse complement strand
ATTTGGAGATATTTGCCATCTTAAAATCTTTCGCTCTTATTAAAAATTCAAAGTCTTCGACATAATCCCATTTCTCATCATATCCTTTTAATTTTGTAAAAACCTCCTTTTTTGCAAACCACGTTGGATGAAGAAGTGGTGTTAACCAGTAAATTTGTTTTTTAATCTTGTCATCGGTTGTTGGTTTTTTTATACTTCCTACTAATTTGCCATTTTCGTCTATCACACTAACAAATGAACCACAAATATCAATTTGAGGATTCAGTTCCATAAAGTTGAGCTGAATGTGAAGCCTTTCAGGTTTGGAAATATCGTCTGCATCCATGCGAGCGATGTACTCGCCCCTCGCGGCGTTAAGAGCCTTATTGAGCGATACGGCAAGACCGAGGTTTTTTTCGTTGCTGAGAATTTTGATCCTTTTGTCATTGATTCCTTTGAGATATTTCAAGCTATCATCAGTTGAAGCGTCATCCACTATAATAAACTCAAAATCTTTGTAAGTCTGATTTAGAATACTTTTAACGGCCTCCTGTAAATATGGCATTCCATTGTAAACGGACATAATTACGCTAATTTCCGGTTTTTTTATCATTTTTGGGCTATTATTATGTAGCTAGCTGGAAATAATTTTAAAATATTATCTAATTTTACAATTGTTTTAACAATTGCATTATGTAAATATATTCCAATTTTCCATCTATGGTAAAAGTATAACGTCGAGAGTATTAAGTTTTTAGAAAAAATTTTCCAAGGCTTGTTATAAATATTAAGCAGTTTTAAGGTAATGAAAAATGGCAAAGATAAAATTAAGATGAGATAACGTGGCCAGTTATAAAAAATCATAAAAACAAATCCAACAAATCCACCCGCTTCGTATACTTCTTTTATATTGAATTTAGATTCTCTAACATAATTTAAGATTTTTTTCTTCGTATAATAATGAAATCCGTGTCTACCAAATTCGAAAGGCCAGCTCCAAATAGAAGGCACAGACAAAATTAAATAACCATTATTTTTTAAATGTGATGATATTTTTAAAACCGTTTTTTCGTCATCTTTAATATGTTCTAAAACCCAAAAACAAGCAACAATATCGAATTTTCTACTGTTTTTGTATTTTAGAAAATCTTTTTTTTCTACATGAGTAACCATGTTTGATTGCGATTTACTAATTTTTAGAGGTTTAAGATCAATTCCTATGTAATTACCTCTAGTATTTAAAATCCGTAGTAAATTGTAAAAGAAAAGTCTCCCGCATCCGACATCTAAATAGCTTTTCCGTCCTCTGGTTAAAACTTTGAGTCTTTCTGTTATAAATTGAGTGGAATCTAACCTGGAAGGAGAGTATGGAATCATGCTAATTATTGAGAGACTTCTTATACAGGTCGTACACTTTTTCTGCTGATTTTTCCCAATTATATTTGTTTTTTATAAGATTGAAACCATTTTTCCCTAGTTCTTCTAATTTTTTGTTTTGTACTGCATCTACTATGATTTTAGCAATACTCGAAGGATCCAATTGATTATCAATCTGATAGCCATTTATCTCATTCTTGACTAAATATTGACAATCTCCGGTTTTTGAAACAATCACGGGCAATTTTGCTGCCCATGCTTCTAGAAGAGAAATTGGTTGGCCTTCATACAGCGAAGCTAAAATAAACAGATGACATGATTTGTAAATTTTTATGAGTTCGTTCCCTGAAATTACACCAAGAAGTTTTACATCTTTATCTAGATCTAATTCATTAATCAGAGCTTTGAGATTTTGTTTTTCTGGTCCGTCCCCCACAATGTACAGTTGTGGATAAGAAATCTTATTTTTAACTTTTGCAAAAGCTCTAATGAGATTTTCTAAATTTTTTTGTGGGTGCAGCCGAGCAACGGTAAGAATTGTAAATCTTGAGTATTTGTTTCCCTTTACCTTATTGAAAAGCTCCAAGTTAACACCGTGTGGGATATATACAACAGTTTTATTTACATTTTTTAACTTTAAAAAATTGCGTGAATCCGTAATTTGAGCAGTGTATTTGATTTTTAATAAAATTATTTTTTCGATTAATTTTCTAAAAGATCCCGTAAGATCTGAATTAATAGAAGTCCCAAAAATGCTTAGTACAACTGGCTTTTTTTTAAGAATCATTATTATTTTCGCAGTAAAAGCTGGCAGGTAAACATAGGGATGCAGAATATCGTAATCTTTTTTGTAAATAAATATGAAAACTTTTATTAAAAAAGTTATTCTTGCAAAATTATCAGTAATAGCGGACTGTGATCCTAGTTTGTAAATATTTACGTTCATAACCTTTTTTAAATTGTCTTTGCCATTATTTCTTGTGATAATATCGACTTTTACACCTTTTTTGGCAAGTCTTTTTGATATTTCCCAAGCATTAACTTGACCACCTCCAATAAAAGGAAACCACGTGTCGATTATTACAGCAACTTTCATAGATTCTTAAAGTAATCGTAAGTTATACTCAAGCCTTCTTCTAAATTAACTTTAGGATTCCATCCTGTTGATTGTCTAAATTTATCATAGGCTAATGCGCTTCTTTGAACTTCCGGATAAGGCAGACTAGTATATGCTCTATCTATTTTGGAATTTGCAATTCTACTTAAAATTTCAATTAAATCATTTATTGACGTTTCTTTTGCAGTGCCGATATTAAATTCTCCAACTACTTCTTTTTCAAGAGATTTCATAAAAGCACCTATAACATCTGAAACATAAATAAAATCCCTAGTTTGTTTACCATTGCCGTGAATTTTGGATATCTTTTCACTTAATACATTGTGTAGAAATATTGCAACAACTCCTCCTTCTGCACCAGAATCTTGTCTCGGGCCATAAACATTCGCAAGCCTTAAAGAAAAGCAGGGTAAATTATAAAGTTTGTAAAAATTTCTTATCAAGTATTCTGAACAGAGCTTTGAAACTCCGTAAAGTGATATTGGTTCTTTTGGAGCATCTTCTTTTAAAGGAAGCAAATCGGCAGGTTTATACACAGCTGAAGATGAGGCAAATATAAATTTATCTACATTTGTACTCTTTGACAAGTCTAGTAGTTTCTGGGTCGCAATTAAATTAACTTCTATATCGAGAGACGGATTTTTTAAAGATTTGTTTATGCTTGATTGAGCGGCCAGATGAAAAACGATTTTAGGATTTAATTTTGTAAATACTTGGAAAAAATTTTGAGAGATGATATCAGCCTCTACAAATTGGGCTTTTTTATTAATGAAATCTAAATTACCGTTCGAAAGATCATCAATTACAGCAACTTTATATCCTTCATTAATTAACTTATCAACAAGGTGCGAACCAATGAAGCCAGCCCCTCCAGTTACCAATACTTTCATCTTGTTTTTACAAGCGATTTATAAATCTTTTCAGTCTGATTACTAACGTTTTTCCATGAATAATATTGTGATAGTTCCTTCGCTTGCCTACTCTTTTTTTCATAAAGTGTTTTATTCGTGAGAAGCTCATGTAACTTATTTGAAAAATCTGATGGATTCTCTGGATTTACAAGAAAGCCTCCAAGACCATCTTTTGTTACCTCCTTGTGTATGGAAACATTGCTGTTAACGTAGGGCAGGCCGGCTGCTGCTGCCTCTATTGTGGCAATACCAAAACCCTCTACTGTACTCGGCAAAGAAAAAACGTGCGACTTCTTGTAAAGTTTAATTAAATCTCTCCTTGGTAGATTTTTCAAAAAACTTGTCTTTTTGGCAATTTTTAACTCGCTAGTTAAGCTTTTTAAATTATTTTCTTCGGGGCCGGCACCCACAATAAATATTCTTGCACTTTTAAGTTTTAATGAAAGTTTTGCAAATGCAAGAATCAGAGTATTAAGATTTTTATATTTAGTTAGACGTGACACAGAAACAATTGTTGGGTCTTTAAACTTAGTGTAATTTGCTAAAAACTCCTTTTTGTCTACGCCGCAATATACAACATGAACAACTTTTTTCGAGAATTTCCTAAGCTTATCTGCCGTATTTTTTGATATAGCAATGTATGCATCAAAACCACGGATTAGATTTAATCTTTCCAGTATTTCCCCAAAGATCCCATATAATCCAACATTTTTTATCCAATTATTAAGCCAAACATCCGGATACCAAGCAACAACCGGAATTTTTTTATTATCAGCAATATTTCTGGCAATGAAATGGGTAATATAATTGCCTCCATCAACAATGTCAACATCCAGTGACTTGCCTATTTTAAAAGCATCTTTAATAAAAAGTAGTCTTGATAGAACATGACCAGTTGATGCTGTATAGTTTCTTTTGGGCCCAACTCTTAATACTGTAAACCCGTACATATTTTCTTTCGTTGGTGTTCCTTTCGTTCTACTTGCTAGAATGAAAACTTTATTTCTTTTTGCCAGTTCTTTAGCGATAAAAAACGTTCTGGCCTCAACACCACCGGAGAATCTTAAATTTTTTCCAGTTGGGAAAAATTCGGTAATCAATAAAATTTTCATCAGCTGGACTTTTTAATAGCCTTGCGCTTTTTGATAGAGGAATTTGTAAGAGCAATTTTACGAACAAGATAAGTAATCTCATGGCGCAGATCTTCAATCATTACATAAATTCGAAAAACCAGATAAAAAAGCAAAGCAAGTGCTATATAGACAATAACATCAACACCTCTGCCAACCCCAAAAAATCCTGCAAGTTTTGTGGTAGTTTTAGGAAGCAATACTCCAACAAGACCAGCTAGCCAGATAACGTACCAGAATATGGCCGTTTTCGTTGAAAATATCTGCTCTTTAGCTCTAAGATAAACTCGAGAAATTGCGAATAAAATAAAAATTAACAGGGCTATTTGGATTGTAGTCAGCATGCGTGTAATTATATATCAAGTTACAACTTATCTAAAAATTCTAACTAAAAATCTTAAAAAGACTGCCAGACTATTGAGGTTTTTTTGCCCTTTGGCTCTTGAATATGGTGTATATATAGCTTTAATTGGTACCTCTACAACAACCAGATTGTGTTTTTTAGCTTCAAGCAAGATTTCCGATGAAAAATCCATTCTTTCACCTTTGAAATCAATTAATTCAATTGCTTTTTTTGAAAAAGCCCGAAGTCCGGATTGCGAATCAGTTGAGGTGACACCAAATATCATTAATGTAGCAAGGTTGGCAAACCAGTTAAGAATTAACCTGTCAATGGGAATGTTTTGTAATCTCTTAAATCTTGCACCTATAACCAAATCTGCCTTTTTTTTAATTATCGGATCTACTATTTTGGCTACATCCGCTGGGTCGTGCTGCCCATCACCGTCAAAAGTCACCATTAGATCATAGGTACCTCTTTTTGCCACCTCCAAGCCGGTTTTAATGGCAGCACCTAAGCCTCTGTTTATGGAGTGAGTCAATACTTCAACTCCAGCTCTTTGTGCTTCCTCTTGGGTTGAATCGGTGGAGCCATCGTTTACAACCACAATTCTTAATTCTGAAATACCAGGCAGTTTTTTGGGTAGAGATTTTAAAACACTATGAATAACTGCTACCTCGTTAAATGCAGGAACAACTATTAGAGCTTTCACTTTTATGAACGGGCAACAATAAAAATTCCTACCAGCATAATCGCGATGCCAACAACTCTTATTAGGGTTATATTTTCTTTCAAGAAAATTATGGATCCTAAAGTTGTCATTAAAAAAACAATGGTTGCAAAGATAGGGTAAGAACGCGAAAGATCATTAAATGTTAAAACTCGAAGCCAAATGAGAAATGAAAAGCCATATAAGATCAAACCAACAATAAGATAGGGACTAAAGGCAACTTTAAGGATATTCGTTAGAACCTGCGTAGCTTCGGCAGAGACTCCTCCTGTCTTAATAACAGCAGTTTTTAAAAGAATGTTGGCCGTTACATTAAACGTAACGCTTACAACAAGCAGTGCATAAAAGTTCTGCAGAACAGAAGTCATGAAAAAATAATACCATTAACAATTAACAATTAACAATTCATTCATGCTACCCAGTAACCGCGAGTAAAAAGGCTTATGCAAACATACCCCAGGATTATAAATATTAGAAGAATAGAGAACTTTATAATTCTGCTCTTTATGTGTGCTAAAGCAATATAGACGGGAAAAGCCAAAAGGACATATCTAGGCATCGATGCCAGGGTACCAGTAAGGGTTGGTGTCATAATTGCTAACCAGCTAAAAATCAGCCATTCTTTTTTAACAATTTTAGTTGCAAATATTAAAAGAGCAATTGCAAATATGGTTGATGACAATTCAAATGCCGCGTTGAAAAACGCGAAAGAAGAAGTAGTTTTAAGAATCTTAAAATAGCGCCAAAACACCTGAGGCAGCAGTACTATCCCCGTAGTTGACCTTTCCTGACCCCAGATAGATTGGGCTGTCAAAAAATACAATGGATTGTTAAACTCAATTTTTAAGTAAATCATATAGGCAATAAGTCCAACCGACACAATTAGTAAAGGGTAAAAGACGAGAATTATTGTTCGAGCGTAGTCGAGAACTAATTTAGGAAAACTTCTCGATTCGTCCGATGTTACACCGGACTCACTCGAAGAATACTTGCGCAAAAATCTGTTTAGTTGCAAGCTGTAAAATAACAAAACCGGAGCTAGAAAAATTCCCACCAAGCGGGAAGCGGATGCAAAAGAGCCGACAATTGAAGCCAATAATATTTTGTTCTTTTCAAGAAAATAGAATGCCAAGACTATCATCAAAAAAAAGACCCCTTCTGTATAGACTGCCCCGAAATAAAACGACGTAGGAAAAGCTAAAAGAAAAATGACTGACCAGAATGCAGTCTTTTCGCTAAAGTTTTTTTGAATAAGTTTATAAAAAAGAACTAATCCTACAAAAAATGCGGAGTTTGAAATCAAAAGTGCAGCAATTAATAAATTTCCGAAAGTTATAAAAGAAACAATTCTAATCAAAATTGGATACAAGGGGAAAAAAGCTTGAGTAAACTGGTAAGCGTAACCATCCTGGGCGATTCTCAAATAGTGAACTCCATCGAAATTCCCAAAAGCCCAAATATAATAGGGAAGACCCGTATTGATTAGTGTTTCTTGATAGTAGGGAAACTTCGCACCGAATTCTGGAATAATTTTTAGAGCAATCAGTGCAATTGAGAAAGTAAGCAGCCTCCATATTAGGAATAATAATAAAATTTTTCCAATATTTGATCTAAGAATCTTACCCATTTAACAAAGAAACAGACTTATAGACCTTAATTGTTTCTGTCGCAACCTTTTGCCAGCTAAATTTTGAGGCGCGCTTTATTAATTTTTGACTTGCTTTTTCTTTCTGAATAGTTGTGAATTTTAAAATCATGTCGATTTTCTTTGAAATGTCATTTGGGTCGGTCGGATCACAAAATACAGCTGTGTCTTTCCCGATTTCGGTTAACGATGCAACGTTCGAACAAATTACAGGCGTTCCACAAACCATACTCTCCAGTATAGGTAAACCGAAACCCTCGTAATATGACGGTAAAATTATTAATGAAGCTATATTATAAATTGACACTAGGTCTTCATTTGGAATATAACCTGTTTTGACAATTTTTTCTGATAAATTCATTTTTTTGATTAGTTTGTCTAATGCTTGTGTTTGAGGTAACGACTTATTAGTCAATGCTTGACCGACCATGACAAGATTAACTCCTGTGATCTTTATGCTCTCAAGCAGATTCTGAAGATTTTTGTTCCAATTAACATCACCTACGTAAAGTACGAATTCTTTGGGCAGCTTATACTTTTTTGACACTTTAGTCAGTCTTGATTGATTATCGATTTTTTTGAATTGGTGATCAGCAGCTAAATATATTACGCTAATTTTTTCTCTGGGAACTGAAAGTCTAGAAGCTATATCCTCTTTTGATGTTTGGGAATCACAAATTATTGCATCGATGTTTTTTAGAGCCAATTTTTGCAAAAAGAAATTTACTTTTCCTTTAACACCTACTTGAAAATGTTCTGGGAAAATTAATGGAATTACATCATGAATTGTCACTACCCTACTCGTTTTACTTTTCACAGGAAGGGTGTGGAAAAATAAATCAAAATAGGGGTAATGTATGACGTCTGCTGGTGGGGGAGTGGCTGGATTATCAAAAAATCCAAACTCGGTTTTTCCCCATTCCCCTCTTCTGAATTCCTTGATGAGATTACTGGTATAAGATCCTATGCCCCTTACTTTATGCCCTGTCTTTGTCGGGCTAATATCAATTGCTACTTTCACTGAAGATGATTATATCAGCAGACCGACAAAAACCCACCTTACGTGGTTCTTTGGCATTTCGAGCTTAATAACTCGTTGAGGTGGGTCAGGAGTTAGATAATTTATTTCTTCTTTTTCTTTTTCTTGGCCATTTAGCCGTACCTCCGTTAATATTAATTATTGATATTTTTTATGATTAAAAACAAGTAGGTAATATGAGGCTAATTTACCTTATCTTTTTCTGATTGATGCCAATATTTTGTATATGCGTAAAAATGGTGAGCTCCAGAAAAAACAGACCAGACAAAACCCCTAAAGCCATCCCTGTAGCCTCTGTGCCTAAAATACAGGTTTAAAAAAGTTAACGATGGTTTTATTAACATATAGAAAATGATTTGGTTTATTCCCCTGCCGGGATCGGCTTTTGAGATATTTTCGCTGGTTTCGCCAATATATCTTTGCGCGCGTTTTAGGTATCTTGCGAAATCAGGATCTGCGAAATGGAGAAGATCATTTTTTAAATGCCCTATTTCACCATTTATATCTATCTGTTCGTGGACACTTTTTTCCGGTAAAATCCCCTTTCCTTTTCTGAAAAGTCTGATAACACTATCAGGGTAAGCTCCACCTTTTGTCAGAAAGTCTCCCAAAAACCAATTTTTTCGATTAAGGTAAAAGCCGTTCTCTGTTGGATTTTTGGAAACGACTCTTTTAATTTCTTTGGCGAGTTCTTCTGTTACTCTTTCGTCCGCATCTAGCATCAGAATCCAATCTCCACGACAATTTTTTATCGCCAGATTTTTGTTTATGTGAAACATGGGTGTGTTGCTTGTTTTAATTACTTTGACGCCCAAATTTGCAGCTATTTGAGCGGTTCTGTCCTGTGACGTGCCGTCTACCACCACTATTTCATCCGCAACCTTTTTTGCGCTTTCTATTAAGTCAGCTATGTTTTCTTCCTCGTTAAAGGTGGCAAGCGCTGCAGAAATGTTTGGGATTTTCATATTTCTTATTCTAACACTACTATTTAAGCTTATTAAAACGAGGCAAAAAACTGAACCGACTTAAATTGAAACCTATTAGATACAAAATTATTATGAGATATAACAAAAAATGCAGTCCAGTTAGAAAAGTTACCATCTCAGCAAGACCACCAAAAACACTCCCTAGGAAATTTGACCCAAAAGCTTTTGCTTTGTTACGAGATCGCACTAAAATATTAGTAAAAATTACCCCCCCGAAAAACACCGGTAAATTTAAAAATAAGCTAGCTAAGCTGATTTTAGCTAAGTATGGCCAGCTATTGAAAATTCTGAGGGGAATCAGGAGTTGGATAATGAGTGTGACTATTAAGTAAATAAACGCACTTTTTGGCGAAATTAATTTTTTATATACGGCAAAGTTTGCTAACAATAAAAGTATCAAAATTGCACTAATCGTGAATAAATTAGTTACCCAAGTTAAGCCGAAAATCAAACCTGTCTTCGAAACGTTCTGGAATTCAAACAGGAGAAAAGCTGCTCCCAAAGCAAACATAGACCAATCAATGGAATTCTTACCAAAGTTTTTTACTCTTAGTAAAAAAAATCCGCCAATTAAAAAAACAACAGCTATTAATAAATGAATTATGGGAATTCTAGGTTTATCTAAATATAAGTATGGCCAATTATCTGTTAGGGATTTTAAATTCGAAGAATAGCTTTTGTGATTTTCGTGGATGAAAGTTGCTAAATTATCTTCATGCAAAAGAATATTATTAACGATTTGTGGATTTTTCGAAACTACAAATGCAACACCACCCCATCCAAAAACTCCCTTACTTCTAACTTCAAAAACTAGAGGTTCCTGATCAAAAACGTCTCTAAGACCATTTTCAAGACGACTACCTATCCAATCTCTTGTTACTTCGAAAGTTAAAAAAAGAATCCCATCGTCTTTTAGTAATTTTTTAATTTCTTTAAGGCTTTCCTGTGTATAAAGATAATGATCTAGCCTTAAGTTTGTCATAGAAGATGAAAGTGTATGTGAATCCGCAAGTCCCATTATTACCAAATCATATTTGTCTTTCGATCTTTGGAAAAATGTTCGACCATCTTCAACAAATATATTAATATTACTGTTTTGATATGGTTTCTCTGGATGAAATTTTTTACCAATCTCGACTATAGTTGGATCTATTTCCACCACATCAATTCTGCTCTCAATATTTCTTAAAGCGGCTGCAGCATCATTTCCTGCACCGGCTCCTACTATTAAAACTTTTCTTGCTTTTGGCTTAAATTTGAATGGTAAGGCGTAATGGTCTCCATAACGAAAATCGATTTCTTGTTTTCTGTTATATAGTTCATTGATTTGGGCTTCTGCACTCGCTTGATATTTATCAGAAAGATCTAAAAGACTCATATAACCTACATTATTAACTTCAAGATACCACCCTTCTGGTTGGGGATTATTATTAGCAATGCTCTTTAAGATAGGGCTTAACGAGAGTTTTTGATAGGGGGACCAATATATTATATTTTGACTCTCTACTTTAGGTACTATATATGAAATAGAAATGGCAAAGATAATTATTAATGTATATTTTTCTAGACGACTTTTAGCAAAAAGAACAAGTAACCCTAAAACAATAATTAACCCAAAATAAGGCGTGAATCTCGCTAAAGTAAAAGCTTGAAATGCCCACATTCCTGCAATTGATGAGATTATATTAATTGAGTAAGCGAAAATTGGACTCTTGTGTTTTTTCAGACTATTACCTAGTACTTGGCCGATTGGAGTAAAAGAGGCGGCAATTAAAGAAAATATGAATACCGTAAATATTAATCCTATTACTATGCCAGTTTTTGAATAAGTATCAATCTGAAACCAGATGTATGATTCAGATAATGGAGCCAATAATTCTGTAATACCTGAAAATATTTTAAACTCAAGGTTAGTCCATCTAACAATATAATTTGCAGATACTATTACTAAAAGAAAAAATAAAAGTAGACTAGATAAAACAATTGAAAGCTTTTTTTTTATTATCATACCTATACCTAAACCTACAAAAGAAGCTAAAAGGACTAAATTCGAAAGGTATGCAAAAATGCGAATTTCGGTACTAATTAACCTAATTGTTAAGAGTTCGAGAAAAAGGGCAGTAAACGATATTGATATTAGTGTCCAATTATTTTTAAAACTATCCATTATTCACTTGATATGGCCAATTATAGAATCTTATAATAAATTATTTCTATGTAAAAGAGTAAGAACGATCAGAAATTCCTGTTTATGTATTGGGCAATAGCATCAGCTGCGACTTCATTGCCAATTTTAGTAAAATGCGCGTCTTTTTCAAAATATAGCATTTTAACACTATTTGCTTTAATGTAATCAGTTAAATCAAGGTATTTGATTCCTCTTACCTCAAATATTTGTTTTAATTTCTTTTGAGGGTAAAGAATACTTGATTCAATAAGGTGGGTATTTTTAAGAAGATCGCTTTGATACTTTTTGTACGAATCGGGATAGATCTGAAAATCAGGCGGAATTAAAAGTACAAAAAAGTCGCTTCCGGCTTTATTTGATTTTTCCTTAGCACCCCAGGCTAGCAAACCGATTTCTTCAAATAGGCGGTTCTGCTCTCTTGCGCAGATATTTCTAAAAAAACAGTTATAATCAGCAACATTGGTCTCAAGCCGAATATCAAAGCCCATTTGCCACAATTTGTACTTTACTGGGTTAACGACCCTAGCAACGCCCTTTTTGAAATTTTTAGTTAAGAAGATCCATGCTTGGGAATTTCTCAAAAATTTAAATCGGTATTCAAGAGGTTCATTTCTGTTTCTAAAATAACCTTTTTCTGAAACTATTCTTTTGGTCGATCGAACCGAAAGCGGCAGGCCAAATTCGTCAACCTTAGGCCACTCTGTTTCTTGAAGATCGGAAATGTCATTAAAAACAAAAATGCTAAAAATCACAATATCAGGTTTCAACTTGAACCCATCGTTTACTAAATGCACATAATAGCTGTCCGATCCGAACCCGCCTGCAAATCCTGCGTTGACAACCTCAAAGTTAGGTAAAAATTCGCCAAGTTTATAAGGAAAAGTCTCCTCATCGTTTACACCAAAACCGAAAGTAAAGGAATCTCCTTCGACTAGAATTCTTGGTTTTTCTTTCTCACCAATCTCTGCTCCTCGTAAACCTTTTGAATTGACAGTTGCCACTGCCTGATATTCATCTAATCTGAAGATGCACTTCCCCTCTTTTAGAGCAAAAATATTATAAGTTGAGAATTTAAAACAGTTTAAAGATTCGGCTTCCAGATTTGAAAAAGTTTTTTGAGTAGCAAATTTTGCGATGATAACATGGAGAAGCGCAAAACCGGCCATGATTGCAGTGAGAAAAAGTAGATACTTAAAAAGAAAATTCTTTGAACTCTTAGTTTTTAACACAAATTATATTGATTGTAAAAAAAATCAATTGTTATGTTGCTCACTATTTGATGTTATCTGCGATGCCCTATTTCGATTGTCTTTTGGCCATTTGGGAGATAAATCGTGTCAATAACATTAAAAGATTCATCAAGACTACCACTAACATAAAGCTCATCAGGATTTTCTGGAGCCTCTGCTTTGAAATAAAATTTGTCAAAATGGTTGGTGGTTATCAGTTGCTGGTAGCTAGCAGGATCGTATTTGGTGGCAAAGAGCCAAAAAATGTAGCCTTGTTCTATATCACCGCTAATTTTGATCTTGGTGTATTGATCTTTTAATTCTTCTGTTTTTTTAGCAGCATCTAAATAGCCATATTGCCAAAATGATGCAAAGTCGCGTGGATAGTGAACGTAATAATTGTGCAGATAAGTGAAAAGTGAAAAGTGAAAAGTGAAAAGTGAAAAAACGATAAATATTTTATTATTATGCAAATTTTTCAAAAGATTAGTAAAACCGATAGCTGAGATAACAGTAAGTGGAATGACCGTTGTTAGGTCTCTCAGAGCATGTGGACTGGCGTTGGAGGGAGTAGCAGCAGTAGGTGATAGGAGAAGCCAAGCGATTAAAAATATCGAGGTTTTTGACCTTTCTTTAATCAAAAAATATAGACCTGCTAAAACCAGTGGCAGCTGCCAGAGATAAAGCATGCCCATGTTTTCTATGTGATGGCGGAAGTTATCGTCACCTTTAGTGAATAAAAAGTTTGGATCAAAATTGGCAAAATAATTTTTTACGTACCTTAAGCCGATAATCACTCTTCTGTTGTGCAAGAGGTTTGTCCACGGAAAATTAATTAGCTGATCTTGCTTTATCAATTCAACTGATTTTTCGACATCTTCTGTATAAGAAGTTAAGGTTATTGATTCAAATCTTTGAGAAACTGCTTCCTTGGGCATAAGAAATAAAAGAGGCATAGCACTTAAAATTAAAATTACAACAAAAACTGAAGAATATTTTTTTGAAACAGCAAAAATTTCCTTCTTATAAATAATGACTGTCGCCAAAAACATTAACGGGATAACAATTCTTTCGGAATGATAAGTATATGCTGATAAACCAAATAAGATTGCGGATATTATTAATAGCACTTTTTTGAATCTGTCATTATTTTGATGTAACACAGAATATAAAAATGCCGTAAACGAAGCTACTGTAAAGAATAATCCGATGCTGGCTTCAAACCCTACACGAGAGACTTGAAGGTGCCAAGGGGAGATTGCCAACATTAGCATGACTACTAACGCGGTTGACTGTTTTTGTTTTGAATCGTCAAAAAGTTTTTTTGTAAGAAAATAAGTCAATAATACTGTCAACGTACCAAAAAAAGCGGACGGGAGTCTAGCTGCAAACGGTGTTAAACCGAATATTGCTACAGTCGGTACGTTGAAATACATATAAGCGGGAGGCTTGTAGTCGTTGAAAGAACGATTGAAAAGTGGTAGGAATTTTCCGTATTCGTCCCGGCCGGTTTTTAAAATAGAGTAAGCATTATAACCGTTGCTTGCTTCATCCCAATTGAGTCCTAAAGGTGCCTTCCCTAATTGATAAAAGCGTAGTATAAAAGCAAGTAATATTATCAAGATGATTAATTTTTTATTCATATTTTATTTTTTGAGTAACTTCAATCTCATTATTTCTTCCTCGTATTCTTTTTGGGCAATTTTCAATTGATCACCGTCGTAAACTTCAAAAATCGCGTCATCTCTAAAATCTTTGACAACAAATATTGGTTGATTCGGGTAGATTGTTTCATTATGGGAAATCACCAGAAGAGAATTTGAGTTTATTGATTCCGGCTCGGGAACAGATGGCACAAATTGTATATTTTCAATTTTATCTACTCGAATCCAGCTATCTTCCCCCCTATATCTTTGAGGACCAATTGTCTCTAAGTATTTCTTAGGGTCATATTTTTGGCTAAAAAGATAGTGGATGTATTGCTTGGCATCATCACCCTTGCGTGAAACCATGACTTCGTCGTAATTTCTGCGAACATTTTCAATATAAGTAAAAAGTTGACTGTAACCATACCGTTGGTATCTAGCAGAAACTTGAGGATGTTTAAAGTACATATCGAATACTAAACGTGAGACTGAAAATATGAAGACCAGAGAAGTAACTATGGCAAAAGCCAATTTTAGCTTTTTAGATTTAAAAAAATCGTATATTTTCAATAAGCCAAAAGCTTCAATAATTTGGGGAACAGGCATAAGGATATTCAGTCTCCCAGGATTACCAATACCAGTTACAGACGCGCCGATAGGAACAATTAAAAACCATGCGATCAATACGTTCCTTGCTGTAGTGTTTTTGGATTTCAAAAGAAATATGAAGCCAAGTACAGCAAGAGGAAATTCGGAAGTGTAAAAAAAGGATCTTGAAGGAAATGATTGATAACCAGTGCCGTTTTGTACCAAATAATAAGTTTGGGGAGAAAGATTAGTAAAGTAATTATTAATGTAGGTTAGAAGATAAAAATTGTATTTGTTGTAAACAAGTTTGCAAATAATGCTGTTGATATCTTTCTGGCAGAAACCTCTTCTCTCATTGGCTTCATCGATAATTCCTTGGCTTTGGATCCCTGTTACGAAGCTTTCCTGGAAAAATCTTGATTGACCTTTAAAAGTGAATATTGTCGGGACAAGAGGAACTAGAAGCAGAATTGAGATAAATGCAATTTTTAAAACCTGGGATTTATGTTTTTTAAGAAACAGGCGATTAGTAAATATTAATAATGTTAAGAAAATGGGTACAAAAAGCCAAGCAGATCTATAGATATAAAAACAAAGAACAAAACCAAAAAAGGAAAAGTAGAGAAATTTTAATTTTTCTGGGATCTTTAAAAAAAAGTAGGTAGATAAAGTTATAAAGAAAATTAAAATATCTGATTCAAAAGCGTTTCTCGCGGCGGCAATATGCCACGGAGAAATAGAAAGCAGTAGTGCGGAAAAAATTCCTGTTTTTTTATTAAACAGCTTTGACGCAAGTAAATAAGTCGAGAGAACCGCCAGTGTTCCAAAAAGTGCGGATGGAAAGCGAGTTGCAAACTCATTTGGTCCAAAGATGAATTCTGAGATAACAGTTGGATAAAGATAACCAACGAGCTTCCAGTCACCGAAGCTCTCGAAAACGGGAAATGGTAAAAATCTTCCCCATTCATCTCGTCCTGTTTTTAAAATGGAGTATGCGTTGTAGCCGAAAGCTGCCTCATCATCATTAAAACCGACAGGGACCTTTGACAAGTTAACAAACCTCAAGACTATTGCAAGTAGAATTATTATAAAGACAGAAAGTATGGATTTATCGATTTTTGTTAACATTTTGGCAAAGTTAAGGGATCACCTGATACAAGCGCAAATAAGTTTCTCCTCTTCCTTTCTGGTATTTGGCAATGAATTTTAAGTAGGGACTATTAATTTCTTTCTGGTTTTCGTTAAAAACAAAATAGGTTTTGCGATTTGTAGCGGCTTCTAAAACTTGGGCTGGCAAATTACTTGCATCAACCGGCCAAAAACCCTCAATGTTAATGTTTTTCTGCCCATAAAAGTAAATTTGCAAAGCAAAAGGAAGCAAGCCGAAAGTTCCTTCTGTTGCTACATAAACTTTTTTGTCTCGTGCCTCTGCTTTAAGAAACTCAACAGTTTCTTTTACACCGTAACCTGCGGGCCACGAATTAGTATATTGACCGGAGTCGCTTTCAGCTATTTTTGCGCTTTTTGGATCGGTTAGAAGTTTAAAAGAAGAAAATGTGGGCAAAATAAGTGAGACGAGAATTAACATGATTAAATATTTCGAATAATTTTTAACAATAGATGTCATCTGTGCAATTGCGTACGAGATAACGATTATAAGAAACGGGAAATAAAATAACATAAATCTTGGGTATATAACTTGATTGAAAAGAGCAGTTACGAAAAAGGGGACAAAAATTAATAGGGAGAGATAAACAATTTTAAGATTTTTTTTAACATAACCCAGAATTATTCCAATCAAAAATATGACAAATAAGAGTATTCCTGTATAGCTAGTAAGCCATCCGAGAAGAGCCGAGAAATTTGAAAAGAGGTGCAGAAAAGGGTCAGAGAGTACTTCGCTTGGGCTTCTGATAAATTCCATGTTTTTACGACTGATCATATAAAAAAGAGGTGACAACCTCAGCGAGTTATAAATAACCTGGCAAATTGCCACGGTAATAATTGAAAAAGGCAGCCAATTCACTAAAGTTTTTTTAAATTGACCTCCTTTAAACTTTGTAAGTAATAGAGAGAGAGGCAGTAAGTAGAGAAAAAAGCTGCCGGACGATTTGGTGATCATAGCCAAGCCGATAGCGAAACCATTTAAGATTGCAGTGTCTAACTTGGGTTTCTCAACTAAAACGACAGAAAAATATACCGCATATATACCAAGCATAGTTAATAGCGAATCAAAAAGAGCCATGCGGTCATAAAGTAAGGTGAAGGGGAGCAAAATATAAAGGACTACCGCGATTTTTGCTACTTTTTGATCAAATAATTTTTTAGAAAGCAAATAAATCCCAATTAAAGATCCAAGGCCGGCAAAGACTGATACAAGTCTTGTAGCTATCAGTGGATCTTGGATAAATTTCTGCGAAATTGCAGCAAGCCAGATAAATAAAGGTTGCTTCCCGTCTTCGAGAGAGAGGAATCTATTGGCCGGATCATGAAGAGCTATTTGGGCCCAGCGCGAGTAAATAGCTTCATCCGTAAAAATAGGGATAATTTTAAGATTAACAAGTCTGGTAAAAAAATAGAAAATTACCGCAAGCGACCAGAACCAGTTCTTTTTTAAAATATTTTGCATTTAATTTGTCAAGCCTACAGTAAAAACTGTGTTGCCTTCCATATCCTCTATATTTTTAATCAAAGTATAGTTAGGCGGCAGATGACTTGGATTTTTGACGAAAAGTGTATTGGGGGGGTAGGAAATTTCTTCGTCTGAGAAATGAAATTTATCAAAGCTAGTCACGTTAATAAAGAAAAATTTGTCTTTTTCAACTTGAGCTGTTTTTTGGAATTTGGCAGGGTCAAATTGATTATATAGAAGAAAATAAATATAGGGACGACCCAAAGCCAAGGTTACCACGATATTATCTGCTTTATTTAAATAAGGTTTAACTGCTTCAACGGCTTGCTTGTAGCCGTATTGCCATTGGCCTTGGTAATCATGCGGATAGTGAATATAGTACATGTGTAAATAATAAAAAATCAAAACAAAAATGATAAGTGCGCAAAGGCTTTTAAAAAGTTTCTTAAAGCGGACAAGCCTAGCGAGGCCGTAGAGAGCAAAGGCGCTGATTAGCTGGTATGTCGGCAATATATGAATCATTCTGAGGGCATGGGGCGTTTCGCGCGCAGTTGCCGGACCGAGGGGTGAAACTAATAACCAACCAATAACTAGAAAACGATATTTTTGCTTTCGGTAAAGGAGTAAGAATATGCCCAGAGGAACAAGGAGTGCGTCGAAGTAATAAAGCTCTCCAATTTCCTGAATTGATAGTCTGGGATTAACATCGCCTTTTACGAATAAGAAGGAAGGATTAAAAGCATCGAAGTAATGGGTCAGATATTCGTGAACAAAGAAAAAACGTCTATTGTGAATTATATTTGCAACAAGTGAGAAATTGTCCTCTTCTCTAAACCTAATCGAGTCATCGATTGGTTTTAAGTCTTTAAAAATTGTAACTTCGTTAAACCTTAGTTTGCCTTCTATAGTTTGTGCCGTAAATTTTAAAAGAGGCAAAAATAAGATTAAACCAAGTAGCCCCGCTAAAAACGTTATCTTCCAGTTTGTGATAATTTGGTTTCTAAATTGAAACAGCAAGATTAAAAGAATAAATGGCACAAAAAGTCTTTGTCCCGTAAAAGTGTACATTGCCAGAATAAAAGAGATTGCAGAAAGAACGATTAGGTATGGCTTCTTTTCGACACTCAGAAAAAATAGAATACCTAAAGTTGAAAACAAGAGGGCCAGATTTGCCTCGAAGGCAGCCCGACTAAGCTGCAGATGCCAAGGTGAAACCGCTAAGAAAAAAGTAGCAAAAAGAGCTATCTTTTCATTTTTAAAAATCTTTTTAGCCAGCAGATAAACTGCAAAAATAGTTAATGTCCCAGCGAGCGCCGAAGGAAATCTAATTGCCAGTTCATTGAGACCTAAGACAGCGATAGGAGCTACATCGGCGTATATATAGCCCGGCGGCTTGTAATCGCCAAAGGCCGGAAAATTAGTTAATGGTAAAAATGTGCCAAATTCGTCTCTGGCGGTTTTTAAAATTGAATAGGCGTTGTAACCTAAGGAGGCTTCATCCCAGTAGAGAGATGGTGGATTGCCTGCTAAATCATAAAAGCGAAGAAGAAATGCCAATAGGAAAATTGAGATTAGAATTAATCTTTTCATTTATGCTTCAAAAAGTAAACTAAGCCAATAATAGCAAATAACTTGTAAAAATATGCCACAGATAGTATTGGGAAATTTGTTATTGGTATTAAAGGATAAATAAGAAATAGGACGCCGTATATGAAATTGTTTTTCGCTGCGCTTTTGACAAGAAGGTAAATTAAAAATATCAGAGCAACAAAACCAGTAGTTTTAAAGATAGTTTGCCAGTCGAGATAGTAAAAATAGCAGTGGAAGAGCTGATTTGAAAACACACCTAATTTGTTGTGAACTGCGCGAGTTAAATATACGTTTTGTCCGGCATCTTCATGAGTTTCGTTAAAAATCAGAGGTGCAACAGCAATTTTGGCAGTGTTTACATCGCATGTCTGTAAGTTTTCTATGGGACTTATAATGACGAAGATGAGTGATAAAGCAACTACTAGTGTTTTCATTATTCAGTCGAAATTAAAAATCTGAGGTCTCCATTAGGCAGATAGACATTTTTTAAAACTTCAGGTGGGTGGGCCTGCCAAAAGGGGGTAACTATTAGGGCTTTTCCCTGTTTAGTTTTTGACCAGGACGGCCCGAAAAATTCAAACTTATCGAATGCCGCCTTGTTGCTAGATTGCGGCTGATACAAGGAGGGATCAAACTTTGTATAAAAGAGGAACGCTATGTAAGATTTTTTGGAATCGTCTCCAATTGCCACTTGCGAGTAATTGTTTTGCACATTATTAACATAAGTTGCTACTTCTTTGTATCCGTAAGACCAATCCAGCGATTTTTCTTTGGGGTAATGGATATAGTAGAGATGAAGGTAAGTAAAAATATTGTAAAAGGCTATCGAGGCAAGAATAAGTAAACCAATCGTTTTTAATTTAGAGTTAATCCTCGAAAGAGAATATAAGCCTAAAGCACTAATGATTACAATTACGGTTCCCATAGGTAGTGATCGCAGTGCGTGAGGAACCGGTGAGGCAACTGCAGCGGCTATTGGGGTTACAAGTAACCACATTATCAAAAATTTGCTTCTTTCTTTTTTCTCCACTATCAGCTTGAAAAGACCGATGACCAATAAGGGTAGCATAAAGACGTAAAGTTGGCCCATGCCCGGTACTGAATGTCTACCAATGGAATCGCCTGAAATAAATAAGAAGTTTGGTGAAAAGTGAGATAAGTATCCTGAAATAAAAGTGGCAACAGGTGCAGACTCTTTTAAAATACCAACAGATTGTCCCCGTATAAGCGTATTCTCAAAATTAACAAGATATGGGATGGTGAAGATGAAAAGTGTTATCAGAGGCAATGCCAATTTTTGCGCTTTTGTGAATAAGTGTCTTTTAAAAACGACGGCTAGTACTAAAATTAGCAGGGGTACATAAACTTTAGCTCCATGATAAGAATTAAGGGCAAGTCCGAAAAAGATGCTCGATATAACAAGTGGTGCGGCCCTGGTTGTTTTATTTAGCCAGTTGAAAAATGCTACTAGAGCTAAAGTTGTGTAGAAAACCATAAAGGTAGCTTCGTGATCATATCTGGAAAATTGAAGATGCCAAGGGGAAATAGAGAGTAAAAAGGCGCTAAAAAGTGCCACCTTTCTTCTTTTAAAAATTTCATACGTTAAAAAATAAACACCAATCACGCTACCAACTCCAAAAAGAGCGGCAGGTGCTCTTACTGCATAATCATTCAACCCTAATATAGATATGGCAGGCACAAGAGTGTAAACAGAAAGGGCTGGATTATAATCTCCGAATGATTTGAAGGTTAACGGTAAAAAATTGCCGTATTCATCACGACCGGTTTTCAAAATTGAATAAGCATTGTAGCCGTTAGACAATTCGTCCACAAAAAGGCTCGGAGGGAAATTGCCCAGATGCCAAAACCTTAATATAGAAGCCAGTAAAATAATAATTAATATCAGGTGTGTGTCAGTTAAAAACTTTTTCATAAGTTTTACTTTTAAATAGGAACTAACGATTCCTCTTTGAATCTTTTGGGCGGAAAAAGGGCAACAAGTGCTGAGATCAATCCTACCAAGGACAAAATATCGGCTATCCTTCGCAAGTTAGTTTCTTGGTATCTAAAATCAAATTTATGACTGCCGGCAGGAATAATAAGCTCGTAAAGGCCAGACGTGTCGATATCTGGCCGATATGCAAAACTGAATGATTTATCAACGATACTTGGATCGGTTGTAAATTTTTTACCGTCCATAAAAGTCTGCCAGTTGCTAAACTTAATTAGATTTACTTGAATCCGGGCAGGTCCGTTGTTTTGCGTTTTAAACGAAAGTTCATTGCTTTTGCGAATAAAATCATAAATTAAAATATTGCCCTTAATAGACTCAATGGGTGAAACAAAAGCGTCTGTTACTCCTGTACTGTAGCGCGTACGGGGTGTGAACTCGTTTAACTGAGTTGCAGAGCCAGAGTAATTGAAAAAATAATCGTCTGAATATTCGATACTTTTATTTATTCTTAAGTGATTTCTATTTGCAAAAATAACTGCAAATATTAGAAATATCGTGAAAGCTGCGCTTTTTACATTTTTAGCTATATAGGCTGCCAAAAAGGATATGCCGAGAGTTGTTATTCCTAAAAATCTCCAGGGAATATCTATCTTTTCAATTGGTTTAAAGTTGTCCCAGATGAAGATATTGAATCTATTTTCTAGCGTCAAAAAAGTGGCGACAAAAGCTACTGCAGTGAAAAATATCGCAAACGATATGTTTCGAGTATGGGATGAATTTTTTAGTGATATAAGAGTTTTAACAGTAAGAAGCACAATTAAAAGTGACGCAAGTACCAAAACAAGAATGTGGGCAAGACCGATTTGGACTGATATTTGGTCATTTACAACACCCGGCAGATCGAATCCATAACCCCATGGCGAGTGGATAAGCTGGCCTAGCGTGACAAAATGTGATCTGTAAACAAGCTGAAATAGCTCGTCGAAATGAATAAGTTTTCTTTCAAATAAAACAGGTATATATGTAACGCTTGAAATTAAAAAACCCCAGAGAGCGGCAATTGCGGCAGCTGCCAGAAACTTTAATGATTTACTGTTTACTGCCAGAATCGCAACGTAGACAATAATTACCAAAGATGCCATGTAGCCGATAAGATTCTGCGAGAGGAGAAGCGCTGCAAGTGCTAGGGCGCAAGTTGCAATTCGCATTAAGCTTATTTTTTTTGAAAGTTTTGTAAGAGTTAAAAATAAAAGAGGTAAAAATGTGTATGCTAGAGTTTCGGAAAGAGAGCCTCTTACGTAAATTAGCGAGAAGCGATAGGGAGCCCATACATAAAACATGCTTCCGACGAAGGCGGCTTTTGAAGAACTTAATAATTCTTTCAACCATAAGTAGCTAAAAATGGCAGAAAAAATAAAAGAGGCAGCCATAATTATTTTAAAAGAGCCGGTAAAGGAAATGCCCAAAAAATGGACTGCGGATCCGAGTAAATAGGGTAGCGGGTAAATGTAAACAAATATGGGTGAGCCTAAACCCCCCTGAAGAGTCTTTGCCCAGCGCGGAGGAAATTGGCCATCTTCTAGCGCTATATAGTATTGGGCAATTCTGGCCGTGTGAGTTTCCCCGTCGTGGCTCGTATAAAAGCCGGGTTTGATAAGATCATAAAGAGCAAAAGTCGAAAAAATAACGAGGAAAAATATTGCAATAAAATTAGGATTGTACCAGAATTTCACTTTGATCTTGATTCTAGCACAGCAGAAACTGACTAATTAATTTTCAAATGTCATTCTATTGTAGACCTGGCGAGTCAGCTCGACATCTTTTTGACAATAGTGGTAGATTTCTTGATACTTTCCTTTCAGGTAGTAACCATAGACCTTGGATCCATCGATTCCATCTGTTTTTGATGACTGAAGACCCAAGGCTTTTGCAAGAGTGTCAAGACTAATAAAACTTTGGCTCCATTTTTCCCATTCACGCATTGTGTCATAAATCGGAAAGTTTCTGTATCTGGCGAAAGAAAGGTTTAAGTGTCTTGCTGCTGGCTTTATTTTATGAATTATTGATCTTTTAAAAATGAATCTCAGATCAAAGTCCATAATGTTATGTCCAATAAACAAATCTGCTTGGTTTGCGATCTGCCACCAATTCTTTAGAATTTCTGCTTCTTCGCCTTTGATAATTTCGACAGTTTGATCGTTCAGTGCATAACCTATACAAAAAATTTGGCCAAAATCTCCAGAGATTGCGGTTAGTCGATAGAGCGACTCTCTTGATTTAGTCTTTTTGTCATTATTATATTTGTTTGCCTTTTGCAGAGCTAAGGAAACGGCTACCTCTTTTGTATTTTCGTCTGCCGGAATAGTTTCAATATCGAAAAAAATTTTATTTTTTGGTTTTTGGTAATAATCTTGGCTGTCCATCTTAAACTTGGGGATAAATAACAATACCTCTTGATCTACCTTTGAAATGCCCGTCTTCGAATACGGTTTCTCCTCTTAAAACTACTTTTCTTACTTCTCCCCTACCCTCTAAATCTTTAAACGGAGTCCACTGACACTTAGTGAATAATTTCTTATTAGCTATTTTATATTTTTTTGAAGTGTCCACAATAATATGGGTTTTTGGCTGATTTGGAAGACGAAAAATTTTTCGGGTATTAGTACTAGTCATTTCAATTAATCTTTCAAGCATAATCAGACCTTTTTCTACAGCTGCTAACATCAATGGCAAAGTAGTCTCAAGTCCTGGAACACCAAATTTTGGTTCTTTTTGATTAAACTTCTCGTCCAAAGTGTGCGGTGCATGGTCAGTTGATATCATATCTATTTTATCTAAATTCCGCCACAACCCTTGTTGATCTTTTTTTGAAAGCAGCGGCGGTTTCATTATGCCAAGGGGGCCAAGTCTTTTTACGCTTTCTTTATTCAAAAATAGATGGTGAGGACAAACCTCACAAGAGATTCTAAGGCCTTCTTTTTTTGCTCTTTGAATACTAGCAAGCTGATCATAGTCAATATGACAGACGTGGAGAGGTCTGTCGAATTTTTTTGCTAATTTGATAGCTACTTCGACTGTTTCTCCTTCGGCATGAATCATGATTGGAAGATTTGATTGCCATGATTTAAAGATGAGTTCCCTTTCCTCGTCACTTTCAACTAGAAGCGATCCTGTCGTCTGATTCATGTACACTTTTAAGCCAAAAGCTTTTTTATAGACTTTGGGGAAATATTTTGTTGACTCTGCTGTTGCTCCGAAATGAAATCCAATATCGCACCAGATTCTACCTCTGGCTCTTGAGATTTTATTCCCCAAAGCATCCTCGCTAATAGTTGGTGGAATATTGTTGGGCATATCCAGAATTTGAGTGTAGCCTCCGGCAATTGCAGCGCGTGTTCCAGTTTCAAAATCTTCTTTTTGAACCCCACCTGGTTCGCGTAGATGCACATGAACATCTACAAATCCTGGAAGTTCGAGGAGCTTTTTCACTTTTTGAAATTCTAACACAACAATGTTTAAATTTTTGAGATATAATCTTCATACTCTGATGTGTTCGAAAAAATTTTCAAGTATCTGGCTTATATAGCAATCGTTTTTGCAATTCTTTCTGGCATTGTTATACATAAGGCGACGTCATGGTTCGTAAACGATTATCATTTTTCGTCTCTTGCGCAAAGCTTCGTTCATAATAATCTTTTTTTAAGTCCAATTAACCTTCCTCCTGGTGATTTTGTTGATTTCAAGGGAAAACAATATTTGTTTTTTGGTCCAATGCCTTCAATACTACTAACACCTTTTGTTTTAATTTGGGGCCGGGATTTTCCTCAGTTTACACTTTCTGTTATTTCTATTGCTGTCGTTTATGCATCCGTATACCTACTTTTGAGAAAATTTAAATTTAAAAAGGTTGACACTATTTATCTTGCTAGTTTTTTTACATTTGGCACTGTCTTTTTTTTCGTGTCTCTTGTTAATATTTCCGCCTATGTGGTTCAAGCGGTTGCAACTGCTTTTTTTGTTTTGGCTCTGTTGGAGTATTTTGGCAAGCGCAGATGGCTGGTTATCGGTTTTTTGACGGCATGCGCGATTGCGACTCGCTGGACCCTTATTGGGCTTTGTGCATTTTTTGTTCTTGAAATCTACAGACAGAAAAAGACTCTGGATTTAACTAATACCCTAAGACTATTTTTAATACCTATTATTTTTGTCGTTTTACTTTTGAGTTTCTATAACTTTAAAAGGTTCGGGTCTTTTTTTGACACAGGATATACACGCAATGTTTCTGTTCTTGACAAAAGCTATTATAATTATAAACTTGGTTGGTTTTCTCCCTTACACATTCCAGCTAATCTCTATGCTCTTTTTGTTATGGCACCCGAACCTGTTAAAAGAACTGACGTTGAGTTTGCGCTCAGATTCCCCTACTTAAAGGCCAATGGTTATGGTATGGCAATTTGGTTTACTTCACCTCTGTTTATTTATCTTATAAAAATTAGGAAGGAGACTTATACTTTATCTGCAGTTGCCGCTATTTTTATTCTACTTTTTCCTTCGCTTGTATATTTTGGGATCGGCAGCTCTCAATTTGGATATCGATATTCTCTGGACTTTTTGCCACTGCTTTTCCTTATTTTAATTTCGGCATTTAGGAAAAGCTTGCCCCATTTTGCAAAAGGGCTCATCGTTTTTGGAATTGTATTCAATTGTTTCTATATGCTAAGTATCTGGAATATCTATCCGCTTGTTAATTTCTGGGTTTATTTGAAGGATTTAATTTGACCTATTTATTTGATTTGAAAATTGTCGACTGCACTAGACCAACTTGATTTAAAAGATAGGTAAGGATGGTGAAGAGCGTAAAGAGACCATACTTTGCAGACCTTTTGAAATTAATGGACGAGGCATCTTTAAAATATTTGCAAGGAATTGGTACTTCTGAGATATTGAAACCGCAGGAAAGTGCGGAAATGAGAATTTGTTGATCGAAAACGAAGTCGTCGGAAAATTTATGGTAAGGAACAGTTCTTAACACTTCTGCGCTAAAAGCTCGAAAACCCGTGTGATATTCACTCAAGTTTAGACCCATTGTCAAATTTTCAACCAAAGTTAGAACTCTGTTCGCGAAATATTTCCAGATGGGCATTCCTCCTGCCATTACCTGATTTCTTGTTTGAATTCGAGAACCTAACATAATATCTGCGCGCCCATTTACAACAGGCTCGCAAAGAACACCTACTAGCTTTGCGTCGTATTGATAGTCCGGATGGACCATGACAACTATGTCTGGATTACGTTTTAGAGATTCGTCATAACAAGTTTTCTGGTTTGCCCCATAACCTCGATTCTTTTTGTGTACATAAACAGTAATTCCGAGTTTTTTAGCTTTTTCTACTGTTTTGTCACCAGATGAATCGTCTACCAAAATTACTTCACTGATTAGATCTTTTGGAAGATCACGGTAAGTATCATTTACCGTTTTTTCGGCATTGTACGCAGGCATCACAACAATGATTTTAGGGCTTTTTTTACTGTCCCAAAGTCGATTATGATTTTGCAAAATTTGCTAAGACCTCCTTTGCTGATAGTTGATCGTTCACAGTTGATAGTTGATGGGTAAAAATTAAATCGGGTGCTTTTATTAATGCCCAAAAGAATCCTACGAAGAAAGCCCAATCAAATCTAAGTATTGCTACAGCAAAATGATACGGTAGCCATAAAATATGCTGCGCAGTCCATACGTAATCATTAATGTTTTTCCATATAAAAAGAAATTGATTTTTGTAAGAGACGGATTTGATATAAAAATTTGATCTGGTTTTTTTTATTGCTCCTTCCGCGTGAAAGTGGTCAACTTTGGAAAGCGGTTCAAAAAAACATTTGTATCCTTTTTGCCAAGCACGAAAAGAGAGGTCAATATCCTCCCAGTAAAATGGGGCGAAAATTGGATCGAAACCATCCAGATCCAAGAATTTTTTCCTGTCAAAAAGTCCCGAGCCTGCTGAAACCCATAAAGTCTCTCCCCTTTCCACAACCGCTGCAAAATGACTTACGAAACCTTTCTTAAAAAATGCCCCGCCTCTACCCCGCGGAATTATCTTACCCCTTTCGTGACTTTGATCTAAAAGACCTACAGCGAAGATCTTGCCACTGTCAAAGTACTTTAAAAGTGGTTTTAAAAACCCACTTTTCGGCGATACGTCACTATTTAGCAGCAAAACGAGATCAAATTTAGCTGACTTCACTCCCATATTTGTCGCTTTGGCAAAGCCTATGTTCTTTTTGAGAGAAATGAGTTTCACCTCTTTAAACCTTTTTTTAATAAAAGATACTGAATCATCTATAGAACCATCGTCTACGACAATTATCTCGCAACCACTAGTGTTTTGGACTACATTTGGCAAATGCTTAGCAAGCAGATTTCGGCCATTATAATTTGGTATTACTACCGATATTTTTTTATCCATAAAATTGACCCAAGAAATAAAGAAATGAGCGCAGCCATAATACTAATTTTGGCACCCAAAAAAAATGAATTTGGGCGATATTTAAAAACTACTTCGTGCTTTCCCTGCGGAACAATTATAGATTGGAACATATAGTTTACTCTATTAATTGGAATATTTTTTCCATCAATATAAGCCTGCCAGCCTGGGTAAAAAACGGTTGAGGAGACAAGCGGCGCTATGCTTTCTGTTTCTGTTGTAATTTTAATTTCCTGATCGGTGTACTTATCTACAAAAATCAGAGGGTTTTGTTTCTTGGCTATGAACTCGCAACAGGTAGCAACTGCTTTATTCTTGAAATCGAAGTCGGTACTCACGATTGACTGGAGTTCTTCGTCTTTAGAATTAACTTTTACAACTTCATTTACAAAGTAGAGCCTTTGTATAACGTTTTTGTTGTTATAAACTTTGGTTTCTCCTTCCTGAAAAACCTTTTCAAAGCTTGGATTTTGAATTTCATCGAACGTTAAAAGATATTGAACATTTAAGAAGTTGATAAGCCCTGAGTTGAAGTTTTGAGGATTAATTATTCTGTTAAAAGATCCAGATTCAGTCACTCTTTGGGCTTCATATGAAGAGACAAGCTTGGCATAATCTTTGAGAAAAAGTGGGTCGTAACCAGAAAGCATCTCAATTTTGTAGACAGATGACGTGTTAGGATGGAATATTCTTCTGTCTGTGGAAATAATCCTGAATGGTTTTGATTGTGATGCTAGATAATCTATGATTCCGGTTGAAGGAAAAATAGAGGAGTACTTGGAAAAAGGAGTAAATTTATAACCGAATCTGAAAAGCTCCGCTAGAGTAAGTGAGAAGATTAAAACCAATATTAATTTTTTTGATAAATTTAATAACTTAGCTGCGACAGTCAAGCTAAGGGCAATGAAAACTGCTGTCGGTATAAATAGATTGTGAAGGGCTATACTTCTGTTTTGTTCAAGAGAATTTGAGCCGTGAAAAAATAAGGTAAAGACAGCTATCGACGCAAACACTGCAAATAACGCAAATAGAGGGATCAAGACTTTTCTTTTAGATTTTGCCCGCAGGAACCTTTCGAAACCGAAGGCTGCCAAACATACGAGAGAAAAATCCAATAGCATGACTGCTCTGGAAGGCTGCATGCTAGAGATGAGAGGTAAGTTAATTAGATAAGGAATTTTAGAAATCGGATTTGCAATGGAGAGTAACAGGGAAAATAAAGCCAGAGCGAGAAAGAACCTTGAACTTTTGCCTAATTTTGTTAAGACAACGATAGCCAAAAAGAGGGGAATAATTCCTATAAATGAAACGAACTCGAGATAGTTCCAAATACCCCAATAGTTATATGTTGTAGGGTTGCCAAAGTAGTCTGGTGCAATAAGCTGGACTAGATTTTGCAGCGGCAGGAACCAATCTTGTCGAGTTACAAAGTAGGCTCTATCTGTAGATCTTGCGGAGAGCAATATAAATTCCAAAGACGGCAAGATTTGGCTTGCTGAAATTAATAGTCCCAGAAAAAAAGCTGCAAGAATAGATAAAAGAGGTTTTATCTTTTTTTCGTAGACAGATAAAAAAACTAAGTATGCAAAGCTTGCAACAAAAACATAAAAGGCAGCTTGCCAAAACCCAGAAACGATTGTTTGGAAAGATGCAAAAATTAGAATTAAAAACCAAGACGCAGAAACCTTTGAAAATAATTTATTTACCGAAAGCAGTATGAGTGGCAGCCACATGGCCGTTGATATCATATTTCCCCAAGTAAACCATGACATAAAGTAGCCTGAAAGGGGCAGGACAAAAGCACCAAAAACGGATGCGGAATACGTGAGTTTAATGTTTCTTAAAAAGAAATACATGAACAATGCAGTTAGAAGTGGTGGCAAAATAATTTGCACTACCCATGCCAGATTAAAAGGCAAAATGAAAAATAGAAAGTTAAGAAACTGTAAAGTTGCGGATTGAATATTTGCCAACAGTGGTTGCCCTGCAAAGCTGTATGGGTTCCAAAGAGGCAGTGATCCATTTTTTATATTTTCAACTACTAATTTTCTCCAGGGGTAAATTTGCAAGATAGAGTCTGTAATTAGTGGATTTTTAGTAGGAAAACGATAAGCATCATATCCACCATTCGGCTGGTCGCGCCAAGGGTGATACAGACCTAAAAGCGCATCGGCTGGCATAGGAATTTTTGCGGATAAAAGATGCGGCAAGAAAAAAGCGAAAATTAAAATTGGGGCAGTTAAAAATTTAAGAGAATATAATTTTCTCATAATCATTAATGAATTTTTGGGTTGAAAATCTAGTGCTTGAGGAAATTGCGGCCCGAGACAGTTTATCCATAAGATCGGGATGCTTTATAAGCTCTAAGGTCTTTTCAAATAGTTGGGTTTTTGTACTCCATAAAAACCCATTTTTACCGTCTTCTACTATTTCTCTTTGACCGCCTTTACCAATTACCACAGGCACCGCGCCTGAAGCGCAAGATTCGACCGTAGCAATACCAAAGTGTTCCATCTTCTCCGGATTTTTTGCTTCATCTTCTCCAAAACCGGTTGCGTGCCAATATATACTTGCTTTTGCATAGATTTGACTTAGTCCATCTGCCGAAACATTTTCTTTTATTCTGATTGCAAATCCGCGCGATTGTTTTCTCAAAGACCTTAAATATTTTTGATCTTCCTTTTTTGCCTGACCAATTAAGATAAGGCGCCATCCCGGCGCCTCTTTTGAAATTTCTTTAAAAACATCAATCAGCGTTTCTTGTTTTTTAGGATGGAGTTGAGCCGCGCTAAAACGGCCAACGGAAAGAATAATTTTTTCTTTTGGACTAACTTTTGCTAGCTTTATATCGACGGGAGGATAAATCACTTTGGAATTAACCTGAAAGCTTTTATCTATAAATTTCTTAGTAAAGTTAGAGTTGACAACAACATGTTGATAATTTTTAAGTTTAATTTTAGTGATAAACGAGGGCTTTGGAAAAATAAAGGGAACTTGAAAATGCAAGATGTTTCTGGGAGCGAGCGTTGTTGGTACGCTGCCATCTGAAAGAATAAAAAGCAAATCGTATTTTTTAGTTGTCAGTGCTTTAGACAAAAATTTTTTGTTAAAAATGTTCTTTTCAAAATCAATTTTTGTCAAGTCAATTCTTAGAAAGCGAGCTAAAGGTGCTTTGATTGTCACATCATCCCAGAAAACATCAACTTGGTTATTCTTGGAAAGATGAGACGCTAGAGTGAGTATATATCTTTCACCACCCCCAAACGTGTCCAGATAAGGACTGTAAAAACCTATTTTCATTGTTGCTTATTTATGATTACGAAAGCTCTGTTTATTGACACTGAATAAGTTTTATTGGAAAGTATAATGTATAAAAGCTGATTAGTAAAAAGATTGAAAACCAATTTTGAAAAAAAAATAATTCTTCTTACAAACTTAATTTTGGGGTCAAAAATAAATAATTTGAAAAGTAATTCATTGATTTTAATATTTCCAGAATAACTGATTTCTGTCTTGTAACTTCTAAACATATTTCTTATTTCTTTTTGGCTTGGTAAACCGTAATGAATATGTTCATTTAAATACTTGACGGATTTACCCTTTTTTTTGAGTATAATTTGAACAAGTTTTTCGTACTTTATATGTTTTCGGGTTCCTACTGGGAAAGAGAGAATTACTTTATTTGACGCTATCCTTACTAAACTAGCAACAAACTCTTGACGTTTTTTCTTTGGAATGTGCTCCAATACATCAATCGAACAGACAACTACAAAAGAATTCTTAGTAAATGGCAGTTTTCCTTTAGGAATAATTACGTCACCGCTAGTAAGATTCGCAATAATGATTTTCTTTGCTTGACAAAACTGTGATAAATGATTAAGTTCACCTCCAATATCAAGAACACTCTGATTTTTATTAATGAGACTTCCAACTTTTTTATGCCTCTCAAAAACATCATAAGGCAAAAAATATTTAAACATTTTTAATGGTATTGAATTTTTCCTCAGTATTATTTTGTTTTTCCCATAGGTAAACCAGCATTATTGAACGATGATAAGATTGAAAAAGGGCCTGAATTAAACCTTGAACGCCATCTAGCAATCCGCGTTTCAATAGGTATCTGGATATAAACTCATCAATAAATACTTTAGTTACCCGAGCGCTATTGACCTGAGGGTGATTTGCCTCATAGGCCAGCATCGCCTCAATTTTTGCCCACTTAATTGTCTTTTCCAACATTCTATTTAAACTTCTTGCGGTTAAATGTTCGATGGGATTTACTAATCTAACACTTTCACCTCTAAAAATTGGGCTTTCATGAACAACTCCAATCCAGCCTTTAAGTTGCTCCTTTTTAAATAATTTAGGGACATAATCTGGCCACCATCCACCGTGCTTAATATTCTTGCCTAATACGTAGTTCTTTCGGGGAATGTAAAATGCGGAGTATTTGTCCTCTTTTATAACTTTAACAATCTCTTTTCTTAATTCCTCTGTTAGTCTCTCATCGCTATCCAGATACAGAAGCCATTTACTTTTTGCTGAATCTTTAAGAATATTTCTGTTCTTGTCAAACTCACTAAAATTCGTATTTATTACTTTATCCGCATATTTTTTAGCAATATTAATAGTATTATCAGTCGAGTTTTGATCGAGGATGATAATTTCATTTGCCAAATCTTTAATAGATTTTAGGCAATCCTCTATAACTTCTTCTTCGTTTTTTGTAAGAATTAGGGCTGAAATTTGCATTTTTAATTTAATATGGATTCCCCAAGCCTTCCGGTAATAAAATCAACTAGAGCTTTTCTTTTAATTTTATTGCTTGAAGATATAATTTCTCTGAAAACAGCAAGTTTCGTCCTTATTTTGGCAAATTTCAAAGCAAAAAGTAATCTACTTTTTGTAAAATAGTAGTCTTGTAATTTTGAACCAGAACCACCGGTACTGCTGGCATTTTTATGCCAAATAATTGCAGCCGGCTCAAATAAAATTTTGAATCCGGCTTTTTTTGCTCTTACACAAAAGTCTAAATCTTCTAAATACAAAAAATATTTTTCATCAAGATAGCCAATTCTTTCAAATACTTCCCTTTTAACCAACATACAAGCACCTGTTGCGAACTCTATTTCAGATTCCTTGTCGTATTGTCCATTGTCTACCTCGTCTACTCCGATGTGCACTCCCAAAACATTTTGCCAATCGATTTTACCCCCAGCATACCAAATTACATGACCAACATCTGCCTTTTTGTACCTGTTTTTATGAAATTCGAAGCCAGGAGCAAAATAAATTTTTGGGGAAACTATGCCGACTTTCTCAGAGGCTCTGACCAAACTTTTTACTAAGTACTTGTCTGCAGTAATATCATTATTGGCAATTAGTACCAAATCTTTGTTTTGCCCCAGACAATATTTAATACCAATGTTATTACCGCCACTGTAGCCTAGATTTTCCTCATTTCTAATAAGAGTCATTCCTCTTAATTTTGAAAGTTTATTAAACTCATCTTTGGGAGAACCATTATCAACAACTATAAGTTCAATTTCGTTTTTGTCTTTATCACACTTTTTTAGACTTTCAACACACAACGCAGTATTTTTAAAACCTTTATAATTAAGAATTACTACTCCGACTTTCATTTCTCCTACAACTCTTTATATTCGCTTAAGTTTATATATTTTAATTGAATTTTGAATTTCTGCTAACTGCTCAACACTGAATGGGCGAAAGCTTGAAACTTCCCAAACACTATATTTTTGGATAGTTTGTCTATCATCTTTAGATATTAAATAAATTACTTCAGATTGCGGATAAGCTTCGACGTCTTGGGGAATTTTACCTTTAATTTCTACCAGGTATCTATAAGGCATAGCTCTGGTGTCTCCATCTAAAGTGGCTGCAATGTTAAATTTTTTCAAGGAATCGGGATCCTTAACTATTATTTCTGCGGCCTTTTTTTCTCCCTTTAGGTTCCATCCAGCCGGCATAGTATAACCTTCTTTTGCAAATAAGTTTAATTTTGTTGCATTAAAACAGATAAACGTAATAAGTATTGCAACGAAGATATATTTGCCCCGACTTGAGAATTTTAACAGCCGGAAAAGCCCAATTGCGATTAGAAGAGTAATGCTTACATAGATCGGGGCAAAATAGTGGGGACTTAAATTTTGAGGAAACAGGCTTGAGCTAACTATTGAAATGATTAGGGAAATAACAAGAAAAATTACGAGGATTCTGTCCTTCGAATCTTTTAGGCTAAAAGTGATTAAAAGGAGAAAAATTGGCAAAAGTAAAATATTGGTAAATGTGATATCATTTAGCATTTTTACTGAGCCGACTACTTTGGCAAGAACATTCGATAACGAGGCAATGTGACCCTCAGAAAGATTTCTGAGAAACAATTTTAAAATGAAAAAATTGTGTCTTAATTCAAAGATCACTTGAGGGGTAATTGCTGCAAAAAAGCCTGCTGCCAACACCGCCATAGCCATAAATTTCTTTTTTAAAAGAATAAAAATCATTGCTGGCACTGCAAGCACCATAGCTAGATAGTGAAGTTGAAACATAATACCCAGGGATAAGCCCGAGACAAAAGAAAACCAGAATTTACTTTTGGCATTTTTAAAGATTTTAAATGTTGAAAAAATATATATTGCTGAAAAGAACGGGATTAGGTGCGGATTAGAGCTTGCTTTTGACTGAATAATAAAGAAACTATCAATTGCAAAAATGCCGCTTGCAATATACGCAATTTCTTCTCTAAAAAACTCTTTTGATATTAAATAAACAATCACAACCGTAAGTGAGGAGAGAAGCGCCGAAAAAATTGCTGGACCAATTGGATCGAGATTAAATAGAAAAAGCGCCGGGGTTATTAAATAATAATAAGCAGGTCCAAGATAAAGACTTTGCCCTTCAATGTACGGCCCTATTCTTGGTCCTAATAGAGTAAACTTGCCATCAACAATCATTCTTTTTACAATTAGAAAATCGTAACCCTGATCGCCTCCAAACGTTGTTAAAGCTTCAAGCCGCCAAAAACGCAATATGGCGGCTAAGGCGAAAATCGCGATAATTAGCCAATGAGAGACAAAGATTTTTCTAAATTTCACAGATTGATTATATCAGCTAAGATTACACATCTATTGATATTTTCTTCTTGCGAAGACAAAAATAACAGGATAATATAATCAAATGAACTTCTGGTTCAATTTTGGGACAGTTGCACTTTGGATAACAATCTTTTTTTTCATCACGAAATTTGATCCATATCTTAATTTGAAACTTTGCCTATTGGCTCTTGTCATATATCTAATCCCCGCTTTTTACCTGCCAACAATACCCGACGTTGGCCTTTTTGAAACTGTCGGAATTAAACTCATAGAAAGAGTTGACTTTTATGCATTTGATGGGAATAACCATGGTACTTTCCCATTCCTGCCTTTTATGAACTGGTTTTATGCAGTTGCCCACATTCTAAGTAATGAGGTTGGTCTTAAGTTCATATTTATTGTTCGTCTTGTAATGATTGGTGCACTTTTCGGCACTACCATATTGATAGGTAAGCTCAACGTAAAGAAACAATCGGGAAAAGACCAGCTATTTTTTCTTTTTAACCCTATTAATCTGTTATTAGTTTCTTTTCATGGGCAAGCTGATATTTTGCTATTTTTTTTTGTACTTGCGGCCGTCTTTTATTTAAGCAAAAAACATAAGTCAATCATCAAATCTGCAATGGCTATAAGCCTTTCTGTTTTAACTAAAACATGGTCAGTTATTTTTATTCCGCTTTTTTTAATTAAGATCAAGAAATCTTCCCATTTAGGTTTATGGTTACTAACACTGCTGATAATCACTATTCTATTTACAGGATTTTATGTTCGATTATTCCATTCTAGCTTTGCACTGCTTGTTGAAACTTTAACTAGCCACACGGGAGGTGCCTCTGGCTTCTGGGGCTACACAGGTTTTTTGCGCCTAATTTCTGAATTCCGACCATCAATTATTTGGTCAATTAACTCGTTGGAGGATAAGTCGATGCACATTTTAATCGTAGCTTTTTTAGTTGCTTTCGCGATAATTGTAAAAAAACGTATACCTTTACTTCCAAGCATGGTCATCTTGGTTTTAACATTTATATTGATTACTCCGGGATGGGGTCTTCAATACACAACTTGGGTTCTTCCATTTGCAGCAGCAAGCGGTATGGGCAAGGCTGTCAGGACTTATAGTTATTTTGCTCTTCCTTATCTCGCATTTTCATACCTGTTACTTGTGAGTGGATATTCTAACAAAGAGTCTTTAACTATTATTTCTATTGCGCTAGGATTTCCTGTATGGACGTACGCAGCACATTGGCTAGTCCAGTTAGTTAAAAGGCAATATCCATAACTGTAAAATTTATTGACTATTTACCAGAACAAATATATATTAATTCAAAAGCTTAAATGAAGAATTTAGTTCTGACCATTGGAGCGTCAATAATAATTATTGCAGGGATTTTTTTGTTTGCTTCGCAAAATAATGCTTCGCAGAATAAAAACGAAAATGATACAATTAATCCAACCTCCGTCCCAGTTGGATCACCGCAAGCGAATATATTGAATAATCAACCAGATAGTTCCACCCAAAAAATGCCGTTTCCAATTTTAACGAAAGAAGAGATTGCCGGTAAAAAAATTAAAATCTCTACAAACAAGGGAGAGATCGTTATTGAACTGCTAGCGGATGCGCCTATCGCCTCTTCTAACTTGCTGTATCTAGTTAATAAACATTTTTACGACGGTCTTACTTTCCACCGTGTAATAAAAGGTTTTATGATTCAGGGCGGCGACCCCACAGGAACGGGGAACGGCGGCCCCGGGTATCAGTTTCAAGACGAGCTTGATGCTGCTTCAGCTTCTTACCAAAAAGGCTACGTCCGAGGTACCTTAGCAATGGCTAACGCCGGACCTAATACGAACGGCAGTCAATTCTTTATTATGCATCAGGATTATAAGTTACCGCATAACTACACAATTTTTGGCAGCCTAATTTCCGGGATGGAAACTGTAGATTCGATTGCAAATTCCCAGGTTGATGAAAATGATAAGCCAAATCAACCAGTAGTCATGAATAAAGTGACGATTGAATAACTAAGAGATTTTGCGACGTATTTTATAGTATAGTTTTTTTGCCGGTAGCTCATCAATCATAACTGTATTAAACCAATACTTTGAATCCTTAATTACTTTAGCAAACTCCTTGCTAACCTCTCTTAAAAAGTTATCTGGAGTTAAATCCTTAAATTTTTCCTTTTTTTCCCAAACTTTCGCAAAAAAAACAAGTGAATAAAAAGCTTGAAAAAGAGACAGAACTAATCCATGTAATCCGTCTTTATATCCCCTTTCTAAAAAAAACGTTTTTAAAAAATCTGAGGCTGGCCAACGGATTGCATCATACCAATGGATTTGATCTCCTTTTTTAATAAAGTTTTCTGTTTCGGATTCTGTATAGATCGTATCTAGCTTTCTTAGAAACTGTGAGATTGTTTGATAGTTATAGTGAGTCATCGGATTTTCCAGTTTGGCTACCTTTCCGCTTACCTCTATTTTTTCGTGAACGTGTTTTTCAGGAAATCTACCTGAGTTTTTTTGAAATAGTCTCAAATTGTAGTCTGGCCACCAAATTGAATGCTGAATCCATTTATTAAAAATGATATTTTTTCTTGGAATTTCAAAACCTTTAATATTTTTTTGCTTAACTGCAGCCTTGATTTCTTTAGCTAAAACAGGAGTTATTCTCTCATCAGCATCTAAGGATAATATCCAGTCCCCAGCTGCTTTTGAAAATCCATAATTTTTATTTTTGTTTAGCATCACCGGGTCATTCGGGCGAATAAACACTTTCGCTTTATGTCTTTTTGCAATCTCAATTGTTTTATCGTGAGAGGTATTATCGACAAATATTATTTCGTCTGCTAAATTTTCAACAGATTTTAAACACTCTTCAATCTTTTCCTCTTCGTTATAAGCTGAAACTACGGTGCTAATTTTAGGTGTCATTTATTAAAAATTAAAGACTTGATTATAATTTTAGCATCTTCTATTAAATACCTTTTGAAAAAAGATAATGACAATATTATATAAATTAAAGCTCCTATAAAAATAGTAATTAATAGAGTGAATATACTTGTTATATAAACAATGGCTAAGTATTTAACTATTATAAACATCAATACAGATATAAATAGTGGGCCGAAAATATTCTTAGCAACGGATACTTTTACCTCTTTTTTTACAAAATAGATAATAGCTGAAGAAGTTATAGCAACAATAGCTGACGCAATAGCTACACCAACGAAACCGTAGAGCAAGACTAGCGGATATGTAAGTATCCATGTAGCTGAAGTCCAAAAAATCATAAATTTTAATACAATTTTAGGCTTGCTAATAGCAAAAAGAGTGTTTGTGAAAGTTGTCGAGATTGCTGAAAACAGCGCGTTTACTGCGAATAAATAAAGCAAGGGAAGCGCGGGCTCCCATTTAGAATATCTGGGAATTACTTCTAGCAGCTTCGGGGCAATTGCAATCATACCGAATACTGAAGGGTAAACAAAGTAAGTTACAAAAAATAAAGATTTTTCAATTGCTTTTGCCAGTTCAAATTTTTGTGATTGTAGTCTTGAATAAGCAGGGAATGTTACTTTATTAACATTGTCCACTATAAACCTAATCGGAGCCAGAGACCATTTTTGCGCCCAGCCAATATAACCTATTTGAGAAAAAGTAAGAATTTTTCCTAGAAAAACAGTCAGCAAATCATCCTTCAGTAATGCAAGGATGCTGTTTGCCTGAAATGGGATTCCAAATGAAGCGAGTTTTTTAGCGCTTTTAATATTTATCCCAATACCTGGTCTCCATGGAGAAAGTAGGTAGATAAGAATTAATCCAACGATTCCTCTTGTTAAAACTGCCCAAATAAAACTTGAAATACCGAAGTTAGCATATGCAAGTGAGACCGCAACTGTATAGAAAACAATATTTTCCGCAATGTGGGGAATAACTAGCTTCGTAAAATCTAACTTTCGCTCGAGAATAATCGACGGGATCGTTTTTAGAGACGACAATATTAAGGAAAATATTAATACTCTTAAGAGTATCAACCCTTGACTGTCGAGATTGTAGAATGCTGCAATTTTAGAGGAAAATGTAAAACCGATTACTACTAAAGAAAAAATAATTATTTGTTGAATAGTAAAAGTTGACACTAAGTCTTTTCTAGTTGGTTCGTCACTTTTTTGAACAAGAGCAGCAGCAAGGCCTACATCAGAAAAATACACAAAGAAATTTAAAATTGCCGAAACTACAAAAAATATCCCAAATATTTCAGGAGCTAAGAGAATTGTGAGAATAAACGTCGCGAAAAAAGTAAAAATTTGAACGAAAAAAGTTCTTAGGGTAAAAGTTACTACTCCAGAAATAGCTTTACGTTTTATTAACTCAATATCTAGTTGTTCTTTAGGATTTGCCATTTATAAACAAATGCGAAAAATATTACTGCGATGGTAATAACTGATAATAAATTCGCGAGTGATCTGGTGAACGTATTCTCAAATTTTATTTCAACGCTATTTTCACCTTGCTCTAGTTTAAACGTTATCAATTTAAGTCTGTTGTCGTCGTTTATTTGTACAATTTTATCATTAATTTTTACTTTCCAACCAGGAAAGTTGAACAAATTAGCTTGAATCAGACTAGAACTTGCACTGTTTGCTTTAAAAGTAATTTCGTGAGGCGTTTCCTTTAAGTCGCTTATCGTAGTATTCCCGTTTATTACTTCAACTTTTGTGTTTGGTATATTCTCTTTTTGAATATTTACGATGTTAGTCCCTAATTTGCCAGTATACATGTCTACTCCTTTGAGCAAGTACTCAAAAGAACTCGATGAAATATCCCAATTAATAAGACTTTCAGATGTCGCTAAGTCGTCTGTAAGATATGAACGGAAATCTTGGGGTTTAAATAATTTTAAATTTGGGACAGTAAGCAGGATTATTAGAATCGATCCTACTAGCAGTTTAAAGACGGTTAAACGTAAATAATAGATAAAACTGCCAGCCAAAATTGAGCTAAAGAAAGCAGTAAATATTAAAAAGCGCCAAGGGAATTGTAAATACTGTAAGGGTTTAAATAAATCCCAAATGAATTTTGAGTATTGGGTTGTCATATAAGCAGAAAAGATGAAAAGGAGGGAAAAAATAACTGACAACTGACGAGAGAACGTTTCCTTTTGGAAAGTGACAACTGACAATCTAGACAATCGTTTTGCGTTAAATAAATAAATGAACGAAAGAGCAAAAGCCGCTAAAGAGGTTAAAATGTGGAGTTTTCCAATTTTAAAGGAAATCCCGTCAGCTAGACCTTCTGCGGAGCCTCCAAAACCCCATGTCCAGTTCCAGAGTTGTTGAGGGTAAACAAAATGAATATTGTAATTTGCTAAGTTTACTAGAAGCAGATCGTCAACAATTGTAAATCGTTTTTCAAAAAGAGCTGGAGCCCAAAAGAATACAGAGATTCCGGCAGCAAATAACGCAGAGATGACAATTTTTTTAAAAAAAACAGTTTTTTTGTTTGACTGATATAAGAGTAACAAAATATAAAAAGGTAATATCAAAATAAACGGTAGAAATATTAAATTGTGAGTTACCATCAAAAGTGCAAGAAGAATTGCAGATAAGAGTACATAAGAAGTCTGACTAGTTTTGAATAATTTGTAATATGACCACAAAATCAGCGGTAACCATACAAATGAAAAGCTTTCTGCCAAAGCTCCTCTAATATAAATATCTAAAGCTCTGTAAGGCGCGGCTATGTAAAAGATGGCACTGACAACAGCAGGGAATTTCCCGGATAATTCTTTCACAAAAATATACATAGCTATAGCAGAAAATAAAATGCTAGAAAAAAATACTAGCTTTACACTATCAATAAATCCAAAACCCATTAGATGATACGCTTCGCCTATCGCATAAACTAAGGGAGGATAAAAATTAAAAAGCGGATATCCGAAGCCGAATCCCAATTCGTCTACCCAGCGGACTGGAAATTGCCCGCCTTTTAAGGCTTTGTCGAAAAGATAAAGACGGACGACTTGCTGATCGTCATGCATGGTAAATAAACCCCCTCTTGTCAATGGGAGTGATACAGAAAAGGAAATAATCAGAATTGCAATAAGCCCAATTAAATTATTTTTCATTTATATTGAGCAAAAAATGATTAGGTTGAATAATTGAGTAATCAGATCCACTTTCATAAATAGTTCTAATCGTTTTATCATTGTATAGAACTTGTGCCAAATTTTGGTCCATTAGTGATTGCTTCAGCTGATAATTGACATCGGAAATTACTATGGTCGAATTTTTCGGCAAATTTGGATACATGCCAACAATTTGTTCTGCAACCATTTTTGAAAAAGTCGCCTCTTGAGTTATCCAATGATTTTTTTGAGTAATTTTAGTCGAAAGATATGAGCTCGAAAACCAAAAAATTAAAAATGTTAAAATCAGAACCTTAGCAAAATATCCATTTTCCGAAATTTTCTCTATTGCGGATGCTATTGTTATAAGAAGGAAAAGTGACGGGATAGTTAAGTAATAGGGATAACTATGGTTGGCTAAAAATATTACTGGCGCTAACGCAATGAAAAAAGATAACAATCCTAAGGACATGATTAATAGTTTCTTATAATTTGAAGCTACAATTACGATAAAAAGTGTTACTTCAATGATTAAGAAGAAAAAGATGAGAAAAGTGAGCCCTGATGTTGCTCTTGCCAAGTTTTCAGTCAAATAAAATTTAGTCAAGATAGTTTGGGATTTAAATAGTTCCGGAATATTAAAAAACCATAGTAGGTACCAAATTCCATTTCCAATAATGTTTCTTGGAGTTAAGTTAAAAGCATATTCAGCACTGGTTTGAGTATTGAATATGAAGCCCCTTGCGACAATATAGAACAAGTCTACAATAATAAATGGTAAGACAAAAGTCACAATACGATGAAAACCCTTGGTAAGGTTTTGACTCTTAAAAAGAAAAATAAATATGATAAAGAGTGGAAAAATCAAAGCAAATTCTGTTGAAGCTAAGGATAAAAGAAACAAAAAAAAGCAGGCTAAGTATTTTTTTTCGCTAATGGTCTTGCATTTCATAATGATTAAGGTGGAGGACAAAAAAAAGAAGAGTCCGATAAAATTCCAAGTAAGTGATAGCCACCCAAAAGTCATATAGTGAAAAGAAGAAACAGCATATAAAAAGGCAGCGATGAGAGCTACTTGAGGGCTTGTTAGTTTTCTTACTAATTTAAAAATTAGAACAAGACTTACTACTAGGAACGTGTAAGAAATTAAATGAAAGAAAATTGGGTTCAAGCCAAAAATCTTTTGTGACAGGAAAAAAAACATTTGCATACCGACAGGCCTCCAGTAGACAATATCCCCACGAAAGAAAAAGAGTTTAGCAAAGTCTCCAAATGAATTAACTTTAACCATGTTTAAAACAAACCAATCATCTTGGAAAAAGTAGTAATTGAGGCTTTGGTAAAATAGATATAGACTTGCAGCAAATATAAAAAGAGAAACTAAAACCGTAAGTCTATCAATTTTTAATTTAAAATTTGGAATTTTCAATGAATTTTTAATATTTAAAGATTTAATTTTTAAAATTGTGAATTTAAAATTTTAAATTATTTTGGATACCCGTGAAGCTTTTTGTTTACAGCCCATAAATACCATTTAAAATACTTTGGCAGCCACTTTTTTAAATAAAATCGAGATTCTTTATCAAGGTAAGCCCAAGTCGTTGGAACTTCTGTTACTTTAAAACCATTAAAATGGGCTTTTACAGTCAATTCTATCGCCAATTCAAATCCCCCATCTGATTCAATATTGACGCTGTTTAAAAATTTTTTTGAATAAAGTCGAAATGAATTTGTTGCATCATGCATGGGCAGTATGCCTAAATAGTACAAGCTTACCCCTGCAACTCTCGATAAAATCTGCTTGATCAACGGTCCCCCGATTTGGTGTCCGCCTTTCATGTATCTGGAAGCTGCAATTACGTCGAATCCTTCATCGTATTTTTTCGCCATGTCGTTTAGAACTCTAGGATCGTCTGTAAGGTCGGCCATCATTACACAAACAGCCTCGCCTTCAGCTTTCTTAAGTCCAGTCTTTAAAGCGTTAAGAGCGCCCTTGCTGTAAATATTTTTAACCAGTTTGGCATTCGGATATTTTTTCTGAAGTTTTTTGACTTCGGGAACAGTTGTATCCTCATCCATATCGTGGATTATCAGTAGTTCGTGAGGGATTTTTATTGATGATTCAACTCTGGAGATTGTTTCTTCGATTACCTCTCCTTCATTGTAAACAGGCATTACAATGGAGAGTTTTAGAGATCTCGCCATTTTGTTTCAAAAACATCACCTAGATTTTTGTCGTTTCTTTTGTTGAAATGTATTTGTAGAGATTTAATCGTGAAAATGATTTTATTTGTTTTAAATACATTCCAGACATCGCAAATAACACAATTTTTCGATACGATAGATTTCATTTTTGTGATGTCCATTTTTTTGTAATAATTATGATTCGTCGCTAAAAATATAAAGTCTGCGTCTTTTAATGTCTTGTCCAAATCGTTTTCGTAACCTTGTACATAAGGATCGTGAAGAAATACTTTTGCCCTTTCACGTTCAAGTGCTTTTTTAACTTTAAACGCGAGTGACTCACGGATATCGTCAATTTCGGCTTTAAATGCCAAACCCAAAATTACTGCCTTTTTCCCTTCCAATTTTCGACGATTAGCTACCTGTTTAATTAAAAAAAGTGGAACTGATTCGTTAATTTTCCAACTTGTTGCGATCAGGTCTGCAAATGGTACATCTCCTATTAGAAAAAAACCGTCTTTAAACAGACATGGCCCGCCCGTAAGCCCGGGGAGTGCCAACCCGCCACGCTTATAGTTTTTGTTTACTAAATCCACAATTTTATAGATATCACGATTATAATTGCCAGCTAAAATCATGAATTCGTTAGCAATTGCAAAATTAATATACCTGTACATATTTGTAAATAATTTTGCCAGTTCTGCAGATACATCGTCCGATCTGTTTACAACTATACCCAAGTCCTCAAAGAATTCTGAGGCTTTTTGCGTGCTTACTCTATCTACTCCGCCAACGATTTGAGGAATTTGAGCAAGTTCGGTTAATGATTTGCCTTCTGCTATTCTTTCAGGACAAAAGGCAAGAAATAAGTTCGTTCCTACTTGTATATTGCCTAGATCATTCAGATATGACTTAACGTAATTGGTTGTACCAGGAGAAACAGTAGATCTTAGAATGAGCAACTGATTACCTTTAAAATAAGGTCGACATTGTTCAATGGCTTTATCGATTTGAGTAAGAGAAGGATTCATATTCTCATCGACAGGTGTTCCCAGTGTTAATATAATAATTCCAGATTTTGCGATATTGGAAAAATCGGTTGACGGGAAGAATGATCTGTTAACATATTTTTTAAGAACAGTTGGGCCCCCTTCTTCCATAAAAGGCATTTTACCTTCGGCAATTAAATTAATTTTTTCCTTATCTACATCCAAGCCATAAACCTTGTAGCCTTTTTCTGCAAGAAATAAGGCCAAAGGTAAACCAACTCTGCCGATTCCAACAATTGCAACTTGACGTTTGTTTAGAACTTTCCCTGATTTTTTTGATTTTTCAGCCACTTTATTACCTCCTTTAATCCTTCTTCAAATTTAATACTGGCTTGCCAACCGATTATTTTTCTGGCTTTATTCACATCGGGTACTCTTTTTTTAATATCAAATTTAAAACCTTTCACATATTTTACTTTAAAAGGTTTTTTAAGATCCATAAGGTGCCAAATTTTGCGCGCTAGCTCTACCATTTTTATTTCTTTATCACTTCCAATATTGAAATCCTGATTTTTGCCCTTGGGATGAAGAGCGACCGTAATAATTCCCTCTGCAATATCGGAAACATGGGTGAAACATCTAGTTTGCTGACCGTCTCCGAGAAGATTTAATGGATACTGGTCCGATATAATTTTTCTAACTAGATCAGGAATGACATGGGCATATCCCACTTCCCTTTCCGGGAATTCGTTTATGCCATAAGCATTAAATGGCCTGCATATAGAATAAGGAAGTTTATATTGGTCCCAAAATGAGTGGCAGTACCACTCTCCGGTCAATTTTGAAAATCCATAAGATGATATAGGTGGAGGAATTTTTTGGATATCTTTTTCCTTTGACGGAAAATTGGTTGCAGATTCAAAAACCATTGATGATGAAATGTAAACCATTCTTTTAATTTTTGCTTGAACTGCAGCTTCGAAAGTTGACGAATAGAGTTTGTTATTTTCGCTCAAGATTGTCGCTGGATATTTATGGAAATAACCGATACCTCCGATTTTGGCAGCAGCATTAATACAGATGTCAATACCTCTGAAAACTTCTTGAGTGGCTTTATTATCTGTCAGGTCAACTTTTACGAATTCTGCTCGTGTATCCGCTTGAGCCCTCGCCTTGAGCGAAGCCAAGATGGCTTGTCCTGAGCTCTTCGAG
>CAYMIE010000001.1:0-16456 GCA_964390405.1 uncultured Gammaproteobacteria bacterium | reverse complement strand
CTCGCCCCTCAGAGTTGAATGACTTGTCGAAGGATCTTTTTTAGACAAATCATCAGCGACTCTAACAAAATGGCTACCGTCAAGGAGCTGCCTGACAATTTCTGATCCGATGAATCCAGCCCCTCCTGTAACTAGGAATTTTGCTTTCGCCATAACGTGTAGAACCAAACACCAGTTCCAATCAGAGCTAGTAAAGAGACTATTTCTGAAGCAAGGTGGACTGGAGTCTTTCCATATGTGATTATAACTTCGTGGATTCCTTTGGGCAATTGGAAAGTAATCAAACCGAATTTATTTTGAAAGTTAGTAGGTACACTTTGCCCGTCAACCTGAACCTTATAACCTGGAAAAAAAATCGTGTTCACTAGTATTTCTGATCCTTCTTGAGTAGTAATCGTTGCTTGATAATTTGTTGGTCTGATTTTAAGATTTGATAATTCTCCATTATTTGTTAATTCAATTTTTTGCCCGGCACGTTTATTTGGTGATTCTTTAACCCATAATGGGAGATACTCGTCCCTAACAGTCGTCGTAGCCTCATTAGTTGCATAAAATCCGTCTTCCCTATCGACGAAATTTTTTGGCTTTGTATAAATGATGGTTGAGGTGATGCTAGCAACAATAATTAAGATTGTAATCAATCTGTTATTCTTGATTGAATCAACGACAAAAGCAGCTAGCAGCCCGGAAATTAGAACCATTACCGACAAGAGCCTCCATGGAAATTGAATCACATCAATTAGCGGCATGTTTTTCCAAATTGGCAAAGAAGCTTTTGACATTAGAAGAAAAGTTGCTATGAAAACTATAAGAAGTGCTGCAACTACATTATCTTTTTTTTTGGATTTTAAAAATAAATAAACGCTCGCAATGAAAATCGCAAGAGCAACTATTCCTACCTGTGGAGAAAAATACTCTTGCCCTTGTGGGGTTGCACCGTAACCCCAACTCGGAATAATTAACTTATTTATATATGAAACATGGTCGGTAATTTCAGAAACTTTAATCTCGGAAAGTTTGACAAATTGCAAATCATAAAGCGCCGAGATCCAAAAAAATGCGGAGATCAATAATCCCGAAAAAAAAGCGCTCAAAATTTTCTGCTTACCTTTCTTAATAAGTAACATAGAAATAAGAAAAAGTAATGGCAAAAAGAGAGCAGCAACAACATTATGCGACGTTATTAAAAGACCTACACAAATCGCAAGTAATGGCAGGAAAATTACCTGACCTTTGGAGATTTTAAAAATTGAACCAAGAACAATTGGGGCAACGGCAAATGCCACGTTTTCTCCTAGTGATCCCCTAACATAGAGGTCAACAAATCTATATGGAATAAACAGATAGACCATAGCGCCGGCAAGACTAGCATTTTTTGTAAAGAGTTGTGAAAGTGCCCAAAACATTGCAAGTGCTGAAAAAACTGAAGATGCGATAAATGTAATTTTGACACTATCAACGAACCCAATTCCTAGAATTTTTGGTATTTCTGACAAATAAAAAGGTAGGGGATATAGAAAATTTAAAACCGGATAGCCATAATTGTTATTGAGCCGATCTACGAATCTAACCGGAAATTGGCCACCGGTCAGTGTTTGGTGAAAAGCAGAAAATCTGATGACCATCCATTCCCCGTCATGAGTTTCAAAAAAACCTTTTTTGAAAAAAGGCCAAAGTGCAACTAGCGAAATTAAAATTAAAAAAATGACGTATTTTTTCATCAAAATTGCTTGTTTCTGACGAAGTATATACTAAGCGTGATCAAGGATAATATGCTTAATGTTGAAACAACGATTCCAATAACGAAAGATTTAGGCTGATACTTAAAGTCGACAGTGTGCTCACCTTTAGGTACGGCAACAGCCCTAAGTGCATAGTCTGCTCGTAAGATTTTAGACTTTTGGCCATCTATATAAATTCGCCAATCATCATCGTAAGCGTCTGAGAGAAAAAGAAGAGAATTGCTCTGTGAATTTGTAGCAAAAGTTGCTTTATTTGAACCGTAGTTTAAAATTTTTGGCTCAATAATATCTTCGTTGTTACTTTCGATCGGTATAGATGGTTGTTCTTCCAAAACGATTGTTTGTAAATCAAAATTATTATCAAATACTTTTTCGATAATTTCGCCGTCGTTTTCAGCAACAACATAGTCTGTCGACATAAAGACTCTAGGTAAAGCATCCAGTCTTCTATAGATTAAAAACTTTCCGTCCTGCCAATATCCTTGCACGTTGTCGTTGGGAAATCTGTTCACGTTCCAGTCCTCTGTCCCTGTTTTGGGTAGATCCTCTTTATCAAGTAAATACTTTACTCCCAAAAGATCAAATAAACGTCTGCGATAACCATTTTCTTCATCCGGAAAAGCAGCATCGGACCTGAGATAGGTTGATGGAACTTTCCCGTTGTTTCTTGAAGCTGCTAAAAGCTCTGCATAACGTTTTAGTCTTAATGTATCGTAACCCTCTGATACATAGAGCTGATAATGCGTCGGCATGTTGTAATCTACCCTAGCCGTTCCTCCACCATAAAACCTATTGATGCCAGTATTTTCTTTAAGAAATGAGAACAGCGCGTGATCTGGAAAAATAAATTTTTTTGGGGCAAAGGGAAGAAATTTGTTAGAAAAATAAATTCCCCCAAACAATGTCAGGATGAATAAAGCAATTGTAAAAAGATTTTTTTTAATTTCATTCTTAGCTTTAACTTTGGGAAAGACCATTTGAGCAACGAGAGACAAAAAAACCAGCAAACCAAACATCAGTGATGGGATTATTAGATTCCTGCGAGTAACGGTAAGATTTGTTTGCCAAGTATCTGCTGGCTTTAAAAGCGAAGGGCCAACAAAAGCAAAAATCCACATCATCAGATATAACATTCCAATTACTAGTAAAAACTTGATAAATAATTTCAGATAATTTTTAATCACAAATTTTCTAAAGAAGTCTTCAAAACCAAAGCCCGCAATTATGATCATTAAAAACATAGATATTGACATGAATCTTGATGGCGTAGTTGAGTTCAGGAGTGGAATTTGTAGGGCTTTTATAAGATAGGTAATAGGGCCATGCGTTGACGCGATTATAAAAAAGACAGAAACTATCGTTGCAAACTTAATGAATTTTAGTTTCCATAATTTGTAAATTCCCCACAAGCAAAATATTAAGGGCACTACCCCAATGTACGGCGTGAAATCGCCATATGTCTGGCTCCAGAAATTATTACTCGCTGGATGGCCAAAAAAGTCTGGAGCAAAAAACGTGACGAGATTTTTGTAAGGAAGAATTGCATGATCGAATACTTTACTTGCAAACGGGAGTGAAATTGGAGATTTTGCGTAGAAGTCGGCAGTAGGGATTAGCTGAATCGCGGATAATAATATGCTAAGAGATACGGCTGCCAGCAACACCACAAGTCTGGCCAAATTTCGCCCTGATTTATATATCCAATATATTGCGGCGATTATATAAAGATAAATCGCTGTTTGAGGATGCCCAGCTAAGGTAGACATTGATAAGGAAACTGAGAGCGTAAGAAAATATCTAAACTTGTAGTTTTTAAAGTAATTATTTATCGACCAAAATATTAGAGGAAGCCATATGTAGCTGTGACTTATGTTGCCGTTTTCCATCCATGTAATTAAGTAGCTGGAAAGCATAAACGTAATTGAACTAAAAAGAGATGCAGGCGAGGATAATTTAAAACTTCGCGCTGCCAAATACATGAATAAACCGCCTAAAAGTGGTTGGGTAACCACTAGCAGAATCCAGGCGTTTCTGGGGTCGGTCAGAAAATAAAAGAAGTTTAAAGGGTAGAAAACACTCGATTGAAAATTAGCTAGCAGTGGTTGGCCTGAAAAGGTATATGGGTTCCAGAGTGGAACTTGTCCTCGCTTAAATTCCTGGGCAGCAAATTCTTTCCATAAGTAGATTTGTCTAATACTATCTGCCCCAAGAAGCTCCTTGTGGGTTGTGTAAGAGTTGTAGCCTTCCCAACCGCCGGAATAATAAGGGAAATAAAAAGAAACTAAAAGATCACCTGGGATTGGATAAAGTCCGCGTATAAATATTTTGAAGAATATTAGGCAAGTTATAAATACAATAAATAGGAAAGGTTTTAATTTTTTAACCACAATAATTCCTCTGCTCTGAATAAACTACTATGTTAAGCGTATCATTGGCTTCTTGTTGTGTGACCGTGTCTTAGTAGTTTTTTATTTCTTATTACTGCCCAAAGACAATACAGGAGAATGCCAAAAGAGCTAATTGAAATCAAGTCTGCGAGCCACATGATTCGAGTTTTTTTGTAGACTACATTTATCGTGTGTTTACCAGCTGAAACTTCAGTTCTGAATATACCGTCTATGGAAAAACTATAATCAAGCGGTTTGTCTTTTCCGTCTACAAAAACATGCCAGCCAGGAAAATAAAATTTATTTACAATTAGTTGAGCACTTTTGTCACTATCAACGACTGCTTTTATATCAAGGGAATTATCTCTGACAATATTTATTTTTCCTTCAGGATACATGTCTATAGAACTTTTCGGGGGGGGCACCCCTTGACCCAGATAGGTAAATATTCGTCCTGATTTGAGGTTGATGCGCACTGACCTTCGGGTTTGTATTCATAAAAATACGAGTAAGCTTCTGGTTTAAAAGATGGCAAAAAGTTAATAGAGGCAATAATTGTTATTGAAACAAGGGCTATTTTTAAGTACAAGCTTTTAATGTGTGCTAATAAGAGGCCAAGAAAAAAGGGAATTATAAAAGCCAGAATAGATAGTAACCTCCAAACAAATTGAAGTATCCCTGTTGCAGGGGATGTTAGTTTCCAAATATATATTGCTGGTTCAAAGAGTAACAGATACAGTACCAAGCCAGATAAACCCCAAAATAATGGTTCATTTAATTTCTTTTCACCCTTTAATTTCTTATAAATAAAGTGCATCAGTCCACCAGCTAGTATCAAGACAAAGACACCAGAAGTTCTCCAAACCATTTGATTGAATTTTATTACCAACAAATTGCTTATTGGTTCAAGGGTTTGAAAAATATATGTGGTGTTTAGGTCTAGGTAAGAAACCTTAATTATTTTTAAATAATAAAACATAGGTATTAGGTAAAAAGCAGCCATTCCTAGCCCGAGTATTAAAAATCTCCAGAACTGTTTATTCGTTTGAAAGAATACTAAAGCGTATAACAAAACAAACCCAGTAAATAGTACCCCTGTTAAATTGTGACTTATTAGTACGAGAAATAACGATATAGAAAACAATACACCCCCAAATTTATTTTTTTTCTGTAAGAGGAAAAGGGCTCCAAGTGCAAGCGGTACAAAAGCTATTGCCCATGCTTCTGCAACAGCCCCACGCAGGTAGGTATTAGTTCCTCTGTATGGGAACAATGTGTAAACTATAGCAGCAGTAAGAGCAGGAAAATGGCTCATTTTCTGGCGAGCTGCAAAGTAAAAAGCAAAGGGGCCAAAGATTAACGGGAAGACGTATACGTATTTGGTAGCAACAATGCTGCTTAAGGAAAGCAGCATTTTCAGTATCGCGCCAAAATAGTAGGTAAGCGGTGCGTAGAAAAGGTACAATGGATAACCGTAATTGTTTGACAGCTCTCCAGACAACCTCACTGGAAAATTAGACCAATCGTTTCTTTTTAGCTCCCTCTCCATGTAATCTATTCTTACCGTGGTTATGTCATCGATTGTCCTAAAGAATCCTTCGTGTAAAAGAGCTTTGGAGGAGAGGAAAATGAAAAAAGACAGAATAATAACACACATTAACTCCTTTTTCATTACTGTTGCCAAATTGGCAAGTCCAAAATTCATTGAATTAGTTTAACATAGGAAAAATAAATAATCGTTGGAGTGTTAGAGTCAGATTTATTTATGTGGATTTGTTTCTAAAAGTTTTAATACTAACTCCAATCAGCACAACTACGGCTGGCAGAAAAGTTATAGATTGCATGAATAATTGGGTTCCAGAGTGTGACCAGTCGCCATAAAAAAGATATGGAAGATATCTAAGACTTGCTCCGAAGGCTAAGGTCGTTGAGGTTAGAACTAGAACAGGTGAAGAAACGAGAGATACAAGCGGTAGAGTCCAGAAAAGATACCACGGTTGGAATTGGACTTGAGTTGCTCCTGATGAAACAAAAGGAACGGATATTTTGAATGACGAAAAAAAATAAGTAAAAATGGCCATAGTTATTAAATTCAAAAGAATAAGAAATTGAACGTTTTTGCTCCTGCCAAACGTATACCAAATCAGCCAGGGAAGGTTAAGTATCGGAATATACTTGATTAAGGTGCCAGCAAAAAGAGTTAAATAAGACAAAGTTGTTTTTCTGATTGTTAATAAATAAATAGGTAGGATTAGAAATGTTGCCAAAACTACATCGTTATGCGCATTAGCAACACCTTCAAGTAGCAATGTTGGGTTGAGGGCGTAGAAGGCAGTTCCAAATAACGTAGCTCTTGGTCTTATCTTATTAAGGATTCTGTAAATTAAAAGTGCATTAATCAAATGAAATATTGAAATAAAAACTTTGAATGTAATGAGGTTAAAAATAAATTTACCAAAACCTAATGTCGCCGGAATAAGTGTATATCCGAGCCAGAGTGGACCATACGGGGAGTACCTGTGAATCCATCTCATAAATCTCAGCCAATCATCAGTCGGGAAATCCAAAGGCCTGTGTGTATATGGATTAGCATGATACTTAATAATAATTTTCGCGTCGAAAATATAATTAAAAAGGTCAGATGATAAAAATGTGTATGCAAAGATTAAGATAAATGTACTCAGAAGAGTCGCGAATTTTAGATAACTAAGGCTTAACTGTTTTTTGTAAAAAAGCCATAAATTAAATAAAAAGAAAGAAAAAGCAGTAATTAAGAATAGCAAATAAATGAATGTTGCAGCACTCCGATGATAATACCCCAAAGCTTGTAAGAAGTTAACAAAGGAGAGAACAAATTTGTTCTGTGACAAAGTTAGATTTAAATCCACATAAGCGTAAGAAAAAATTGCCAGGAAAAAATATAGTAAGAAATTAGCAACGAGAAGTTTTTTTTCAAGAGATTTCATCGATCCGCTGTTTATTATAGCAATCAAATGTTGAGTAAAGGATTAATAAGTATCCTAAACCTTACGAACAATGAGGGTAACAACTTGGATTTAATTTTCTTTTAATAAAATCGAAGAAGTCACTCGATTTTGGTGGATTATTTTTCCACCATTCAGCTGTAGTTCTATAGACTCTTGAGGTACTTAAACTATAATAATTTGCATCCTTTGGGATTTTATTTTTGGGGATATAATCCCATGTTAAGCCTTTACTTTGCTCGCAAGCCATTATGCCTATTCCGGCTTCGCTGTTCCTGCCATCGTGGTACATACTCAATGAAAGGGGATGGGCTACAACTCCTCCAGAAAACGGACAACTATAAATGTCGAATTTTTGAGAAGGGAAGGCTGAGTAAATTTCCGTTTTAAGATTTTTTATTTTTTTAAGCGAAATTTGTGTTTCCTTAAGATCATAAATTGATTGATTAAGTGTAGCAACAACTATTGCTATAATAAAAATTATTCCGATTAATTTTTGAATTTCAGTTAATTTCTTTAACGTCCACGCAGACAATAATAAGACATAAGGGTGAGTAAAAAAGCTGTAGTACTCGTAGCGAGGACCTCTATAACGATATAAGACAATCTCTAAGACGAAAATCGAGGCAATTAAATAAAAAACTTTGTAATTATTTAGTTTCTTAATGTTAGAAATCGTAAATATTGAAAGCAACACTATGATCGAGCCGCTAAGGAATTTAAATCCTCCAATCACGTGGCTCCAGGTTTCTGGCCAATAGGAAAATATATAACTTAGCCATCTGTTTGGAACCCAAATTGAGAACTGATCAATAAAAAGATAAATAAAAACGCTTTTGAAATTATACCAGTCGTGTTTGATATCGAAGTAAATTAACGGCAAGAAAGGAATCAGGAGACCTAAAATCAAATAACTTAAATGTTTTTTTGACGGTCTTGTTACAAATAACAAGATAATAAGTGTTGGAAAGAGCAACATGCTCTGAAAATGTATCGACATTGCCAAAGATAGCGTAAATCCAAAGAGAAAGATGTCCCTGGCCTTTCGAAAGTTAAAGTATTGAACTACAAATAATAAAATGATTGCTGAAAGCAGAGGAACAATTGCTGGATTCCAAACAGATAATGAGTTTGATATTTGTGCGGGAGCAATCGCCGCAAAGATTGCAGACAACCCTCCTACTTTTTTGCCACCAATTTGGTTGCCAAGCCAATAGATAACAAATATAAAAAGTATCGATAAAAAGGACATCATATACCATGGGGCGAGAATTCCTAGGGGAAAAGCTAAAAATACAATTAATAACCAGTAGTACCAAGGACCATAAAAGAACGGCCTGCTGACGAAAACTGACCAATCTGAGGAATTCTAAAATTGTCTATAGCATATTTTGCTACCTGGACATCTCTTGAATTGTCAGCCAATATTGAAATCCTGTCATAGTAGTCGTAAAAACGAAAAAAAATAGCAACACCTAAGACAAGAAGAGCAAATAATTTGGCAAAAATGTCTTTTCTGAACCAATTAATTACTTTTAACATAAAATATTATGTTTCTCATTAGATTGATAGTCTAAGAAGAGCAGTTTAAGTTCTAGCTAATCGGTAGGCTCCTCGGAGGTCATTGAGGCGGACTTTTATGACGTCGCGAAGCATCCGCAGTGAATCTTTAATCGGGCTGACTCTGCTCGTTGCTACATGGTGCCAGATAATTGGTACTTCTTTTATTTTATATCCTCGTTTTTTTGCAATAAATAAGAGCTCTACATCAAAAGCGGTAACTAGGGCTCCTTGTACTTGCTTGCCTTTTCCATAAACTTTTAGGTTTTCAAAAAGTTCCTTGGCAACATTCGCCTTGAAACACTTGAAACCCGCCTGAGTATCCCAGATTCCTCTTACTGCGATAAACTGAACAATCAAGTTGAATACTAGACCCATCAAGTGACGATAAAATGGCTCCTTCTCGCGCTTAGCGCCTGGAAGTTGTCTTGAACCAATAACAATATCATAATCCGGAATAAAGGTGAGAAGCTTTTCGACTTCTGGCAACGGCGTCGCCTGGTCAAAATCTGTGAAAAGAACTAATTCACCGTTCGCTTCTTCAATTCCTTTTTTGACTGTTTCTGCTTTTCCCTGGTGAGGATTTTTGATAACTCTAATATTTTTGTTTTTTTTTGCAAAGTCTTCAGCTAGTTTTGCTGTTTGGTCTTCTGAGCCATCATCAACTATTAATATCTCATACGAATAATTTTGCTTTTCAAGATACTTTGGAACTTCATCAAGAGTGCCCCTTTTGAAATTCGGCTCTTCATTGTAAGCAGGAACGATTACAGTTAGATGTGGTTTTTCGGACATTTAAACTAATTATCCGTTTTTTTATCTATTTTTGTCAAAGAGAATTAATAGAAGCGCCATTCGGACAAAAAGACCATTTTGAGCTTGTTCGAAATAGATTGCTCTGGGATCATTGTCAACATCTGGTGATATCTCATTCCCTCTTGGAAGAGGATGCATAATAATAGCTTTCTTCTTAATATTCTTTAATGTTTTTGTGTCTAGAACATATTGGCCGACGTATTTTTTATAATCTTTACCTAAATACTCTTTTGGAATTCTGCCCTGGTATATAACGTCCGCTTTTGATATTGTATCCAGGAAATCTTCGGTTTCGAAAAAATTTATTTTTCGTTCTATTAAGTGTTCCCTTAGCCCTTGCGGCATTGATAGATGTTTTGGTGAGACGTAAATAATTTTAATCTTAGGATAAAGTGATAATAAATACGAAAGTGAATGGTGTGGACGATAATTTGCATGATCCCCGCAGATTGCTATGGTAAAGTTTTGTAAACGAATTTTGGAAAAGATCGTATACAAATCTAGTAGAGCTTGTGTTGGATGCTCTCCTACGCCGTCCCCTGCATTGATTACCGGGATGTTTGAATATTTTGCAGCTAAATCGGCAATTCCGCTTTTTGGATGGCGGATAACTATGACATTAGAATAAAAATTGACAACGCGAATTGTGTCTTCCAACGTTTCGCCTTTTACAGCTGATGAAAATTCGGCAGCATTTTCGGTTGCAATAACTGCTCCACCTAAGCTCAACATTGATGACTCAAATGACAATCTTGTTCTGGTGGATGGTTGATAAAAAAGTGTTGCCATTATTTTTCCAGTGAGCGCTTTTTTGTTGTACTTTCCAGATTTAACTTTATCTGCAATATTGAAAATTTTTTTGAGAGATTTTTCATCAAATTGGCGAGCAGATATTATATTTTTAAAATTCATCTCAAAAATTATACACTAACTGCCTTTAATGGCTGGTTTACCTGCTGGTGATAATTCTCCAGGCCAGTGGGTCAATCGATACACTCGGATGCCGATGTCTGGAAGTTCCCACTCACCATCTATTTCTGCTCGACCGAAGCCGGCAATTTCCCATATCGGGTGACCGAGAGGTTCGCATTTTTTGGATTCACAAACTACTAACAGTTGATTGGTAACTAATTCATCCAATTCCAAAGGTTTGTGATCTTTTGTTTCCAGAAAATAACGATAGGCGTGATCAGAATTGCTGTTTGAAATTAAAGCAAAGTTAAAAGACTCTTGGTTTGTTTTTTGGATAACAAAGTCTGCAACTGTTACTGTTTGGTTAATGAGTCTATTGGGAGAATTTCTGTAAAAGCCTTTAGATATAAAGAAGGCAAAAGTTAATATCATAATAATCAGAGCAAAAATTCTAAAAATATTGTTTTTCCACATCGTGGAAAAGATTAACCCAATTAAAAAAAACGGGGCAGGGAACATAAAACCGAAATAATAATCAAAAATTTGCCCTGAGTAATACTTGAGAGTAAGTAAACCTCCCAAAAACCAGATTATGCCTATTGAATAAGATATTCTTAAGTTATTCGTTTTTCTGTAAAAAAATAAACCCGACAAACCACCTAATGTTAAAAACCAGAAGAATATTCTAGTAATCACAGTTCCTTTAATTATAGATATTTCCTCGAGTAAAATATTTCCGAAATTTGATAATAACCAAATAAAATTTGATGTTTGAAAACCTGTGGTGGAACCTCTGGTTACAAATTCAAGTATGGTTTTAAAATTTGGAAAGCTGTGGCGAATTTCGAAAAATAAAAAAGGGGAAAAAGTAATTATAAAACCTGTTGAGGCTGATGCCAATATTTGAGGCCATTTCTTGTAATTAGTATTGACAAGAACAATTAAACTCGAAATTATTATAAGCATGATTGCCAAATAATGGAGTTGTATTGCGACACCAAAGCTTGCTCCCGCTCCCGCATAGAAAATCCATTTCTTCTTCTTTATTCCGAGATAAATAAAATAAATCATTAAAAGTGCAAAAAATGGCAGAGGATTTGGATTCCATGAAGAGCGAGAATATCTAACAATTAATGGGGCGGTAGAGTAAAGCAAGCTTACCAAAATTGCCGGCCAGAAACCTACAGTTTCCTTTAAAAACCTGTAAAGTAAAAATACGGTAGCCACGCCGACAATTGCGACAAAATAGGCAGGCCCTACAGGATCAAATCCCCATAAGAGTAGGAATGGCGCCGCCATCCAATAATAGATGGGTCCTAGGTAAAAACCGCCGACAGACGCTGTCGGACCTAAAAACGGCAGGCGTTTGTTTATAAAAATATCGCGCATAACTATCATATCTCTACCTTCATCACCCAGAAATACTACATAGTCGCGAATTTGCCAGAACCTGAAGAATATTGCGACAGCTATGACGATTATTACGAGTATCAGTTGAAAATGTTTCCGAAAAAAGGGCATATTTGGCTACTTGGCTTTCCAGATCCAAATTAGATTAACTATATAGTTGAAAAATAAGCCTATGGCAACACCAATTGCTAAACCAATTTGTTCATGAAGAGCAAAAATTCTCGCAAAAGTTAGGATGCTAGCTAATTGAATTAATGGACTACCAAAGGATGACAAATTAAATTTCAAAAATCTGAGTATTTTCGAACCCTCTCGAGATCTGTATTTAAATGTCCAGTTTTCATGGAAAATAAAGTTGAAGATAATCGATGTCTGGATTGAAATAATTGAAGCAACAAAGAGTCTGTCAAAAGTTATGAACAATATATGAGGGGCCGAATCTATCGTGTGGATATTTGACAAAATTGGTTGATTCAAAACGCGGATGAAAATCAGATCACCCCTGTTTAGGAGACCTAAAAGAAAAGCATTTAGTAAATAACTGACACCCCCAACCATTAAAAACTTAATAATCGTTTTGGATTTTTGGATGCGTACTTTGATACCAAATTTAATAACATCTAGAGTATAGACAACAATTTGGGCTTTTGAATAACCTTTTTTGCGGTCTACAAATGTGATTGGCACTTCCTTTATTTTTGCCCCGGTAACTAAAGCCCCATATAAAAATGACGGCTGAATAATATATGACCTTGATTGCCAAGGTATTTTATTAAAATCAATTTCTTCAAAAAGTTTTTTTGTGAACATTCGATAAGAATTGGTATACTCAGTCAAGTGAAAGGTTCCCCAGAAAATTCTGCAAAAAAAAGCTGATCCTCGTGTGAAAAGTCTCCTGTGCCATCCAAGCAAATTCTTGCCACCCTTCATTAATCTTGAACCCACAACTAGATCAAACCCCTTTTTAATGTTTTCGTACATAATCGGCAGCGTCGAGGGATCATGAGAAAGATCACCATCCATTTGAGCAAGTATGTCTGCCTTTAATTTATCTATTGCGTATCTATGCCCTTTAACAATACCTATTCCAAGCCCTCGTTGTTTTACATCCAGATAATGCACTTTCGGATTGACTTTTGAAATTTTTTTAACAATATCTGCCGTTCCATCCGGTGAACGACTGTCTGATACCAAAACATGAAGATCAATATCAGACATTTTCTTGCTTACCGCCAGTACATTGTTGATTATTTCTTCAACATTATCTTTTTCGTTGTAAGTAGGGATATTAACTACGAGCCTCATCTGGAGTTTTTCTTAAGAAGCTCAATGTCTGCTTCAACCATCGTCTTCACTAGATCTTTAAAAGTAGTTCTCGGTTTCCATCCCAAAACTTTTCTCGCCTTTGTGGAATCTCCGATGAGAAAATCTACTTCCGCGGGTCTCATAAATTCTTTTGACGTTTTGACAAATTTTTTCCAGTTCTTTTCGCCGATAACCTCAAATGCTTCTTGAACAAAATCGGCGACAGAATGGTTTTCGCCAGTAGCTATTACATAATCATCAGCTTTAGGTTGCTGAAGCATCATCCACATGGCTTCGACATAATCCCCGGCAAAACCCCAGTCTCTTTTTGCCTGCAGATTTCCTAGAGTAATATTATCTGCTTGTCCCAAATGAATTTTGGCTACGCCGTGCGAAATTTTTCTGGTTACAAACTCAAGACCACGTCTTGGAGATTCGTGATTGAATAGAATTCCCGACACAGCAAATAAATTGTATGACTCCCTGTAGTTTATAGTTATCCAGTGCCCATACACCTTGGCAACGCCATAGGGACTTCTGGGGTGGAAGGGAGTTTTTTCACTTTGAGGACTTTCGGCGGCTTTCCCAAACATTTCTGAAGAAGAAGCCTGATAAAATTTTGCTTCCGGTTTAACTTGTCTTGCTGCTTCGAGAATTCTGGTAACACCTAGAGCCGTGAATTCACCAGTTAAGACCGGTTGTGACCAAGAAGTAGCAACAAAACTTTGAGCTGCTAAATTATAAATTTCGTCCGGATCCGCTTCCTTCGCGGCGCTAGTAAGCGACTGCTGATCAAGCAGATCAGCAGGAAGCAGGGTGATTTTTTCTTGGAAATGGCGGATTCTTTCGTAATTTGGAGTCGAGGTTCTTCTCGTCAGGCCAAAAACTTTGTAATTTTTAGACAGTAAAAATTCGGCCAGATATGATCCATCTTGTCCGGTGATTCCTGTAATTAGAGCTTTTTTTTGCTGCATCTCAATTAAGCCTACTTCTCTCGTAATCAATTGTATCAGATAAAGTTTTTTCAATGGGGATTTGAGGTTCCCATCCAGTCATCTTTTTAAACTTTGAAAAATCGCAGATAATTTTAACCATGTTTTCTTTCCTGAATAATTTTTTGTCCTTTTTAATTTTAATTTTGACTGTTGAGAATGAAATTAGCTTATCCAGGATATCGGCTATTTTGTATGCTTTGCCAGAACCAATATTGTAGACGTCGCCAACTTTTCCTTTTTCGACTGCCAAAAGGTAAGCCTTTACGACATCCCGAACATCCGTAAAATCTCTATAGACATTTAGATTCCCCACTTTTATTAATCCATCACCTTTTTTCTCCAGATCTGCAATTTGATTAGCAAATGCGGGAACTACAAAGGCGGTCGTTTGCATTGGCCCAATATGGTTAAAGGGTCTTACACGAACAACATTCAGTTTTTGATTCAAAAAGAATTGCCTGCCTAACAAATCTTGAGCGATTTTCGAAACGGCGTAAGGAGAAGACGGATTGAACTGTACAGATTCGCCCACTGATGAATTATTTTCACCTGCATTCCCATATTCATCCGAAGAACCGATGATTAGTATTTTTGCTTTTGATTTATTTTTAGCTAAAGTTTCTAATATATTCAGTTGTCCCAAGATATTATTTTCTAGTGTTTCCTTAGGGTTTTCAAAGCTCTTTTGGGGAGAAGAAAATGCTGCCAAGTGAAAAATATAGTCGAATGAAGTATTTTTGATATTTCTAACGACCGATTCCTTGTCTAAAATGTCGCATTTAATTAAATGGGCTTTTATATCTAAATACTCTAAGTTGTGTGATGGGTGGTTTGGGTGAACAAATCCTGAAACTGAAATTTTTTGAGAAATTAAATGTTGCGCTAAATGGCTACCGGCAAAACCACCAATACCTGTAATAAGAGCCTTCTTCGAAGAACCTTGATTCCTTGCGGAATTAAGAGCCTTCTTCGAAGAACCTTGATTCCTTGCGGAATTTAATGCTTTTCTCATCTGCCGATACCGATGTAGTTAAAACCAGCACTCTTAACTTTCTGAGGATCAAAAATATTGCGACCGTCGACTATGTTTGGTTTTCTCATGAGTGTTTTTGCCTTTTTTAAATCAATTTGAGAAAATTCCGGCCATTCTGTAACGATAATTAGTGCATCTTTGCCTTCAACTGTCTCATAGACACCTTTAGCAAAAGAGATATTTGGAAGAACTTTTTTAGCATTATGCATTGCTTGTGGGTCGAAAACGGTCACATGCGCCTTAAGATCCAAAAGCTTGTTAATAATCTTCACTGAAGGCGCGTCTCTCATGTCATCGGTATTAGGCTTAAACGCAAGCCCTAAAACAGCTAGTTTGAAATTCTCCAAATTGTTTTTTTTGTCTTCTGTGGCTCCTAATATTTGTCTGATTTTGTTTATAAATCTTTCAATCTGACTATCGTTGATGGCATCAACTGCCCTTAGCAAATCAAAATCATAATCAAACCTGTTTGATTGAGCAACTAAAGCAAGAACGTCTTTCGGCAAACATGAACCTCCATATCCGATGCCAGGATATAAAAACGAATGACCGATTCTTTTGTCAGCGCCAATGCCCTTCATAACTTTAGCAACATCTGCTCCCATTTTTTCGCAAAGAATTGAAATTGCATTAGCAAAAGATACCTTTGTTGCTAAGAGTGCGTTGGCTCCGTACTTAACCAGTTGAGCTGACCTCATGTCGCAAGTTATCCTTTCGCCGGAGATAGGAGCGTGTAATTCGAGTAGAATTTTTTCTGCTTTTTTACTGTGGGTCCCAATAACAATCCTGTCAGGATGAAGGGTGTCCTCAATCGCTGTTCCTTCTCTTAAAAATTCAGGCGATGCGGCAAATTCAAATTTAGCTTTTGCATGCTTTTTTACCGTGGCTTCTAAGTCATCTTCATATCCTATTGGGATAGTACTTTTTATGGTAATCAGCGTATACCCTGATAAATTCTTCGCAGTTTCCTCCACTGCACTAAAAAGATAAGTTAAATCCGCTTCACCGTTTTCCTTCGACGGGGTTCCTACACAAATAAAGATTGTCTGAGATTTTGAAACCGAATCACTGTAACTTTTAGTGAAGAAAAGTCTTTTTTCTTTAATATTTCTTTCTAGATATTCCGACAGAGAAGGTTCGAAAAATGGTACTTTACCTTTTTTTAGGTCTTCTATCTTCTTTTCATCAACATCAACGCAGTAAACTTTGTTGCCAAGATCTGAGAAAACGGCGGCTGTTACTAAACCAACATAACCCGCCCCAATTACTGTAATTGTCATAATTTTTTCCGCCAATTCTTACCATTCATCTT